>NZ_JBIVNJ010000028.1:0-109386 GCF_044753585.1 Streptomyces sp. NPDC088354 | reverse complement strand
TCGGCCCGCCACACGGTGCCCATCCCGCCACGGCCTATCCGCTCGACAAGCCGGTACCGCCCAGCCACCAAGCGTCCGAGGTCCGACATCGCGCGCCCCTTCCCGCGTTCTTCCGGAAGGAACGATATCCGGCCGGATCACGGCGCCGGCGGGCGCGGTGGTCCAGGCCACAGACGATGCCCGCCGACCCGCGTGACCGCGTGCTACAGCGGGACGATGTCCGGGGCGCCCAGGCGGGCGGCGTCCGCCGTCTGGTCGTCGGGCTGCCGCTGCGACTCCCGCTCGGCCTCCACCCGCTTCTGGTAGTGCTCGACCTCCTTCTCCACCTGCTCCTTGTCCCAGGCGAGCACCGGCGCCATCAGCTCGGCCACCTCGCGGGCGCTGAGCGTGCCGCGGTCGAAGGTCTCGATGGAGATGCGGGTACGGCGGGTGAGCACGTCGTCCAGGTGGCGGGCTCCCTCGTGGGCGGCGGCGTAGACGACCTCGGCGCGCAGGTAGTCGTCGGCGTTGGCGAGAGGGCTGCCGAGGGACGGATCGTCCTTGATCAGCTGCAGCACCTCCTCGGTGAGGGAGCCGTAGCGGTTGAGCAGGTGCTCGATGCGCGCCACGTGCACGCCGGTGCTCTCCGCCATCCGCGCCCTGGCGTTCCACAGGGCGTGGTAGCCCTCGGCGCCGGCCAGCGGGACGTCCTCCGTGCAGCACTCCGCGACCCGGCGGTCCAGCCCGTGCACGGCGGCGTCCACGGCGTCCTTGGCCATCACCCGGTACGTGGTGTACTTGCCGCCCGCGACGACCACGAGCCCGGGCACGGGATGCGCCACGGTGTGCTCGCGGGACAGCTTGCTCGTCGCCTCCGACTCGCCGGCCAGCAGCGGCCGCAGCCCGGCGTACACGCCCTCGACGTCGTCCCGGGTGAGCGGCACCGCGAGCACGGAGTTCACGTGCTCCAGCAGGTAGTCGATGTCGGCGCTGGACGCGGCCGGGTGCGCCTTGTCCAGCGACCAGTCGGTGTCGGTGGTGCCGACGATCCAGTGCCGGCCCCACGGGATCACGAACAGCACGCTCTTCTCGGTGCGCAGGATCAGCCCGGTCGAGGAGTGGATGCGGTCCTTCGGCACGACCAGGTGGATCCCCTTGGACGCGCGGACATGGAACTGCCCGCGCTCGCCTATCAGCGCCTGCGTGTCGTCCGTCCACACGCCGGTGGCGTTCACGATCTGCCGGGCCCGCACCTCGTACACGCGGCCGCCCTCGACGTCCTCGACCCGGGCGCCGACGACGCGTTCGCCCTCGCGCAGGAACCCGATCACCCGGGCCCGGTTCGCCGCGAGCGCGCCGTAGGCGGCGGCCGTCCTGACCAGCATCATCGTGTAGCGGGCGTCGTCCATCTGCGCGTCGTAGTACTGCAGCGCCCCGACCAGGGCGTCCTTGCGCAGGCACGGCGCCACGCGCAGCGCCCCCGTGCGGGACAGGTGCCGGTGGTGCGGCAGGCCGCGGCTGTGGCCCGACGACAGCGCCATCGTGTCGTACAGCGTCACGCCCGCCCCGGCGTAGAAGCGCTCCCAGCCGCGGTGCTGCAGCGGATAGAGGAACGGCACCGGCTTGACCAGGTGCGGGGCCAGCCGCTGGATGAGCAGCCCGCGCTCCTTCAGCGCCTCCCGGACCAGGGCGAAGTCCAGCATCTCCAGGTAGCGCAGGCCGCCGTGGATCAGCTTGCTCGACCGGCTCGACGTCCCCGCCGCCCAGTCCCGCGCCTCCACCAGCCCGGTCGCCAGCCCGCGGGTCACCGCGTCCAGGGCCGTCCCCGAGCCGACGACTCCGCCGCCGACCACGAGCACGTCCAGTTCCTGCTCCGCCATTCGGGCGAGCGCGGAGGCGCGCTCCGCCGGTCCCAATGTCGCCGTCAGCATCCGAGCCTCCCGTGATGACGCCAGGTCGCGCCTCAGCGCATTCCCCGTCCCCACGATCGTTACCCGCGCCGCGCGGCGCTGCTACCTGTGCGGGGTCTCCCGCCCGCCCTCCCTCCCCCAACCTTCGGCCGGGGGTGCCCCCAGCCCTGCGACGTCAGGGCGCCCCGACGCGCGTGCGGGGTGGGCCGGTGCGGTGCCTCCGGAGCTGCACGTCCTGGACCGGGATATTCACGCGCTTCCCGCGATTGCCTTCGTTCACCCCGGACAGTGCGCACGAACATCCCGCACCGTCCGGAACATCCACCCTCCCCCAGCCTCCGGCCGGGGGTGCCCCCACCTCTCCCGCCCCCTCCGTCTGGCATCGCGCCTGATCCCCGGTGGGGGGAAGAGGCGGTCCGGGTGAGCGCAGATGCCTCACTGAACCCTCACCGGCCGTCGGCAGGGGGAAGCCGACCCGGACAGCAACCGCTGCGGCGCCGCGTGGCGTGCGGTCATATCAGCTATCTGTCTGGTTAGCCTGATTTCCAGCTATTTGGGTACCGCACGCAGGACGCCGCAGGAAGAGGACTCCATGCCCGCAGACCTCGCAGTCATCGGACTCGGCCATGCCGGCCTGCCCTTCGCGCAGGCGGCCTGCGCCGCCGGGATCGGGGTGATCGGGTACGACCCGGACGAGCGGACGGTGGACGCGGTCAACGCCGGCCTGCGCGGCCCGTCCGGGGACCTCGCCGCGGCCGACGTGCGCAGGATGCTGGCCGCCGGCTTCCGCGCGACCGCCGACCCCGCCGCGCTGGGCCGTGTCAGGACGGCCGTGATCTGCGCGCCGGTCCCGGTCGGCGAGGACCACGAACTCGACCTGTCCGCCCTGGAGGAGGCCGGCAGCACGCTGGCCGCGCAGCTGCGCCCGCACACCACGGTGGTCCTGCAGTCGCCGGTGTACCCGGGCACGACGGAGGAGTTCCTGCGGCCGCTGCTGGAGAAGGGCTCCGGTCTGCGCGCGGGCCACGGCTTCCACCTCGCCTACTCCCCCGTCCGCGGCTTCGCCGGCCCCAAGGTGATCGGCGGCCTCACCCCCGCGTGCACGGAGGCGGCCGCCGCGTTCTACGCCCGCTTCACCGAGCGGATCGTGCGGGCCAGGGGCCTGCGCGAGGCGGAGACCGTGCAGCTGATGGAGACCAACTACCGGCACGTCAACATCGCGCTCGCCAACGAGATGGCCGTCTTCTGCCACGACATCGGCGTCGACGTCTGGGACGTGATCCGCTGCGCCGAGACCCGCCCCTACGGCTTCCAGGCCTTCCGGCCCGGCCCCGGGGTCGGCGGCCACACGATGCCGCTCGACCCCAACCACCCGCCGTACCAGGGCCGCATGCGCGGCCATCCGCTGCGGCTGGTCGAGTACGCGCAGGAGGTCAACGCCCGCATGCCGCGCTATGTGGTGCAGCGCGCCGCCGCGCTCCTCAACGAGCACGGCAAGTCGCTGCGCGGCGCCCGCGTGCTGCTCCTCGGGGTGACGTACAAGCCCGACCTGCCCGACCAGGAGGGGGCCCCGGCCCGCGAGATCGGCGCCCGCCTCATCGAACTCGGCGCGCAGCTCAGCTACCACGACCCCTACGCCCCGGAGTGGCGCGTCCTGGACCGCCCGGTACCCCGCGCCGACTCGCTGTGGGAAGCCGCGGCGCAGGCCGACCTCACCGTCCTGCTCCAGCACCACCGCACGTACGACATGCAGGGCCTCGCCGCGAAGGCCCAGCTCATGCTGGACACCCGCGGCGCCACCCCGGTCGGCGCGGCCGCCCGGCTGTGAGGGCGCGGGGTGCGGGACGTCATCGCACCTGAACCGGGCCGAACCGGGCGGGAATCGGGCCGGCGGGGCGCCGGAAACCGGTTCGCCCGGGAGCACCCGTAGGGGATCACGCGACGCTGCTCTAGCATCCCTGATGTGACTGACGGCACGGAACACCCGGACGGGGCGAACGCCCCTGGGCAGGACCCCTGGAACACCCCGACCGCTCCGCAGCCGCCCACGGCGCCGAGCGGTTACGGGTATCCCCAGCAGCAAATACCGTACGGGCAGCAGCCCGGATACCAGCACCCCATCTACCAGCAGCCCGGATACCAGCCGCCCCCGTTCACCGGCGGCCCGGACTGGGAGTCGCTCGCCGAGGCCAACGAGGCGCAGCAGCGCCGGCGCCGCGTGCTCAGGACGGGCGCGATCATCCTCGTGGCCTGCGTGCTCGGGGTGGGCGCGGGCGCCGTCGTGCTCCACTACGCGAACGGGACGTCGGACGCCGCGGCCCCCTCCTCCCCCAGCTCCTCCGTCTCCGCACCCGCTTCCCCCTCCGCCTCCGCCGGCGCCGACTCGCCCACGGTCCCCGGGGAGGACAACACCCTCGCGGACAAATCCGGTCAGAACAATCTGGTCCTGGGACCGGACGCCGGCGTGAGCAAGGTGGCCAACGGTTATGTGGCCAGGTTCAGGAGCAACGGCAATTCCTACGCCCAATCGCCGGGGCAGCTGATCGACGTCACCAAGAGCTTCACCGTCTCGGCCTGGGTCTACAACGAGGCGCCGGGCGGCTCCCGCTCCGCGATCAGCCAGGGCGACGGCGCGTCCCCCTCCCTCAGCCTCGGCCGGGAGGCCTCGGGCGCGGACCGCAAGTGGATCTTCAAGGTGCAGACCGCCGACGGTGGCGCCGACAGCACGACCTACCAGGCCGAGGCCGCCAAGAACGTCAACACGGTGAACGAGTGGGCGCTGCTCACCGGCACCTACGACGCCGGAACGAAGACGATCGCGCTCTATGTGAACGGAAAACTCGCCGATTCCACGAAGGTCCCCGGCATCTGGGCCGGAAAGGGCCCGCTGCAACTCGGCCGCGCGCGCACGCATGGCACCTGGGGGGGCTACTGGGCCGGTGTCGTCGGCCACATCATGGTCTGGGACGTGGCATTGACGGCGGAGCAGGTGGCCGGCGTCAAGCAGGGCGGGGCGGGCGGAAACGCGAAGCCGATCGCCTCATGGCTTGTCGGGTGACGATCACTTTTACCCGTACGTCATCACAAATTGGTCACACCAACAACGGTACTTAGCAATACTGGACTACAGTCGCATCTGTTCCGCACGTCATTCTCTGACGGGTCAGCGGCGCGCTTCGCGTCACCGCCACTTCGGCTGATCGTGGCCATTCCCTTCCCCGGAGATGTCCTGCGGAGAAACGCACGAGGGCTTGCCGCCTCGTCCGAGCGCCCGGGGGGGCAAGCCGCATGAGAAGCCCGTCCGTCGCCATCCCCGCGCACGGCGAGGCGCCCGCCCTGCCGACTGCAGGGGGCCGGGAGACCGCAGAGCGGTGCGCATCGGCATGAACTCCCTGCCCGGCGGGCTTGACCAGTTCGACGACAATGCCCCGGAACCGGATGCCGATCCGGAACCGGATCCGGATCCGGATCCGGAGTCGGAGTCGGAGTCGGAGTCGGAGTCGGAGTCGTCTCCCGCGGCGCGTGCGGAAGCGGGCGGGGACGGGAAACACCGCCCCCCTGCCTCGCCGGGACAGAGGATCGCGACGGCGGGAGTCGCCCTGGTCCTCGCCGGCGGGCTGGTCGCGGGACTCTGGTCGGTGCCGTCGGTACGCACGGTCCTGCTGCAGTCCTTCACCCGGCAGCAGGCTCCGTTCACCGAGCTCTACTTCACGGACACGCCCCGCTTCGACGGCGGCACTCTGATCGTCCACGTCGCGGTGAACGCCCATGGGACGGGCGCCGCACCTCTGCGGCTGAAGATGACGCTCGAATCGCGCGGCGGCAAGGTCCTGAACACCAGGACGGTGGGGCTGAAGCCCAAGGACGGCAAAGCGGTGCCCGTCGTCGCGCGGTTCCCGAAGACCTCCGACACAGCGCTTGTGCGAGTGGCCCTCGTCGGCCATGCGCAGTCATTGCACTACACCTTCGTGGCGCCGCGGAACCCGAGCGGCACATCCTGACGTACGAGACTGAAGCCTGATGCGACGCACCATTCTGCAGATCACTCCGTACTACCCGCCTCACCTCGGCGGGCTCGAACGCGTGGTGGAGCACCTTGCCAACCAGCTCGGACGGCGCCACGAGGTGCGGGTCATCACCACCGCGCTCGGTTCCGGCGGCGGACCGCGCCGCTACGGCGCCGGCCGGGTCACCGTGCGGCGGCACCGCGCGGTCGAGGTCGCGCACACCGCGCTCGCACCGGGTCTGCCGGTCTCGCTGGCGCTGCGGACGCCGCGCGACGCCGTAGTGCACCTGCACTGCGCGCACGCGCTGATGCCGGAGATGGTCGCGTTCATCGCCCGGATGCGCGGGCAGCGCTTCATCCTCCACTTCCACCTCGACGTGGACGCCTCCGGGCGCTTCGGCGGGCTGCTGCCCGCCTACAAGAAGCACGTCTTCGCGCGGTCGATGCGTGCCGCCGCCGGGGTGATCGTGCTGACCGAGGAACAGGGCGCCTTCGTGCGCGACACTTACGGCGTGCGGGCGGACCGGGTGTTCGTCGTCCCCAACGGTGTGGGGGCCGGCTACTTCATGCCGGTGCGGGAGACGGCGCGGCGCCCGCTGCGGCTGCTGTACGTCGGCCGCCTGAGCGCGCAGAAGAACGTCGCCCGGCTGCTGGAGGCGGCCGCCCTGCTCCAAGAGCCGGTGCGGCTGCGGATCGTCGGCGACGGCGAGCTGCGGGAGAAGCTGGAGGCGCACGCCGCCGAGCTGGGACTGAGGAACGTCGAGTTCTCCGGCGGGCTCCTCGGTGAGGACCTGGTGCGGGCCTACGCGGACGCCGACGCCTTCGTGCTCCCCTCGGACCGGGAGGGCATGCCGCTGGTCGTCCTGGAGGCGATGGCCGCCGCCCTGCCGGTCATCGCGACCGATGTCCCCGGCACCGCCGAACTGCTCAGAGGGGTCGGCCTGCTGGCCGCTCCCGAACCGGCGGCGCTGGCAGCCGCCATCGACTCGGTGGCGGCCGACCCTGGTGTGCGCCTGCGTCTCGCCCGGCGGAGCGCCGCGAAAGCCCCCGACTACTCCTGGGAGGCCGTGGCCGCCCAGGTCGAAGAGGTCTACGCGCAGGTCTACCCAGAGGACGCCGTATGACGTCCCATGACGCGGGGACCACCCGCCGGCACGGCACCAGGGTCCCGTCGTGGGCCGTGGGAGCGGAGACGGATCCGGACCCGGCCGAGGACGACGGCACGGGGAACGCCCCCGAGCACGGACGCCGGGGTGCGGGCCGATCCCGTTCCGGGCGCCGGGCCGGCGGCCGGGACGAGGCGTCGCCCGCTGACGCCGCCGCCCCGGGCCCGCGGGCGGGCGACCTCCTGCACGGCCGGCTCGCGGCGCTGCTCGGCATCGCACTGGCCTGTGTCGTGGAGATGCTGCCCGGCATGCCCGCAGTGGTGCTCACGGCGGCCGGCCTGTGGCTGCTGTTCGGGGCGCCCATCGCGGTGTGGCGCGGCACGGCCTCCCGCGTGGTGTTCACCAGGGACGGCAGCCTCCTGCTCGCCGTCGGCCTGGCGATCATCACGGATCTCGTGGTCGCCCTCGCTGTGAACACCGTGCTGCCGCTGGCCGGGGTGGAGCGACCGCTGACCCGGGTGTACCTGGCCGGGGCCACGGCACTCACCTTGATCGTGATCGGCGCCTTCGTACCGGAGGAGGAGCGCGCCGAGCGGCGCAGGTCCTGGCTCCGCGACGGGCTGCCGCCGGGTGCGCTGCCCGTGGGGTCGCTCGCCGGCGTCGCCCTGGTGCTGTCCGTGGCCGGGCCGATCCGGCTGAACAACGGTTTCGGCGGCTCGGTCAGCGTGGCCGCGTTCATCACCATCGTCACGCTGCTGGTGCTGCTGATGGCCCGCCGGGGGCGCTACCCGGTCGCCGTCCTCGAAACCGGCCTGTTCCTCGCCGCGGCCGCGCTGCTCCTGCTGAACTCGCTGCGCGGTTGGTCCATCACGGGACACGACATCCAGCGCGAGTACGAGTTCTTCCGGCTGACGCTCGGCGGATCGCTCTGGGACGTCGCCACATATCCCGACGCGTACAACGCCTGCCTGAGCATCACTCTGCTGCCCGTGAGCGTGTTCCGGCTCACCGCGATTCCCGACGTCTACATCTTCAAGGTCTTGCTGCCGCTGCTGTTCGCGCTCACTCCGGTGCTGGTCCACCGCGCGGTGCGCAACGTCGCACCGCATCTGGTGTCGCTGCTGTCGGCCGTCTTCTTCATGCTCTTCCCGACCTTCCTCTCCGACATGACCTTCCTGGGCCGCCAGGAGGTCGCGTTCGTGCTGCTCGGCTGCGGGATGGTGGTCCTCACCGACTCCGGACGGCCGCTGCGGGCGCGGCGGATCGCGTTCGCGGTGCTGCTGGCCGGCATCACGCTCTCGCACTACTCGACGATCTACGTCGTGATCATCATCCTCGGTGTCGCCTTCGTCACCGACCTGATCTGGCGCCTTGCGCAGCGATGCAAGGACAAGCGGGCGCGCAAGCGCAAGCAGCGCCCGGTCGAGGCCCGCTCCTTCCTGACCTGGTGGATCGTGGCCGCGGCGGTGGCCATGGCGCTGGTGTGGGCGGGTCCGGTCACGCACACCAGCGGGCAGTTGCAGAGCACACTGCGCTCCGTGGCCCAGGAGATCACGAACCCGGGGCAGGCGCGGAGCGGTTCGTCCGACACCTCGTACAGCATCTTCGGCGGCGGGTCCTCGATGACGGCTCAGCAGCGGCTGAGCGACTACCGCGACGAGACCGTGAAGGCAACGGTCACCGACCGGGCCGACGGAACGTATCTGTCCCTCAAGACGGTGGACGCCTACCCGACCCCGGTCGTGCCCGAGCAGAACATGGCTGTCACCTCTGCCGGCCGGGTACTCGAGGCCGTCGGCCTCAAGGCGATCACGGTCAACTCCCTGCTGCGCCAGGTCACCGCGGGCCTGCTGCAGCTCCTGCTGATCGTCGGCGTCATCGTGATCGACATCGGGCGCCGCGGTGCCTTCAGGCCGCTGCGCGACCAGACCACGCTGACCATAGGCGCCGTCGCCCTGCTCGGGATTCTCACGGTCGTCCCCCAGCTCTCCGTCGACTACGGCGTGCTCCGTGCCTTCCAGCAGGGGTTGTTCTTCTTCGCGCCGTTCATCGCGGCGGGCATGCTGTCCGCCCTGCGCTGGGCCGGACGGCGCCGCGTGGTGGTGGTGTACGCGCTGGTGGCGGCCCTGTTCCTGGATCTCACCGGCGTGGTGCCGAAACTCCTGGGCGGTTACCCGCCGCAGTTGCAGCTCAGCAATGCCGGCCAGTACTACGACGTGTACTACCCGAGCACCGAGGAGCGGATGGCCGCCTACTGGCTGTCGCAGCGCTTCGCGGCCGAGGGCAAGCCGTCCCTGGTGCAGACCGACCGCTTCACCTTCAACCGGCAGCAGACCCTCCTCACCGGCCCGGTCGTGGGCGACATCTTCCCGACCGTGCTGCGCACGGACTCCTACCTCCTGCTGGGCACCTCGACCGTGCGCACCGGGCGTCTGTCCTTCAGCTACCGGGGCGACCTCGTCACCTACCGGTACCCCGTAGGCCTCCTCGACCGGACCAAGAACGAGATCTACAGCAGCGAGGGGGCGAGGATCTACCGATGAGGGTCCTGCTGGTCAGCCACTACTACCCGCCGCACGTCGGCGGCATCGAGAACGTCGTCCGCATGGAGGCCGTGCACCTCGCCGCCCAGGGCGTCGACGTCACCGTCCTCACCAGCGGCGAGCGCACCGCGATCACCCAGGAGGACGGCGTACGCATCGTGCGCGTCGCGGCCTGGAACGGCGCGGAGAAGGCCGGCGTGCCCTTCCCGGTGCTCTCGCCTCGGCTGCTGACGACCGCACTGCGCTGGGTCCGCCGGGCCGATGTCGTCCATGTGCACGACTGCCTGTACCTGACCTCGTGGGCGGCCGGTCTCGCCGCGCTCCTCACCCGCACCCCGCACCTGGTCACCCAGCACGTCGCCCTCGTGCAGCACCCGTCCGCGCTGGTGCGCGGGGTGCAGCGGGCCGTGTACGCGGTCGCGGGCCGCGGACTGCTGCGGCGCGCGCGCACCGTGATCACCCTCAACGCCTCGGTCGCGGACTTCGTACGCCGCTACGGCGCCCGGCCCGAACGGGCCCGCCATCTGGCGAACGGGGTGGACACCGCCCTCTTCCGGCCCGCCGCATCGGCCGAGGAGCGGTCGCTGGCCCGCAAGCGCTTCGGCCTGCCCGGGGACCGACCGCTGGTGCTCTTCGTGGGCCGCCTCGTCCCGAAGAAGGGCTACGACCTGCTGCTGTCCGGCTACGACCCGGCCGCGGGCTACGACCTGGTGTTCGCCGGCGACGGCGACTCCGCCGCCCTGGCCGGCCGGCCCGGCGTGCACCACCTGGGCGGGCTGCCGCCGCAGGAGCTGGCCGAGGCGTACCGGGCCTGCGACGTCTTCGCCCTTCCGTCGACGGCCGAGGGCTTCCCCCTCACCGTCCAGGAGGCCATGGCCTGCGGCCTCCCGGTCGTCACCACCGACGATCCCGGTTATGCGCCCTACCGCCTGGACCGCTCCAAGGTCACCCTGCTGGACCGGGACCCCGGGACGATCCGCTCCGCGCTGTCCGCCCTCGCCGGGGACGGGCCGCGGCGCGAACTCATGGGCCGGTACGCGCACGGACTCGCGACGACCTCCTTCGCCTGGGAAGCACATGTGAGCACCCTGACCCAGTACTACCGCGCCGCGACAGGGCCGGCCGCCCATGGCTGAGGACCCCGGCAAGCCCTCCCGCGTACAGGACCAGGTGTACCGCAACTCCTTCTTCCTGATGGCGTCCACGGCGATCACGGCCGGACTCGGCTTCGTCTTCTGGGTGCTGGTGGCCCACTTCTACAGCCCCGAACAGGTCGGACTGGCCACCTCGCTCATATCCGCGACCTCGCTGATCTCCTATCTGAGCCTTTTCGGACTCAACAGCACGCTCATTCGCTTCCCGGCGCCGGCGGCTTCCCGCAACGGACAGCTCACCCAGTCGATCGTGCTGGTCAGCCTGGTCTCCTTCGCGGTCGCCGCGGTCTACCTGCTCGGCCTGCCGCTCTACGCGGAGAAGCTGGTCTTCATCCGTGACCACGCGACGGCGGCCGCCGCGTTCGTGGTCTTCTGCATCTGCGCGACGGTGAGCCAGCTGACCTTCTCGGTCTTCGTCAGCGCCCGCATGGCTCATCAGAACGCGCTGGTCTACGGGCTGCTCCAGGGACTGGTCAAACTGGCCCTGCCGGTCGCCCTCGTCGGCTACGGCTCGGTCGGCATTCTCGGTGCCAACGGCGGCGGCTACGTGGTGACGGCGCTGGTGTCGCTGCTCCTGATGCACCGCCGGCTCGGCTTCCGCTTCCACCTGCGCGCCCGGGGAACACGGATGCGGGAGCAGTTCCGCTTCTCCCTGGCGAGCTACGTGTCGAGCCTGCTCAACCTGGCGCCGCTGCTGGTCCTCCCGATGGTCGTGCTGCAGCAACTGGGGGCCGCCGCCGCGGGCTACTACTTCATCGCCTTCCAGATCGCCAACCTGCTCAACTCCGTCTCCTTCTCCGTCGGCGAGGCGGTGTTCGCGGAGGTCTCCTACGACCCCTCGCGCTTCTCGGTGCTGCTCCGCCGGGCCGCCGGCATCATCGCGGCGGTGCAGGTGCCGTCGGTCGTGGTCGTCGCGTTGGGCAGCGGGCTGCTCCTGCGGATGTTCGGCGGCCCCTACGCGACGCGTGCGCAGCCGCTGCTCGCCGTACTGGCCTGCGGAGCCCTGGCCGTCGCACTGAACACCTGGGCCAGCTTCGCCCTCAAACTGGCCCAGAAGATGACGCCACTGGTCCTCAGCAATGTCGTCTACGCCGTGGTGACCATCGGCCTGGCCGCGCTGTGGGCGCCGCGCGGACTGGTCTGGCTCGGCTGGGCCTGGGGTCTGGGCAACCTCGCCAGCGGCATCTACGCCGCGGTCGCTCTGCTCGGCATGCGCACCGCCCTGCCGCAGCCGCCGGGCCCGCCGCCCGGCAACGTCCCGAACGAACGCGAAACGAGCCCAGTCGAGGGGTACCACCGGTGAAGATCGTCGTCATCAACGCGTACGTGAGAGAGAACGCCGGGGACGCCGCACTGCTGTCCGTGTGCCTGCGCCACGTCAAGGAGGCGTTCCCGGAGGCCACGCGGGCCATCGCGGGCATGGAGGACGCCGCCGCCCACCGCTCGTTCGAAGGGGTGGACAACCTCGGATCGATCCGCCGCTATGTCGCCGACGGTGGGGTCTCCCGGTCCCGACGGCTGCTGCGCAAGCTGGTGGTGGCCCTCGTGGGCACGACGGCCCTGCTGCTGCCGCGAGCCGCCGCCGACGTGCTGCTGAAGCTGCTTCCAGCGGAAGCGCGCCGGGAGGCCGACGCCGTGTCCCAGGCGGACATGGTGGTGTCCATGGGCGGCGGATACCTCCTCGCACGGCCCGGCCTCGACGGATACCAGAACGTGTTCTTCGTCCTGCTCCCGGTGTTGCTGGCGCAGAAGTCGGGAGTGCCCGTCGTCTTCGCGCCCCAGTCCTTCGGCCCGTTCCCCGGCAAGCCGCAGCGCCGGCTGGTCGGCCGGGTGCTGCGCCGCGCGGCCCTGGTCCTCGCGCGCGAGGACGTGAGCGTCGGCCTGCTCGAGGAGTGCGGCGTGCCCGCGCAGCAGGTGCGGCGTGCCGTCGACTCCGGCTTCGCGTTCGCCCCCGATGTCACCTCGGACTGGCGGAGCCGGCTGGGAATCGGGGCCCAGGAGCCGCTGGTGGGTCTGACCGCGCGCCGCTGGCTCGCCCCGGCAGCGCAGGAACGCTACGAACGTGCGCTCGCCGAGACGATCGACGCGCTCCAGGCGGACGGGGCCCGCGCGGTGCTCATTCCGCAGGTGACCACGGACTACCTCGGCGACGACGACCGCATCGTCGAAAGGCGTATCGCGGGCCACTGCCGGACCGCGCCGCTGCGGATCGAGGAGCGCGTCGACTACCGCGACCTGAAGGGTCTGTACAGCGAGTGCTCCCTGCTCATCGGCACCCGCTTCCACTCGGTGATCTTCTCGCTCACCAGCGGTGTCCCGTGCGTCGCCATCGAGTACGAGCACAAGACCCGCGGCATCATGGCCGATCTCGGTCTCGGCGAGTGGGTGCTGCCGATCGCCGAGGTCACGCACGCCGACCTGTGGGCGCTGGTCTCCAAGCTCCGCGCGAACCCCGAGGAGTACCGGACGGCGCTGCGGCAGCGGCTGCCGGCGTACATCGACCAGGCGGAGGAGTTCCCCGCCCTGCTCCGCGCCGCCACGGGCGCCACGGGCGGACTGCGCCGGGCCGGGCAGGTCGCGTAATGGCACGCACGGACCTGCCGGAACCCGGCCGGGAGACACGCACGGTCGCGGTGGTCGCCCCGTACTACCCGCCCAAGGTCGGCGGCGTGGAGAACTACGCCGCCCGCATCGCCCGCGCGGTCGCCGAGGCGCCCGGGCTGCGTCCGGTCGTCATCACGACCCGGCTCTCCGGCTTCCGCACCACCGTGGACGTCGAGGACGGCGTGCGGGTCATCCGGCTCGGCGCCTGGCTGAAGCTGTCCAACACCCCGCTCAGCCCCCTGTGGCCGCTGCAACTGCGGCGCTGGCTGCGCCGGACCGGGGCCGAGGTGGTCAACGCCCACGCACCGGTACCGGGGTTGGCCGACCTGGCGGTCGCGGCCGCCGGAAAGCGGCCGTCGGTCCTCACCTACCACGCGGGCTCGATGCACAAGGGCGAGCCCGGCAGCGGTGCGGCGGACCGGCTCATCGGCCTGTACGAACGGCGGGTGCTGCCGCGGGTGTTCCGGCGGGCCCGCACGCTCGTGGCGGTGTCGCCGGTGTCGCTGGCCGCCGGGCACCCGCACGCGGTGGAGATCACCCCCGGCGTCGACATCGAGCGGTTCACACCCGGGCAGCCGGCCTCGGAACGTCCGCGCACGGTCGTCTACGTCGGCCGCATGGCCCGTTCCTCGGCCTGGAAGGGCGTCGACGTCCTGGTCACCGCCTTCGCCGAGCTGGCGGCCGAGGTGCCCGGCGCACGGCTGCGCCTGGTCGGCGGCGGGGACGCGGTGCGGGACCATCTGCGGCTCGCGGCGGACCTCGGCATCGCGGACCGCGTCGAGGCGGTCGGGGAGCTCACCGGGGACGCCCTGGTCGAGGTGGTGCGGACGGCCGCCGTCGCGGTGCTGCCGTCGCGCACCGAGGCGGAGTCCTTCGGCATGGTGCTGGTCGAGGCGATGGCCTGCGGCACCCCCGTGGTGGGCTCCGCCGTGGGCGGCATCCCGCACGTCGTCACCGACGGCGGGACGGGGCTCCTGGTGCCGCCCGGCGATCCCGCCGGGCTGGCCGCCGCGTGCCGCAAGGTGCTGACCGACGGCGAACTCGCCGACCGGCTGGGCGCGCGGGGCCGCCAGGAGGCGGAACGGCGGTTCGCCTGGAACGGCCTGATGGAGCGCTACATCACGCTGTTCCGGGCGCTGTAGCCCTCCGCTCCGCGGAGGACTAACCCTTCTTCTTCGCGCCCTCGTAGGCGGCGATCGCCGCCTTGAGGGCTTCGAAGGACGGCTTCTTCGTTCCGTCGTAACGGCGCATCCCGTAGTACAGCGAACGCTTCTTCTTGTCCGCGGCGACCGCCTGGTCCTGGTCGGTGTACCAGAACATGGCGCCTACGTGCGGGTTGGCCAGCACCGCCGGGACCGTGTCGGTCGCGATCTCGGCCTGGCGGGCCTCGGTCACGTGCGTCGTGTCCGGAGGGTTCACCTTGCCGTCCGACGCCGCGCCGGGCCCGCTGGTGGGTGCTCCCGTCTCGGTCAGCCAGATGGGGAGCTCAGGGGTGCCGTACTTGTCGAGGATCCCCACCAGGTTCTCGCGGAAACTGCTGATCCGCTCGAAGGTCGTCCCGGTTCCGGGGGTGGCGCTGGGCAGGGCGGGAAAGTTGAACGGGTGGTAGCCGACGGCGTCCACGTACTTGTTGCCGCCGAGCTTGCAGACGGCGGCCAGGAAGTCCGTCTGGGACATCCTGCGGGCCGCGGCGCTGGTGCGGGACACCGCGAGCCCACCCATGACCACGTAGGCCTTGGGGTCCGCGGCGCGCAGCGCCTGGCTCGTGGCGCGCAGCAGTTCGGTGTAGGCCTTCGGGTCGGGAGCGGGCCGCCAGAAGCCGATGTTCTCCTCGTTCCACACCTCCCAGGTGTGGATCCCCATCGCGGAGTACCGCTCGGCGGCCATCTTGGCGAAGGCGGCGAAGATCTCGGGGTCGGCCGGTGCACAGTTCTGGCCGGCCGTGCAGTCCGCCACGCGCGCCCACTTCGGGGTGTAGGCGATCACCGGGAGCATCTTCAGGCCACGGGCCTTGGCCGCCTCGGCGACCCGGTCGAAACGGTGCCACGAGTAGGTGTACGGCGAATCCGGCTGGATGTTGTTCCACGAGAGGTCCATCCGGACCCACTTGGCGCCGACCGCGACCGCGTCATCGAGGCCCCGCGCCATGTCGGCGTCGGACTTCCAGGTCAGGGTGTCGCCGTACGAGACGCCCATCCGCACGTCGCGGACACCGCCCGCATCGGACGCGGACGGCGTGGGGCTCCCGCCACTGGCCTGCGGAGCGGCCGGGGAGGATGTCGACGGCACGGACGCGGCGACGATGGTGGCGACCGCCGAGACCACGAACGCCACGAGCGCCACGAGAAAGCGTTGCCGCCTACTGGAATCCTTCACCATGCCCCTCAGCGTAGGCCAATCCCTCACAGTGTGTTCGGGCCCCCCGCGCGTCCCACGGTGCCCGCAATCCCCGTGCCCACGCGGGGCCTTGGGGCCGCCGAACAGGCACGCTCCGACCACCGCCACGGGGCGGCCCCACCCCGCCGCGGCGACCCGCGCAGCCCGTCAGACGGTGTGGCGCCCGGCCTCCACCGACCCCCACTCGGTGTCCCTCATCATGTAGGGCTCGGGGGCCCGCTGAGCGGGCATCAGCGGCAGCGGCTCGGGGCGGGTGGAGCGGTCGTACCACTGGGCCCGGGTCTCGGTGCGCAGCGCGTTGTCCCGGAGCCGGTGGCGGAACAGCTGAGCCAGGTTGGACACTCCGTCGGACAGCGCGTTGAGCTTCACCTCGCCGCCGCGGAGCCGGTACTCGATCGGCACCTCCATGCAGCGAAAACCCTCGCGCACAGCGGCGTTCTTGATCTCCTGGGAGAAGCCCATGCCGTCGGAAGTGACTTTGAGGGTCTCCCAGATGTAGCGGCGGAACACCCACATCCCGCTCTGGGAGTCCTGTATCTCGCTCTTGAACAGCACACGGCTGACCAGGCTGAGGGCGCGATTGGCCACCGCGTGGGAGGGCTTCATCGCGGCGCGGTTCTCACGGCCGAGCCGGTTCGTGTTGAGGAACTCGACCTGGTGCTCGTCAACGATGCGCAGCAGTCGGGGGAGATCGTCGAAAGGATAGGTGCAGTCGGCGTCGCCCGTGGCGATCACATCGCCGGCCGCGGCCGCGATTCCCGCCTTGTAGGCGTTGCCGTAGCCCCGCAACGGCTGGTGGATCACCCGCGCGCCGTAGGACCGGGCGATCTCCCCGGTCCCGTCGGTGGAGCCGTTGTCCGCCACGATGACCTCGACGGCCCACCCCGTCGAGGTGAGCTCCTCGAGCGGGATCGTCGCGAAGACGTGCGGAAGGTTCTCGGCCTCGTTCAGGGCTGGTATGACGATGGACAAAGTGGACACAGCAGGCCCCCCGAGCTGGTGATATACACAGACGCCACCGCACGGGGCCCGGCATCCGTGCCCACACCCCCCGCCGAACCCTCCCATGGCTTCGGTCACTCTAAGCGACAATTAGCACACGGGAACCGCGGATATGGGATTGTAATCGAAAATCCCCGATCCCCACATGACAATTAACCTTCCGGGCTCCGCCACTTCACCAAAAGATCGCCACTACTACTCACAATTGACGGCTCATTAGTAAAAATCTGACGATTGCCGCCATTGTCACGCGGCATCCGTGCGCGGCCCATAAAACGATCACGGAACGACCGCGGACGCACCAGGGGCCCGCACCGCGTGCGGCGGTGCGGGCCCCTGGGGACGGTGACCGGTGACCGGTGACCGGACGTCAGCGGTGGTGCGT
Organism: Streptomyces sp. NPDC088354; assembly: GCF_044753585.1. Taxonomy (NCBI): domain Bacteria; kingdom Bacillati; phylum Actinomycetota; class Actinomycetes; order Kitasatosporales; family Streptomycetaceae; genus Streptomyces; species Streptomyces sp. NPDC088354. The sequence goes on along the minus strand of NZ_JBIVNJ010000028.1, from coordinate 92,300 downwards.
GGGCGAGACCGTGACCTCGACCCGCTGGAACTCCTTGAGCTCCGAGTAGCCCGTGGTGGCCATCGCCCGGCGCAGCGCGCCGAAGAAGTTCATCGAGCCGTCCGGGGCGTGCGACGGGCCGAGCAGGATCTGCTCGGTCGTGCCGGCTGTGCCGAGGTTCATCCGCTTGCCGCGCGGCAGTTCCTCGTGGGTGGCCTCCATGCCCCAGTGGAAGCCGCGGCCCGGGGCGTCCGTGGCGCGCGCGAGCGGCGAGCCCATCATCACCGAGTCGGCGCCGCAGGCGATCGCCTTCGGCAGGTCGCCGCTGGAACCGAAGCCGCCGTCCGCGATGACGTGGACGTAGCGGCCGCCGGACTCGTCCATGTAGTCCCGGCGGGCCGCCGCGACGTCCGCGACGGCGGTGGCCATCGGCACCTGGATGCCCAGCACGCTGCGCGTGGTGTGGGCCGCGCCGCCGCCGAAGCCGACCAGGACGCCCGCGGCGCCGGTGCGCATCAGGTGGAGCGCGGCGGTGTAGGTGGCGCAGCCGCCGACGATCACCGGGACGTCGAGCTCGTAGATGAACTGCTTGAGGTTCAGCGGCTCGTGCGAGCCGGACACGTGCTCGGCGGAGACCGTCGTGCCGCGGATCACGAAGATGTCGACGCCGGCGTCGACGACGGCCTTGGAGAACTGCGCGGTGCGCTGCGGGGAGAGCGCCGCGGCGGTGACCACGCCCGCGTCACGGACCTCCTTGATGCGCTGCCCGATCAGCTCCTCCTTGATCGGCGCCGCGTACAGCTCCTGCAGCCGCCGGGTCACGGAGGCGTCGTCCAGCTCGGCGATCTCGGCGAGCAGCGGCTCCGGGTCCTCGTAGCGGGTCCACAGACCCTCGAGGTTGAGGACGCCGAGGCCGCCGAGGTTGCCGATGCGGATCGCGGTCTCCGGGGAGACCACGGAGTCCATCGGCGCCGCCAGGAACGGCAGCTCGAAGCGGTAGGCGTCGATCTGCCACGCGATCGAGACCTCCTTCGGGTCCCGCGTACGGCGGCTCGGGACGACGGCGATGTCGTCGAATGCGTACGCCCTGCGGCCGCGCTTGCCCCGCCCGATCTCGATCTCAGTCACTGTCGCTATGCCTTTCCTCGTGTCCTGCCCGACCAGTATCCCAGTCAGGGCAGGCGAAAGCCCGCGACCGGGGAAGGCCGCGGGCTCTGCCGTGTCCGCTCCGCCGGGTGCGCCGCGCGCCGCGCGCTCCGCGCACCGCGCGGATCAGCGCCCGTGGTAGTTGGGCGCCTCGGTGGTCATCTGGATGTCGTGCGGGTGACTCTCCTTGAGGCCGGCCGCGGTGATGCGCACGAAGCGGCCCTTCTCCTTCAGCTCGGGGACGGTCGCCGAGCCGACGTAGCCCATGGAGGAGCGCAGACCACCGATGAGCTGGTGCGCCACCGCGGAGAGCGGGCCGCGGTAGGGCACCTGGCCCTCGATGCCCTCGGGGACGAGCTTGTCCTCGGAGAGCACGTTGTCCTGGAAGTAGCGGTCCTTGGAGTACGACCTGCCCTGGCCTCGCGACTGCATCGCGCCGAGCGAGCCCATGCCGCGGTACGACTTGAACTGCTTGCCGTTGATGAACATCAGCTCGCCCGGCGACTCCTCGCACCCCGCGAGCAGGCTGCCCAGCATCACCGTGTCCGCGCCGGCGGCGATCGCCTTGGCGATGTCGCCGGAGTACTGCAGACCGCCGTCGCCGATCAGCGGGACACCGGCCGGGCCGGCGGCCAGCGAGGCCTCGTAGATAGCGGTGACCTGCGGGGCGCCGACGCCGGCGACCACCCGGGTGGTGCAGATGGAGCCCGGGCCGACACCGACCTTGATGCCGTCGGCCCCGGCGTCGATCAGCGCCTGGGCGCCGTCGCGGGTGGCGACGTTGCCCGCCACCACGTCGATCCTGATGTTGGCCTTGACCTTGGCGACCATGTCGAGGATGCCGCGGCTGTGGCCGTGGGCGCTGTCGATCACCAGGAAGTCGGCGCCGGCCTCCACCAGCCGCTGGGCACGGAGGAACGCCTCGTCGCCGACGCCGACCGCCGCGCCGACCAGCAGCCGGCCCTCGGCGTCCTTGGCGGCGTTGGGGTACTTCTCCGCCTTGACGAAGTCCTTGACCGTGATGAGGCCCTTGAGCCGGCCCTCGTCGTCGACCAGCGGAAGCTTCTCGATCTTGTGTTTCCGCAGCAGTTCCATCGCCTCGATGCCGGAGATCCCGACCTTGCCGGTGACCAGCGGCATCGGCGTCATGACCTCGCGGACCTGGCGGGAGCGGTCGCTCTCGAAGGCCATGTCGCGGTTGGTGACGATGCCCAGCAGCTTGCCGGCGCCGTCGGTGACCGGGACGCCGCTGATGCGGAACTTGCCGCAGAGCGCGTCGGCCTCGGCGAGGGTGGCGTCCGGGTGCACGGTGATGGGGTCGCTGACCATGCCGGACTCGGACCGCTTGACCAGGTCGACCTGGTTGACCTGGTCGTCGACCGACAGATTGCGGTGCAGCACGCCCACGCCGCCCTGGCGGGCCATCGCGATGGCCATGCGGGCCTCGGTGACCTTGTCCATCGCCGCGGACAGCAGCGGGATGTTCACGCTGACGTTCCGGGTGACCCGGGAGCTGGTGTCCACCTGGTTCGGCACGACGTCCGAAGGCCCTGGGAGGAGAAGCACGTCGTCGTAGGTCAGTCCGAGCAGTCCGAACTTCTCGGCTACTCCGTCGGCGTTCAGCGTCATGACACCTTCCCCATGGTCTTGCCCAGCGAGATGTTCAATGCTAATGGCTCTCGCGGGAAACCTTTTCCGGCCGTGACGCCGGCCCGCGGGACGAAGACCCCGTACGGGACCGGAGCGGTGGGCTAGGCGCTCAGACCGCGGGCGGGCGCGGCTTCCTCCGCGAGCGCGCGCAGCCGGGACAGCGCCCGGTGCTGCGCCACCCGGACGGCCCCCGGCGACATCCCGAGCACCTGTCCGGTCTCCTCGGCGGTGAGCCCGACGGCGACCCGCAGCAGCACCAGCTCGCGCTGGTGCTCCGGCAGATTCGCCAGCAGGCCCTTCGCCCATTCGGCGTCGCTGCTCAGCAGCGCCCGTTCCTCCGGCCCGAGCGAGTCGTCCGGCTGCTCGGGCATCTCGTCGGAGGGCACCGCGGTCGAGCCGGGGCCGCGCATGGCCGCCCGTTGCAGGTCCGCGACCTTGTGGGCGGCGATGCCGAACACGAAGGCCTCGAAGGGCCGTCCCTGGTCGCGATAGCGCGGCAGCGCGCACAGCACCGCGAGGCACACCTCTTGGGCGAGGTCGTCCACGAAGTGGCGCGCGTCACCGGGCAGTCGCGACAGCCGGGTACGGCAATAGCGTTCGGCAAGCGGGTGCACATGGGCGAGCAGATCGTGCGTCGCCTGCTCGTCGCCCTCGACGGCTCGACGTACGAGAGCCCCTATGGCTGTCTCTGTGCCGGTGGCCTCGTCGCGCATCCGTCCATAGTGCCTCGCCGAAGCGCGCTCCGTGGCCTCAGGCGGGTGGTTGTGCTCCGAAGCGTTATGCGATGCGCCCTGTGGCGCGTTTCGAGGGACCGCACCGGCCGTAGTCATGTCATGCACCCGCCGCCCCGCCCGCCCGTGTCCCCGAGAGTCCATGCTCCAAGCATGCGCCCTCGGAGCGGAAACCGGTACGAGCGGGGCAGCCGCACAGCCGCCCCACAGCCCATCGGCCCCTCGCCGCTCAACTCGACGGCCTAGCGCACCAGGCCCCAGCGGAAGCCGAGCGCCACCGCGTGGGCCCGGTCCGAGGCGCCGAGTTTCTTGAACAGTCGCCGCGCGTGCGTCTTGACGGTGTCCTCGGAGAGGAACAGTTCCCGCCCGATCTCGGCGTTGGAGCGGCCGTGGCTCATGCCCTCCAGCACCTGGATCTCGCGCGCGGTGAGCGTCGGTGCGGCGCCCATCTCCGCGGAGCGCAGCCGGCGCGGTGCGAGCCGCCAGGTCGGGTCGGCGAGCGCCTGGGTGACCGTGGCCCGCAGTTCGGCGCGCGAGGCGTCCTTGTGCAGGTACCCGCGGGCACCGGCGGCGACGGCGAGCGCCACCCCGTCCAGGTCCTCGGCGACCGTGAGCATGATGATGCGGGCCCCCGGATCGGCGGACAGCAGCCGCCGCACGGTCTCGACACCGCCGAGACCGGGCATCCGGACGTCCATGAGGATGAGGTCCGAGCGGTCGGCGCCCCAGCGGCGGAGGACTTCCTCGCCGTTGGCCGCGGTCGTTACGCGCTCGACACCGGGCACGGTCGCGACCGCGCGGCGCAGCGCCTCTCGGGCAAGCGGGGAGTCGTCGCAGACGAGAACGGAAGTCATGACCGTCCTCCGCAGCTGATCCGCGTCACGTTGAGCCTCCAGGCTGTACGAATCGTCACTGGTGGGGCTGACGGTCTCGGGCACCTGCCCGATTCGTTCGGCCGCCAACCACTTCCGCACCTTCAACGACCCTCACTCGAAAGAGTTACGGAGTTTGGGGACGGTCTCCCGCACACTGCGTGCCCGCTTCGCCACGCACCAGCAACACCGCAGGTCGCGGCAGTGGACCCGATCGCAAAGGAAGCACTTCGGGCGCCCGGTTGCAGGACACCCACCCGCCGACCGGGGGGTCAATGTCAGATTTTGCCTGTTTGGCGGCTTTTTACCCGCATGGCGGGAGTTCGTTGGCGATTTTGTGATGAATCATATTTACATCTACTTGGACAGTAGATGTACCGTCGACATCACCTCCCGCAGAGCGTCTGGAGCGTCGCCTGGGAGGCAGTCCCGTGCAGCCCACCTCTCGAGGAGATGAGCAATGGCAGACTTCTCCCGCCTCCCGGGCCCCAACGCAGACCTCTGGGACTGGCAGCTGATCGCCGCCTGTCGTGGTGTGGACAGCTCGCTGTTCTTCCATCCGGAGGGAGAGCGCGGTGCGGCCCGGAGCGCGCGTGAATCGGCCGCCAAGGAGGTGTGCATGCGCTGTCCCGTGCGCGCCGAGTGCGCGACCCACGCGCTGACGGTCCGCGAGCCCTACGGGGTCTGGGGCGGGCTCACCGAGGACGAGCGCGAGGAGATGATGGGCCGGTCCCGCAACCGGGTCATGAGCTCGCACGCCGCCGGCGGACACTGAGCGCCGGGGCCCCACCCACTGAGGAAACGTTTCCCTCTGCGGCCACCTCCGCGTCACGGCGCGGGCCGTGACCGGTCGGCACCGAAATGGGCTCCCATGGACTTCGGAGCCCGCCGGCCCCAGGCTGAGGAGCCATGGACCTCACCGGGGAATTCACACTGGATGCCGGGATCACCTACCTGAACACCGCGTCGGCGGGCGTCGGCCCGCGCCGGGCCGTCGACGTACTGCGCACCGCTGTGACGGCCTGGTCCGACGGCAGCGACGACTGGGTGCGCAACGAACTCGTCCTGAACACCACGCGCGCCGCCTACGCCCGGCTGACCGGGGTCGCGGCGGACCGGGTCGCCGTCGGCTCCTCCGTCACCACCCATGTCGGGATGATCGCCGGGGGCCTTCCGCCGGGCGCCGAAGTCGTCCTCGCGGAAGGCGACTTCAGCTCCCTGGTCAACCCCTTCGCCTCCCGCCCCGACCTCACGCTGCGCACCGTTCCCCTGGAGGGCCTGGCCGACGCCGTACGTCCCACCACCGCGCTGGCCGCCGTCAGCGCGGTGCAGTCCGCGGACGGGCGCGTCGCCGACCTCGCCGCGGTGCGCGAGGCCGCGGACCGGCACGGGGCGCGCGTGCTGGTCGACGCGACGCAGGCGGTCGGCTGGCTGCCGCTGGCCGCGGGGGCCTTCGACTACGTGGTCTGCGGCGGCTACAAGTGGCTGCTGGCCCCGCGCGGGGTCTCCTTCCTGACCGTGCGGGAGGGTGCCGAGGACGGACTGTCGCCGCACTTCGCCGGGTGGTACGCGGCGGAGGACCCCTGGGACGACTGCTACGGGCCGGTGGCCCGGCTCGCCCGCTCCGCGCGGCGCTTCGACGTGCTGCCGCCGTTCCTGCCGTACCTGGCCGGCTCGGCCTCGCTCGGGCTGATCGAGGAGGTGGGCGTGGAAGCGATCGGCGCCCATGACACCGCGCTGGCCGAGCGCTTCCGGGAGGGGCTGCGCGAACTCGGCCACAAGGCCGTGCCGCCGGGCGCGCGGCGCTCCGCGATCGTGGCCGTCCCGGGTCTCGGGGACGCGGCGGAGCGGCTGGCCGCGGCCGGCATCCGCCTCTCGGTCCGCGCCGGCAACCTGCGGGCCGCCTTCCACCTGTACAACACCGAGGCGGACGTGGACCTGCTGCTGCGCGTGCTCGCGCGATGAGCCGGAAAACGCCTGGCCGTGCGCCGGGCGCCCGCCTACGGTCGGAGGATGGACGTGCGCTCGGTCAACGTGGGACGTCCCCGGCCGAACCCCTGGAAGGGCACCGGCGTCACCGGCATCGACAAGCGGCCCGTGACGGGCCCGGTGGCCGTGACCGCACCGGGCCCCAAGGGCACCGGCGCGGTGGGCCTGGCCGGCGACCGGGTGTACGACGTGGAACACCACGGCGGCACCGACCAGGCCGTCCACGCCTACGCGCGCGAGGACCTGGACGGCTGGGAGCGCGAGCTGGGCCGGGAGCTGCGCGACGGGATGTTCGGGGAGAACCTGACGACCCTCGGCGTGGACGTCAACGGAGCGCTGATCGGCGAGCGTTGGCGGGTCTGCGGCCCGGGAGGCGCGGTCCTGGAGGTGTCCTGCCCGCGCGTCCCCTGCGGCACCTTCCAGGGCTGGCTGAACGAGGGCGGCCGGCTCCGGACGTTCACCCGCGCCGCGCTGCCCGGCGCCTACCTGCGGGTGGCCGAGCCGGGCCGGATCCGCGCGGGCGACCCGGTGGAGATCGCCCACCGCCCGGACCACGAGGTGACCGTGGCGCTGGTCTTCCGGGCGGTCACCCTGGGAACCCGGCCTGCTCCCCTCGCTGCTCGCGGCGGACGCGCTCCCGGAGGAGATCCGGACGGCGGCGCGCAGTCGCACACGGTCCCACTAGCCTGCCCCGCATGACGACTTCACTCATCACGGGAGCCACCGCGGGCCTCGGCGCCGCCTTCGCACGCCGGCTCGCGAGCGACGGCCACGCCCTCGTCCTCGTCGCACGCGACGAGCAGCGGCTGGAGGACCACGCCGCCGAACTGCGCCGCACCTACGCGGTGACCGTGGAGGTGCTGCCCGCCGACCTGTCGACGGACAAGGGCATCGAGGCGGTCGAGGCCCGGCTGGGCGACCGTGAGCGGCCGGTCGGCGTGCTCGTCAACAACGCGGGCTTCGGCAACCGCGGTGTCTTCGGCGACGTGCCGATGGCCGACGAGCTGACCATGCTCAAGGTGCACTGCGAGGCCGTGCTGCGGCTGACCGGCGCGGCGGCCGCGGCCATGAAGGAGCGCCGGCGCGGCTTCGTCGTCAACGTGGCCTCGGTGGCGGCGTTCGTGCCGCGCGGCACCTACGGCGCGAGCAAGGCGTGGGTGGTCAGCTTCACCCGGGGCGCGGCCCGCGAACTGTCCGGCAGCGGGGTGCGGCTGATGGCACTGTGCCCCGGCTTCGTGCGCACCGAGTTCCACGAGCGGGCCGGCATCGACACCGGCAGCATCCCCGGCTGGGCGTGGCTGGACGCCGACAAGGTGGTCGCCGCGGCCATCCGCGACCTGGCCCGAGGCCGCACGCTCAGCGTGCCCGACCCGCGCTACAAGGCCGCGGCGCTCGCCGCCAAACTCGCCCCGAGCGGGGCCTTCGGCGCGGTCTCGGCGTCGGCCGGCCGCCGCTTCGGTCCCGTCTACCCCCGGGACTGACGGGCCGGCGCGGGGCGGAGCCCGGCGGCCGGCGGCGGAAAAGGCCGAAGGCCCCCGTTCCCGGTGCGGGAGCGGGGGCCTTCGGGCGCACTCAGTGGGAGTGGCCGTGACCGTGGCCGTGACCGGCCTCGGCGGGCTCCTCCTCCTTCTTCTCCACCACGAGGGTCTCGGTGGTGAGAAGCAGGGAGGCGATGGAGGCGGCGTTCTCCAGGGCGGAGCGGGTGACCTTGACCGGGTCGATGACGCCGGCCTTCACCAGGTCGCCGTACTCGCCGGTCGCGGCGTTGAAGCCGTGGCCCTTCTCCAGCTCGGCGACCTTGGAGGTGATGACGTAGCCCTCCAGGCCGGCGTTCTCGGCGATCCAGCGCAGCGGCTCGACCGCGGCGCGGCGGACGACCGCGACACCGGTGGCCTCGTCGCCGGACTTGCCGAGGTTGTCCTCCAGCACCTTGACGGCGTGGACGAGCGCGGAGCCACCACCGGAGACGATGCCCTCCTCGACCGCGGCGCGGGTCGCGGAGATGGCGTCCTCCAGACGGTGCTTCTTCTCCTTGAGCTCGACCTCGGTGGCCGCGCCGACACGGATGACGCACACGCCGCCGGCCAGCTTGGCGAGGCGCTCCTGGAGCTTCTCGCGGTCCCAGTCGGAGTCCGTGGTGGTGATCTCGGCCTTGATCTGGTTGATCCGGCCCTCGATCTCCGAGGAGTCGCCCGAGCCGTCGACGACGGTGGTCTCGTCCTTGGTGACGGTCACGCGGCGGGCGTTGCCGAGCACGTCCAGGCCGACCTGGTCGAGCTTGAGGCCGACCTCCTCGGCCACGACGGTCGCGCCGGTGAGGGCGGCGATGTCGCCCAGCATGGCCTTGCGGCGGTCACCGAAGCCGGGGGCCTTGACCGCGACCGCGTTGAAGGTGCCGCGGATCTTGTTGACCACCAGGGTGGACAGGGCCTCGCCCTCGACGTCCTCGGCGATGATCAGCAGCGGCTTGGAGGCGCCCGCCTGCAGCACCTTCTCCAGCAGCGGGAGCAGGTCCTGGATGGAGGAGATCTTGCCCTGGGTGATGAGGATGTACGGGTCCTCCAGGACGGCTTCCTGGCGCTCCGGGTCCGTCACGAAGTACGGCGACAGGTAGCCCTTGTCGAAGGCCATGCCCTCGGTGAAGTCCAGCTCCAGACCGAAGGTGTTGGACTCCTCGACGGTGATGACACCGTCCTTGCCGACCTTGTCGATCGCCTCGGCGATCAGCTCGCCGACCTGCTTGTCCTGGGCGGACAGCGCGGCGACGGCGGCGACGTCGTCCTTGCCCTCGATCGGGCGGGCCGACGCGAGCAGCTCGTCCGAGACGGCCTTGACGGCGGCGTCGATGCCCTTCTTCAGGGAGGCGGGGGACGCGCCGGCGGCGACGTTGCGCAGGCCCTCGCGGACCAGCGCCTGGGCGAGCACGGTGGCGGTGGTGGTGCCGTCACCCGCGATGTCGTTGGTCTTGGTCGCCACCTCCTTCACCAGCTGCGCGCCGAGGTTCTCGTACGGGTCGTCGATCTCGACCTCACGGGCGATGGTCACGCCGTCGTTGGTGATGGTCGGGGCGCCGAACTTCTTGTCGATGACGACGTTGCGGCCCTTGGGGCCGATCGTCACCTTCACGGTGTCGGCGAGCTTGTTGACTCCACGCTCAAGGGCGCGACGCGCGTCCTCGTCGAACTTCAGGATCTTGGCCATACCGGCGGAATTCCTCGTCTTTGGGTTCTCGTCAAAGACCGCGCCCCGGGCCCCCGGTCCGTGCGAGGACTCGGTGTGCCCGGGGCGTGGTCACGGCATTTCTCGGTTACGAGCGGCGCCGGATTTACTTCTCGACGATCGCGAGGACGTCGCGAGCCGAGAGGACGAGGTACTCCTCGCCGCTGTACTTGACCTCGGTGCCGCCGTACTTGCTGTACAGCACGATGTCGCCGACCTTGACGTCGAGCGGGATGCGGTTGCCGTCCTCGAAGCGACCCGGACCGACGGCCAGGACGACGCCCTCCTGGGGCTTCTCCTTGGCGGTGTCCGGGATGACCAGGCCGGAGGCGGTGGTCTGCTCGGCATCCAGCGGCTGGACCACAATGCGGTCCTCGAGCGGCTTGATGGCAACCTTGGTGCTGGCGGTCGTCACGATCCGACCTCCCCCTTCAAAGGGCTCACGGGAGTGTCTGTCTGGGGTGGCGACCTGGTAGGCCCGTCGTCGCGGGTGCCGGACCTGCCCGTCGCTTTGTTGTTGGCACTCGGCATGGCTGAGTGCCAGGTCCGAGATTATGACGCGCTTAGCACTCGGTCAAGCGGAGTGCCAATGCCACGCCGGACGCGCCGTGCCGAGGGCGCCCAGAGCGGCCAGTGTGAAGCCGTCCCGCAGCTCGCCGGCGCGGACCGCCGCGGCGATCTCGGCCCGGCTCCACCAGCGTGCGCCCTCGACCTCGCCGTCCCCCGCGGCGCCGGGGACCAGGACGGCGTCCGCGGGGACGGCGACCTCCACGACGGCGACCTCGTTCTCCAGCATCCCGGAATCCACGTCCATGCGGGCCAGGACGGTCGCGGAGGTGCCCACCAGACCGGTCTCCTCGGCGAGTTCGCGCAGCGCGTCGGCGGCCGGGTCGGTCTCGCCGAAGCCGCGCGGCAGCTCCCAGGCCCAGCGGCCCACCGCCGGGCGCCACTGCCGGACCATCAGCACGTCCTGGCCGCGCAGCGCGAGCACCACGACCCCGGTGCGTCCGCCGCCGACCCGTACGCGGTGCACTTCCATCTCCGCGCCGGAGGCCGCCCGGTAGCTGTCGAGGTGGACCTCGCACCACCGGCCGCCCTGCGCGTCGCGGTACGCCGTACGGGTCCCGGTACGCGTCGCCTCGTGGTCCATCAGGCCGTCCTCCCCCGGGCTCCGGGCAGCTCGATCACGTCGTACCGCCCGCGGTAGCCCCGCAGGCGCGGCAGCCCGGCGGTCACGGCCGCCACGAGCACGGGGGCGAGCACCCCGGCCGCGCCGGAGGCGAACACCCCGAGGACGTCCTGGCCGAGCACGCCCGCGGCCAGGCTCAGCCCGCCGCCGGCGACCGCCTCGGCCCCCACGCCGCGCACCGCCCGCCCGATCCGCTGGATGCGGGTCACCGGCACCTCCGCCCCACGACCCCGCAGCGGCTCCTTCGTGCGCCCGCCCAGCAGGTCTCCGACCTCCTGGAGGGCGGTGATGTCGTGGTGCTCCCACCAGGCCCGCAGCGCGTCCGCGGCGTCGTCGGTGAAGCGCTGCCACTGCGCCGAGGTCATCAGGCCGAACCGGAGCTCGAAACGGGTCGGAAAGGACACCAGCGGTGTGCGGGCGGCGAGTTCGGCGACCTGTCCGCGGTCCACGCCGTGCCGGGCGGCGGGCAGGCCGAGGGAGCATCCCTCGCCGGCCGCGATGGCCCGGTAGTACGTCGCGTCGAACGCCTCGCGCAGCGTCGCGGCGTCCGCCCGCACGGCCGGGTCGGCGGAGTGCAGGAGAGGGTCCAGGCGCGCGTACAGGCGGCTGCGGCTCGGCATGCCGCCCGCGTCCAGGGCGCCGCCGGTCCACTCGGCCAGCACCGCGCGCGCCTCGTCGCTGCCCAGGTCCCCGGCGCGCGGCGGGGGCTGCACGGCGTACGCCGTCGCGTAGTCGGCCGGGACCAGGGGGCTGACCTCCACCTGGCCCCGAGCGGCCGCCTCCAGCCAGTCGCCCCACCGCGCGACCACCCGGTGCCGCAGCGCGGTACCCAGGACCCCGGTGGCGGCCAGCAGCCGGTCGGCGGCGGCCACCGGCCCGGCGTCGGCGAGCAGCGCGGCCGCGGCGGAGGGGTCCGCGCGGGAACCCAGCTCCCGTTGCAGCCGCAGGCACTGCTCCTCGGACAGCGGCAGCGAGGAGAACAGGAAACCCGTCGACAGCAGGGCGACCAGCTGGCCGGGCAGGTCCGCGTCACGGGCGTTCACCCGGATCGGCAGCATCGCCCCGCCGCCCACCGCGCGAAGCGCCAGTTCGTCCATCAGCTCGCGCGGCCGCAGCACGTGGAAGGCGGCGCCGTCGAGCAGTTGCGCGTACACCAGGAACAGCGAGCCGCCCTGGACGACCTCCCAGCGCAGCCGCCCGAGCAGTTCGGCCCGCCCCTGCGCGTCCAGCCGCTCGGCCGGCACGGCCCCGCCGCCGGGCGCGTACGCGCCGAGCGTGGCCCGCTGCCGGACGCTGTCCCATGCCGTGCTCAGCACGGCCGCCGCTGCCATCCGTCCGCCCCCTCGCCGCCGGTCGGGGCCCAGTCCAGCAGACACCGGTGGCGCGGGACAATGGACGGCGTGGATCTCGACGCGTTCTCCGCCCTGCTGACCGACGAGGGGCAGCGGCTGCTGGCCGGCCTCCGCGACTACGACCCCGCGGACGAGATCGCCACCGCGACCCGGCTGCGGCGCGAGCACGACGCGGCGCTGGTCTCGGCGGCGCTCACCCAGGCGCGGCTGCGGCAGCGGGCGGAGGCGAAGTTCGGCGCGGACGCGTACGCGATGTACTTCACCCCCAACGGCGTGGAGCAGTCGACGCGGGCGTCGGTGGCGCGGCACCGGGCGGAGCGGTTCGCGGCCCTCGGCGTGCGGAGGCTGGCCGACCTGTGCTGCGGGATCGGCGGCGACGCGATCCCGCTGGCGCGGGCCGGGGTGCACGTCCTCGCGGTCGACCGCGACCCCCTGACCTGCGCGGTGGCGCGGGCCAACGCGCGGGCGCTGGGGCTCGCGGAACGCATCGACGTGCGCTGCGCCGACGTCACGGAGGTGGGGACGGACGGCTGCGACGCGGTCTTCGTCGACCCGGCCCGGCGCGGGGGACGCGGCAGGATCTTCGACCCCGAGGCGTACTCCCCGCCGCTGTCATGGGCCGTGACGGCGGCCCGCGGGGCACCGCTGGCGGCGCTGAAGGTCGCGCCCGGCATCCCGCACGAGGCGGTGCCGCAGGACGCGGAGGCGGAGTGGGTCTCCGACCACGGCGACGTGAAGGAGGCCGTGCTCTGGTTCGGCACGGACTCCGGCGCCCGGCGGGCGACGCTGCTCCCCTCCGGCGCCTCACTGCCCGCCGCCGGCCTGCCCGACCCCGCGGTGCGCCCGGTCGGGCGCTGGCTGTACGAGCCCGACGGCGCGGTCATCCGGGCCCACCTCGTCGCGGACGTCGCGGCCCGGGTCGGGGGCGGCCTGATCGACGAGACCATCGCCTACGTCACCTCGGACGAGCGGCACAGCACGCCGTACGCCTCCGCGTACGAGATCACCGACGTGCTGCCGTTCAGCCTCAAGCGGCTCAAGGCGCTGTTGCGCGAACGGGAGGTGGGCGTGCTCACGGTCAAGAAGCGGGGCTCCGCGGTCGAGCCGGAGGAACTGCGCCGCCGGGTCAGGGCCCAGGGGCCCAACGCGGCGACGGTCTTCCTGACGCGGGTCGCGGGTGCGCCCAGCATGCTGCTCGGGGCGCCCGCGCCCTCGCCGTGACCTCCCGGCCCTCCCCGCCCTCCCGCCCGGGTGCCCTGTGAAGTCAGGTACCCCGGCGCGCGTGCGGGGTGGGCCGGGTGCGGGGCCTCCGGGGCCGGCCATTCTGGACAGCACATTTAGGTGCCTCACGCACGCTCAACTGATCACCCCGGGTCATGCACCCAAATATGCTCCACAGTCCAGAACACCCACCCTCCCCCAGCCTCCGGCCGGGGGTGCCCCCACCACCCCCGCCCCCTCCGTAGTTGCGAGCGCCTGATCCCCGTGGGGGTAGAAGCGGCACCGTGCTCGGGCCACCGTTGGCGCAGCGCCGTCCAAGGGCGCAGCCGTCACCGCCGGCAGAACCCCCACCGGCCGTCAGTTCGCCACGCCGACCCGGGAGGGGGCGTGGCGGGGTGCCCCGCTGGGGGAGGGAGGGCGGGGAGCAAGCCTCCCCGCACAGCCCGCGCAGCGCACCCGCACATGGGGTCAGGCCAACGCCTCGAAGCGCCAGCGGTGGACGGCCCGCAGGGCCAACCCCTCCTCCGGCTCGGGGAGTTCCGGAAGCTCCGCGTCGTACGGCGCCTCCCACCACGTGATCACCAGCACCCGGTCCCGCGGCGCGGAAAAGGTCTCCCGGCGCAACGGTGCGGGCGTCAGCGTCTGCGCACGGACCCACGCGAGGAGTTCGGGCCCGCGGCCCTCCACGGCGCGGGCCTCCCACATCAGGGCGACGGTCATGACGAGTAGAGGTTGTCCTTGCTGAGCTCGTGCACGTGATCGTGATCGTGCGTGTGCCCCGGCACGGACACCTCCGTGACGAGCAGCGAGGAGTCCGCGGGCAGGTCCCACGTCGAGGAGGGGCGGCCGCGGGCCACCATCTCCGCCCCGAGCGCCGCCACCATGGCTCCGTTGTCGGTGCAGAGCTTGGGCCGCGGCACGCGCAGGATGATGCCCGCGTCGTCGCACCGCTCCTGGGCCAGCGAGCGCAGCCGGCTGTTGGCCGCGACACCGCCGCCGACCATGAGGTGGTCGACGCCGTTGTCCTTGCAGGCGCGGATCGCCTTGCGCGTCAGCACGTCCGCCACGGCCTCCTGGAAGGACGCGGCGACGTCCGCGACGGGCACGTCCTCGCCCTCCCGGCGCTTGGACTCGATCCAGCGGGCCACGGCGGTCTTCAGCCCGGAGAAGGAGAAGTCGTACAGCGGGTCCCGCGAGCCGGTCAGGCCGCGCGGGAAGCGGATCGCGGCCCGGTCGCCCTCGCGCGCGACGCGGTCGATGGCCGGGCCGCCGGGGAAGCCGAGGCCCAGCACGCGGGCGACCTTGTCGAAGGCCTCGCCCGCCGCGTCGTCGATGGTCGCGCCGAGCGGCCGCACGTCGCCGGTGATGTCGGGCGCCAGCAGTAGCGAGGAGTGCCCGCCGGAGACCAGCAGCGCCATCGTGGGCTCCGGCAGCGCGCCGTGCTCCAGCTGGTCGACGCAGATGTGCGAGGCGAGGTGGTTCACGCCGTACAGCGGCTTGCCGAGGGCGTAGGCGTACGCCTTGGCGGCCGAGACGCCGACCAGGAGCGCGCCCGCCAGGCCCGGGCCGGCGGTGACGGCGATGCCGTCCAGGTCGGAGGCGGCGACGCCGGCCTCCTTCAGCGCGCGCCGGATGGTGGGGACCATCGCCTCCAGGTGGGCGCGGCTGGCGACCTCGGGGACGACGCCGCCGAACCGGGCGTGCTCGTCCACGCTGGACGCGACCGCGTCGGCCAGCAGGGTGTGACCGCGCACGATGCCGACACCGGTCTCGTCGCAGGACGTCTCGATGCCGAGGACAAGGGGCTCGTCAGCCATGGGTCGTCTCAGTTCCTTGTAGACCTGGTGTTTCTCGTGTGTCCGCCGCCCCGGGCGCCGCCGTCAGGTCGGCGAGCCGCATGACGAGGGCGTCGACGTTGCCGGGCTGGTAGTAGCCGCGCCGGAAACCGATCGGCTCGAAGCCGAAGCGCTCGTACAGCCGCTGGGCGCGGACGTTGTCGACCCGCACCTCCAGCAGCACCTCGTGGCACTCGAACGCGGTGGCCTGGTGCAGCAGTTCGCGCAGCAGGCGGGCACCGAGCCCGGTGCCCCACTGGTCGCGGGCGGTGGCGATGGTCTGCACGTCGCCGGTGCCGGCCACGGCGGCCAGACCCGCGTAGCCGACCACGCGGCCGTCCGCCTCCTCGGCGACGACGTAGTGCCGGGTCGCGGCCGGGTGCCGGGCGTCGGCGAGTTCGGACCAGAACATGCCGCGCGACCAGGCGTCGTCGGGGAAGAGCGCGTCCTCCAGCCCCATCACCGGGTCCAGGTCCCACCAGCGCATCTCGCGCAGTACGGCGGTCACTTCGGCAGGACCGCCTTGTAACCGGCCGGCACCTGCGCGTCGGGGCGGCGCAGATAGAGCGGCAGCGGGGGGAGGAAGTCCTCGCCCTCGGCCAGCTTCGCCGCGGCCAGCGCGGCCAGCGCGGCGGCGGACTGGTCGGCGGGCGGGCGGACGTCGGTGAAGACGCCCGGGTACAGCGCGGCGCCCGCGCCCACCGCGGGCAGGCCCGCGACGCGCTCGGCGATGTCGGCCGGGTGGTCCACCGCCGGGTCGCCGACCCGGCCGCGCGGGCCCTCGTAGCGGGCCCAGTAGACCTCCTTGCGGCGGGCGTCGGTGGCCACGACGAAGGGGCCGTCGATCCCGGCCGCGTAGGCGAGGCCGTCCAGGGTGCACAGCCCGTGCACGGGCACACCGAGGACGTCCCCGAAGGAGGCGGCGGTCACGAGGCCCACGCGCAGTCCCGTGTACGGGCCGGGGCCGACGCCGACCACGAGCCCGGTCAGGGCGGCCGGCTCGGCGCCCGCCTCGCGCAGCACGCGGTCCACGGCGGGCATCAGCAGTTCGCCGTGCCTGCGCGCGTCGATCTCCGTCGACTCGGCGAGCACGCGGTGCCCGTCGTGCAGGGCGACGGTCACGGCGGGGGTGGCGGTGTCGAAGGCAAGCAGCAGCACGCGTTCAGCCTACGGCGTTCACCGGGGCGGCCCTGCCGCCACCGGGGTCCCGGCCGGTACGGGGGCGGTGCTCGGATCCCGCTCGCACCGGCTGCTAACGTCAACCTGAGCCTGACGCCCCACTTCCGGAGGACCCCGTGGCAAGGATCGGTTCAGGGACGATCGTGACCGGCCTGACCGCGGCCGCCCTGGCCGCGGTCGGCGTGCTCGCCGTCCAGGCCTCCAGCTCCGCCACGGAGGTGGCCGCCGGCGGCGCCGCGGTGTCCACGGACAACGGCAGCGCCTCGCCCTCGAGCGGCGCCTCCGCCGCTCCCGGCAAGAAGCACGAGCTGCCCGCCGCCTCCGGCAGCGGCCGCCGCGTGGTGTACTCGCTGCGCCAGGACCGCGTGTGGCTGGTGGGCGACGCGGGCGCGGTGAGCCGCACCTACGTGGTGGTCCCGGGCACGGTGGACCCCGACCCGGGGACGTACGACGTGACCACGCGCAGTGCCAGCGGCACCGGCGGCGACGGGGTCCCGATCGAGCACGTGGTGCGTTTCGCGTCGGTGGACAACGTGGTCGTCGGCTTCAGCGCCGCGCGCGACGGCTCGCTGCCCGGCAAGCCCGACCCCTCGCAGCAGACCGGCGGCATCCGCGAGAAGCGCAAGGACGGCGCGGCGCTGTGGACCTTCGCCACGATCGACACCAAGGTCGTCGTCGTCCGCTGACAGCACGCGGAAATCACCCGACCGGATGAACGGCCGACCAGTCCTAGGCCGCGTCGGCCTCCGGGGCCGTGGTCCCGGCTCCGCCGGCGGTCCGTGCGTCCGGGTCGTCGGGCGCCGCGGGCTCGTCCGGTGACTTCGGCGGCGTGCTGACCGCGTTCGCCGCGGCACACGCGGCGAGCAGGGCCTGCACCGAGTAGCCCGGCTCCGGCTCCGGCACCTTGTGGGCCGACATGGTTGCCTCCTGGGGCGGGGGGCGGTGTGGTCCGAGGGGCTGAAGGTTAGGCAGCCCTAACTTCTCCTCGCACCACCAGAAGAACACGTGACCCGTGCCCGGCGCAACATCTTCCCGACACCTTGTCGGAACGGCTACTCCCCCAGCGCCGCCAGGTCCTCCCCGGCCCAGCGTGCGCCGACGCCGGTGACGACCACCTCGCGCACGTCGTGGTCCTCCTGCCCGTTCCCGGACGCGACCTCGCCGACGGCGCGGTGGATCACCAGCTGCAGACGGTCCTCGGAGAGCTCCTCGACCTTGCCCTCGCCCCATTCGACGACCACGACCGACTCCGGGAGCGAGACGTCGAGGTCCAGGTCCTCCATCTCGTCCAGCCCGCCGGCGAGCCGGTACGCGTCCACGTGCACCAGCGCCGGCCCGCCGGTCAGCGACGGGTGGACCCGCGCGATGACGAAGGTCGGCGACGTCACCGCGCCGCGCACGCCCATGGCCTCGCCCAGGCCCCGGGTCAGTGTCGTCTTGCCCGCGCCCAAGTCCCCGCTGAGCAGGACCAGATCACCCGCCCGCAACAGCGGCGCGAGGCGCTGCCCCAGCTCCCGCATCCGCTCGGGGGTCTTGACGACGACCCGGACCGCTTCCTTGCCGATGGCTTCCATGCCCATGGGCCCGAATGCTACGCGCCGCCGGAGACCGCGTGCCCCGAGCGATCCTGCTGCCGCGGCACGCCCGGCCGGGCCGCGGCCAGCTCGCGCAGCGCCTGCGGAACGGGGGCGCGCGAGGCGTCCGCCGCCTCCGCGAGCACCGCGGCGAGGTGCGTGTTGACCAGGTCCGGCTGCTCCAGCATCACCAGATGGCCCGCGCCGGGAACGACCACCAGCTCGGTGTCGGGCAGCCGCTCGGCGATGGCCCTGCTGTGCTCACTCGGTGTCAGCAGGTCCTTGTCCCCGGCGAGCACCAGTCCGGGCAGGCCGTCCAGGACGTCCAGCGCCTCGCTCTTCTCGTGCTCGGTGAAGGCCGGGTAGAACTCGGCGACCACGTCGATCGGCGTCGACTCGATCATCCGCTCGGCGAACCGCGCGACCGCCGGATCGACGTCCGAGCCGAACGAGTAGCGCTTGATGATCCCGGCGAAGAGGTCGGCC
This sequence comes from Streptomyces sp. NPDC088354, assembly GCF_044753585.1. Classification (NCBI taxonomy): domain Bacteria; kingdom Bacillati; phylum Actinomycetota; class Actinomycetes; order Kitasatosporales; family Streptomycetaceae; genus Streptomyces; species Streptomyces sp. NPDC088354. Next base: position 73,878 of record NZ_JBIVNJ010000028.1, on the reverse strand, counting down.
GTCGCCCGCCGCCCGCGTTCCACCAGGTCCACCTGGGTGCCCAGGATCCGCAGCACCCCCGGCGCCAGCGCCCGCAGCGCCCGCGCCCCCGCCGCCGGCAGGCCCAGCGTCACACTGGCGAGCTTGCCGGAGGACGTGCCGACGAAGGCGAAGCCCACCACGCGCTCCCGGACGAACTCGGGGAACTGGTCGGCCAGCGCCATGACCGTCATGCCGCCCATGGAGTGCCCGACGAGCACCACCGGGCCCTCGGGGACGGCGGCGTCGACGACCTGCTTCAGGTCGCGGCCGAGCTGGTCGATGGTGGCGGGCTCGCCGCCCGCCTGGTCGTTGCCGCGCGCGGAGCGGCCGTGGCTGCGCTGGTCCCAGTACACGGCGCGCACCGTGCCGCGCAGGGCCGCGCGCTGGAAGTGCCAGGAGTCCTGGTTGAGGCAGTAGCCGTGGCTGAAGACCACGGTGAGCGGGGCGTTCTGCCCGCCGCGCCGGAACAGCCCCCAGCGGCGGGCCGGCGGGACCGGGTCGGCGACGGCCGGATCGGCCTCCTCGACCTCGTAGTACAGCTCGGTGCCGTCCTCGGCGGCCACCCGCCCCGGCATCCCGCGCAGGGACCCGTAGGGTCCGGCCACATCGAGGGCGAGCCGCGCGCGCCGGCGCATGCCGCGGCCGACGGTGACGCGCTCCAGCGCCACCCCGGCGGCGGCACCCGCCGCGACGACGCCGATGGCCGCACCGGCTATCCCGGCGTGGCGCCAGCGGCCGGACGGCAGCACCCCGCCAGAACCGCCCGTCACGGCCTCCGCGACCGCCTCCGCGGCCCCGGCCACCGCCTCGGCCGCCGCCACCGCTCTCCCCGCCGTGTTACCGCTCTCGGACCCGCTCATGTCGTCTTCGCTGCTTCCCCTCGGCTACGCGGTTACGTACCCACGTAGACGCGCGGCACCCGGCTCCCGATCCGGGTGACGATCTCGTACGCGATGGTGCCGGCGGCACGCGCCCAGTCCTCGGCCGTCGGCTCACCGCGGTCGCCCGGGCCGAACAGCACGGCCTCGTCGCCGGCCTCGGCGTGGTCGCCGCCGAGATCCACGACGAACTGGTCCATCGCCACCCGGCCCGCGGCGGTCCGCCACTTGCCCGCCACCAGCACCGGCCCGGTGCCCGAGGCGTGCCGCGGGACGCCGTCCGCATAGCCGAGGGGGACGAGGGCGAGCGTGGTGTCGCCCGGTGTCGTGTAGTGGTGGCCGTAGCTGACGCCGTGGCCGCCCGGCACCCGCTTGACCGAGGCCAGGCGGGCGGAGAGCGTCATCACCGGCCGCAGCCCGAACTCCTCCGGGCCGCCGACCTGCGGGATCGGCGAGATCCCGTACATCGCCACGCCCGTCCGCACGAGGTCGAAGTGCGCCTCGGGCAGGGTGAGCGTCGCCGGGGAGTTGGCCATGTGCCGGACCTCCGGGCGCAGCCCGGCGCTCTCGGCGGCCTCCAGCGCGGCATGGAAGACAGCCAGCTGCGCGGCGTTGGCGGGGTGCCCGGGCTCGTCGGCGCACGCGAAGTGCGACCACAGTCCGGTCACTTTGACCAGCCCGGCCTCCTCGGCGGCCCGGGCCGCGGCCACCAGGTCCGCCCAGTCCCCGGGCTGGGCGCCGTTGCGGCCCAGTCCGGTGTCCGCCTTGAGCTGCACCCGCGCGGTACGGCCGGCGGCCTCGGCCGCCGCGGCCGCCGCGCGGAGCGCCCACAGGCCGCTGACCGTCACGTCGAGGCCGGCCTCGACCGCGTCGCGCCACGGCCCGTTCGGCGTCCACAGCCAGCACAGCACCGGCGCGGTGATCCCCGCGGCGCGCAGTGCGAGCGCCTCCTCGGGGGTCGCGGCGCCCAGCCAGGCGGCGCCGGCCTCCAGCGCCGCCCGCGCGGACGGGACCATCCCGTGGCCGTAGGCGTCCGCCTTGACCACGGCCATCAGCCCGGAGCGGGGCGCGCGGGCGCGCAGAGCCTCGACGTTCGACCGCAGTGCGGCGAGATCGATCGTGGCCTGGGCGCGCAGATTTGTCTCATCCATCGCGCCCAGTGTCTCAGGCCCGCCCGCTGCCCCCGTCACGTGCCGGATTTGTGCCCGAAGACATGCACCTGGTCGTGCAGCTTCAGCACGTTCCACAGCCGTCCCGCGTCGGGTGTGGACAGGTTGACGCAGCCGTGCGAGCCCGGCGCGCGGTAGACGCTGCCGGTGATGGCGTGCAGGGCCTGGCCGCCGCTGAAGAACTGGCTGAACGGCATGGGGGCGTCGTAGATGTCGGACACGTGGTCACGGTGGCGCCAGTAGACCTTGAAGCGCCCGGTGCGGGTCGCGAAGCCCGTACGGCCGCTGCGCATCGAGACGGGCCCGAAGACCACGTTCGTCGCGCTGGTCTGCACCCACAGGATCTGCCGGGTGAGGTCCACGCACGCCACGCGCTGCCCCTTGGGCGGCGTCAGGCACTGGCGGCCCGCGTTCGGGCCCTGCCGGATGGCCAGGTCCAGGCGCAGGTGGCCGAAGGTGGTGGGCCCGGCGAACCCGGTGTCGGGCAGGATCTCGCTCGCCTGCTGGTAGCGCTGGATGGCGTAGCAGTCGTCCTCCGACTGCCTGCCGTCCACCGGCAGCCCCAGCAGCCTCTCCACGTCCCGCTGGTACGGGCCGGCGAGCGGCGTGCAGTACGGCGACAGACGGCCCGCGGCGGCCTCGTCGGGAGGCAGCCACTCGACCTGCTGCGGGTCGATGGGCGCCTGCTCCTCCTCGGCCTCCTCCTCGTCGTAGTCGCCGCGGTTCTCCTCGGCGTCGTGCGAGTGGTCCACGTGCTTGGGCGGCAGACCCTGGTCCGGGGTGTCGGCGGGCCCCGGCAGGTCGTACTGCTGGAACGGAACCCCCGCGACGTAGTCCTCGAGCTTCACGGGGTGGTGATCATCGGCGGAGGCCGTCGTCCCTGTGCCCAGAGCGGACAGGACGACCAGGGCGGCGGTGCACAACCGCGCCCCCCGGCAGGCGTACGTTCTTCCCATGCCTTGACGCATAGACGCGACGTCGCCCGCCGGAACACTCCGCGGGCGGACTCCACCCGTTTCGCCCAGCTACGATCTGACGCTCCGCCAGGCATCGGGGACCGCGGCGGCCACGTCGTGCGCCGCGATCGGGGCCCCCACCGCACCGGAGGCGATGCGCGCCGCGAGGCCGTGCAGATACGCGCCGGCGGACGCGGCGTCACGTGCCGTGAGGCCCGCGGCGAGCAGCGAGCCGGTGATGCCCGAGAGCACGTCCCCGCTGCCGGCCGTGGCCAGCCACGGTGTCCCCGTCGGATTGACCCGGACCGGCACGGCCGCATCCGGTGCCGCCACGAGCGTCGTGGAACCCTTCAGCAACGCCGTCGCGCCGAACTCCGCCGCCAGTCGCCGTACGAAGACCATCCGGGCCGCCTCGACCTCCTCCCGGGCCACGCCCAGCAGCGCGGCCGCCTCGCCCGCGTGCGGGGTCAGCACGGTGGGCGCGGAGCGCTCGCGCACGGCCGCGCGGTCCAGCAGGCGCAGCCCGTCCGCGTCCACGAGCACCGGGACGTCGGAGGCGACCACGTCCTCCACGGACCGCCGCGCCTCCGGCCCGTCGCCGAGCCCCGGGCCCACCACCCACGCCTGCACCCGGCCCGCCTTGTGCGGCGGCCCCGCCGACACCAGCGCCTCCGGGAAGCGCGCGATGACCGCCCGCGCTCCCGGCCCCACGTACCGCACGGCCCCCGCGCCGGCGCGCAGCGCGCCCGCCACCGCGAGGACGGCGGCTCCGGGGTAGCGCTCCGACCCCGCGACGACACCGACCACACCGCGGCGGTACTTGTCGCTCTCGGCCGAGGGGTGCGGCAGCAGCGCCGCCACGTCCGCGTGCTGCAACGCCTCCAGGTCCGGGGCGGGCGGGTCCAGCCCGATGCCGATCAGGCGCAGCGCGCCGGCGTACTCGGCGGCGGGGTCGACGAGCAGGCCCGGCTTGTACGTACCGAACGTCACCGTCATGTCGGCCCGGACCGCCGCCCCGCGCACCTCTCCGGTGTCCGCGTCCACCCCGCTGGGCAGGTCGACGGCGACCACGATCGCGGGCGCCGCGTGCGCGGCCTCCGCCAGCGGCACCGCCTCCGGGCGCAGTCCGCCCTTGCCGCCGATGCCCACGATGCCGTCCATGACGAGGTCGGCGCGGTGGATCAGCGCCTCGGCGTCCACCTCCCGCGGGGTCACGGCCCGGCCGCCCGCGGCGCGCAGGGCCGCCAGTCCTCCGGGGTGGGCCTTCTCGGGGGCGAGCAGGACGGCGGTCACGCCCGCCCCGCGCCGGGCGAGCCGCGCGCCCGCGTACAGGGCGTCGCCGCCGTTGTCGCCGCTGCCGGTCAGTACGACGACGCGGGCGCCGTACGCGCCGCCGCCGAGCGCTGTCGCGCAGGCCGCGGCGAGGCCTGCGGCGGCGCGCTGCATCAGTGCGCCCTCCGGCACCCGGGACATGAGCTCGCGCTCGGCGGCCCTGACGTTCTCCACGCTGTGCGCAACCCGCATGTGCCCCATGTTCCCATCGCCGCCCCGATGTTGCGCGGGGTGGCCGCATGTGCCTGTTTTCCCCCGCCCGCCCGCCCGTGTGCCCCAGGAAGTCTGGGCGCCCCGGCGCGCGTGCGGGGTGGGCCGGGTGCGGGGCCTCCGGGGCTGGCCATTCTGGACAGCACATTTAGGTGCCTCCGGCACCTGCCGTTGATCACCCCGGGTCATGCACCCAAATATGCTCCACAGTCCAGAACACCCACCCTCCCCCAGCCTCCGGCCGGGGGTGCCCCCAACTCCCCCGCCCCCTCCGTTTCGTCATGCGCCTGATCCCCGGTGGGTGGTATTGGACGGCACGATGCTCGGGCCAACCGCTGGCGCCACGCAATCCGGGGGCCCAGCCGTCACCGCCGACAGGACCCCCACCGGCCGTCAGTTCGCCACGCCGACCCGGGAGGGGGCGTGGCGGGGTGCCCCCGCTGGGGGAGCGACAAGCGGAGACTGCGGGGTCCGATGCCGGACAATCTGGGGCCAAACCGCGAGCGCCGAGGTGGGGGCACCTCCCAGCGGTAGCTGGGGGCGCACCCCGGCGCGGCACCGACCCCCACACGAACAGAGCGCAGGCCCGCACTTACCGCGCCGGGTTGGGGGCACCCCCGGCCGAAGGCTGGGGGAAGGAGGGCGGGGAACAATCCTCCCCGCACAGCCCGCGCAGCGCACCCGCAGGCCGGGCGCTAGCCCTCCGCGATGACGACCGCCGACGCGACCCCCGCGTCATGACTGAGCGAGACGTGCCAGACCCGCACCCCCCGAGCCTCCGCCGCCGCCGCCACCGTCCCCCGCACGACGAGGCGGGGCTGCCCCGAATCCTCCGTGACGACTTCCGCGTCCGCCCAGTGGAGCCCCCCCGGGGCTCCCAGCGCCTTCGCGACCGCCTCCTTCGCGGCGAAGCGCGCCGCGAGGGAGGCGGTGCCGCGACGCGCCCCGCTGGGAAGGTGGAGTTCGCCGGGGAGGAAGAGCCGCTCGGCCAGGCCGGGCGTGCGCTCCAGGGACTCCCCGAAGCGGTCGATCTCCGCCACGTCGATGCCCACCCCGATGATCACACGGCCCCCCGGCTCATTCGACGGTGACGGACTTCGCGAGGTTGCGCGGCTGGTCGACCTCGTTGCCGCGGGCCGTGGCGAGCTCGCAGGCGAAGACCTGCAGCGGCACGGTCGCGACCAGCGGCTGCAGCAGGGTCGGCGTCTGCGGCACGCGGATGAGGTGGTCGGCGTAGGGGACGACGGACTCGTCGCCCTCCTCGGCGATGACGATCGTGCGGGCGCCGCGGGCCCGGATCTCCTGGATGTTGGAGACGATCTTCTCGTGGAGCACGGACCGCCCGCGCGGGGACGGGACGACCACGACGACCGGCAGGTCGTCCTCGATGAGCGCGATGGGCCCGTGCTTGAGCTCGCCGGCGGCGAAGCCCTCCGCGTGCATGTAGGCGAGCTCCTTGAGCTTGAGCGCGCCTTCGAGGGCGACGGGGTAGCCGACGTGGCGGCCGAGGAAGAGGACGGTGTTCTTGTCCGCCAGGGAGCGGGCCAGTTCGCGCACCGGCTCCATGGTCTCCAGGACCTGCTCGACCTGCTGGGAGATGTGCGAGAGCTCGCGGATGACGGCGATGATCTCGTCGCCCCACTTCGTGCCGCGCACCTGGCCGAGGTAGAGGGCGACGAGGTAGCAGGCCACCACCTGGGTGAGGAACGCCTTGGTGGAGGCGACGGCGACCTCGGGACCCGCGTGGGTGTAGAGGACCGCGTCGGACTCGCGGGGGATGGTCGAACCGTTGGTGTTGCAGATCGCGAGCACCTTGGAGCCCTGTTCACGCGCGTGGCGCAGCGCCATGAGGGTGTCCATGGTCTCGCCGGACTGGCTGATGGCGACGACGAGGCTGCGCGAGTCGAGGATGGGGTCGCGGTAGCGGAACTCGCTGGCGAGCTCGACCTCGCAGGGCACCCGGGTCCAGTGCTCGATCGCGTACTTGGCGATCATGCCGGCGTGGAAGGCGGTGCCGCAGGCGACGATCACGATCTTGTCGATCTCGCGCAGCACGGAGGTGGGGATGCGGACCTCGTCGAGCGTGAGCAGGCCGCTCGCGTCGATCCGGCCGAGCAGCGTGTCGGCGACGGCCTTGGGCTGCTCGGCGATCTCCTTGAGCATGAAGTAGTCGTAGCCGCCCTTCTCGGCGGCGGAGGCGTCCCAGTCGATGTGGTACGGCCGCACCTCGGCGGGCTTGCCCTCGAAGTCGGTGACGGTGACGCCCTCCCGGCGCAGTTCGACGACCTGGTCCTGGCCGAGCTCGATCGCCTCGCGGGTGTGGTCGATGAAGGCCGACACGTCGGAGGCGAGGAAGTTCTCGCCGTCGCCGACGCCCACGACGAGCGGGGAGTTGCGGCGGGCGCCGACCACGACGTCCGGCTCGTCGGCGTGGACCGCCACGAGGGTGAAGGCGCCGTCCAGGCGGCGGCACACCTGGCGCATGGCCTCGGTGAGGTCGCCGGTGGAGGAGTAGGCCTCGGCGAGCAGGTGGGTGACCGCCTCGGTGTCGGTCTCGGAGAGCAGGTCGTGGCCGCGCTCGGCGAGTTCCGCGCGCAGGGCGGCGAAGTTCTCGATGATGCCGTTGTGGACGACGGCGACCCGGCCCGCGTTGTCCAGGTGCGGGTGCGCGTTGGCGTCGGTGGGGCCGCCGTGCGTGGCCCAGCGGGTGTGGCCGATGCCGGCCGGGCCGGTCGGCAGCGGGCGCTCGTCCAGCAGCTTCTCCAAGTTGGCGAGCTTGCCCGCCTTCTTGGCCGCCGCCATACCGCCGTCCGCCAGGACGGCGACGCCCGCGGAGTCGTACCCCCGGTACTCCAGACGCTTCAGACCTGCGATGACCACCTCGAGGGCGGACTGCCCGCCGACGTATCCCACGATTCCGCACATGAGGAGAACTCTAAGCGGCGGGCGCCCGCCGCCGAAGCCGGAGCCGGCCGCCCGGATGCCCGTGCGGCCGGGCATCCGGGTATCCGGTGGCGCTCGGTCAGGTCCGCGCGCGGTAGGCGCGCATCACCAGGGGGACGAAGACGACGGCGATTCCGGCGGCCCACAGCAGCGACCACAGCACCGGGCCGGCGACCTCGCCGGTGCCGGTCGTCAACGCCCGCACCGCGTCGGCCAGTCGGGTGACGGGATTGATGTCGGCCCACGCCCTGAGCCAGCCCGGCATCGTGTCGGCCCGCACGAAGGCGCTGGAGGTGAAGGTCAGCGGCATCACCAGGACGAAGCCGAAGGTCATCACCTTCTCCGGCTCGGAGACCAGCATCCCGATGAGCAGCGTCATCCAGGACATCGCCAGCGCGAAGACCAGCAGCAGGCCCGCGGCGCCGAGCACGCCGGGGACGCCGCCGTTCACGTCGAAGCCCATCAGCATGCCGAGGCAGAGCATCAGCAGCAGCGACCAGAGCTGCTTGCCGAGGTCGGCGACGACGCGGCCCATGAGCGGCGCGGAGCGGGCGATCGGCAGGGAGCGCAGCCGGTCCAGAACACCCTTGGTGAGGTCGATGTTGAGGCCCATCGCGGTGTTCATCGTCGCGAAGAGCGCGTTCTGCACGATGATCCCGGGCAGCGCGTACTGCAGATAGGCGTCCGGCGAACCGGCCATCTGGCCGCCGAAGACGTAGGTGAACAGCAGGACGAACATGATGGGCTGGACGCTGAGGTCCATCAGCTCCATCGGGTTGTGCTTGATCTGCACCAGGTTGCGCCAGGCGAGCGTGCAGGTCTGCTGCAGCCCGTCCCAGGGCCGCACCTTGGCGGCCGGCGCCACGTCCAGGGTCACGGCGGTCATACCAGGGCCTCCGTCTTGTCCTCGTCGGTCGTCGTGTCCTCCACCGCGCGGTGCCCGGTCAGCGACAGGAACACCTCGTCCAGGCTGGAGCGGCGCAGCGTGAGCTCGCCCACCCGCACCCCGGCCTCGTCCAGCCGCCGTACGACGGCGGGCATCAGCTCCGGGTCGTTCACCGGCGCGGTCACCGCGCCGTTCTCCACGGTGGCCGCGGGGCCGGCGATCACCGAGACCATCGCGTGCACCTTGTCCAGCTCTCCGGCGTCCATGGGACGCACCTGGAGCACCTGGCCGCCGACCTGTTCCTTCAGGCCGTCGGGGGTGCCCTCGGCGATCACGCGGCCGCGGTCGATGACGGCGATGTCGTCGGCGAGCTGGTCGGCCTCCTCCAGGTACTGCGTGGTGAGCAGGACGGTCGTGCCGTCCCCGACCAGGCCGCGGACGATGTCCCACAACTCGTTGCGGCTGTGCGGGTCCAGGCCGGTGGTGGGCTCGTCGAGGAAGAGGATGCGCGGCCGGCCGACCAGGCTCGCGGCGAGGTCGAGCCGGCGGCGCATGCCGCCGGAGTACGTCTTGGCGGCCCTGCCGCCCGCGTCCGACAGCCGGAAGTCCTCCAGCAGGCCGGTCGCCCGGGCGCGGGCCTCGCGCCGCGGCATCCCGAGCAGCCGGGCGATCATCAGCAGGTTCTCGTGGCCGGTGAGCATCTCGTCCACCGCGGCATACTGCCCGGTGAGGCCGACCAGGGCGCGCACCGCGCCCGCCTCCCGTACGACGTCGTGCCCGCCGACCAGCGCACGGCCGGCGTCCGGCCGCAGCAGCGTGGCGAGGATGCGCACCGCGGTGGTCTTGCCGGCCCCGTTCGGGCCGAGCACGCCGAGCACGGTGCCCGTCCGGGCGGCCAGGTCGACGCCGGACAGGGCCTCCGTCTCCTTGAAGCGTTTGACCAGGCCTTCCGCCTGGATCGCGTAACTCATCCGCGATGTCCTCCCCGTCATGGTTCCTGCGGTCTTCGTGCGATGCGCACCACTGTCCTCGCCCCCACTGACAACGGGCTGACAGGCCGCTGACAGCCGGTTGGGGGCGCCGCCGGGCGACCCCACCGCGAACGCCGTTCATCCCGGCGCAACAATGAGTCCGTGCCGCCGACCACTTCGCCCCACCAGACGCGCCGCCGCGCCGAGCCGACCCCGTACGTCGACCTGACCCGGGACGAGTGGAGCGCGCTGCGCGACCGCACCCCGCTGCCGCTCTCGGCCGAGGAGGTCGAACGGCTGCGGGGCCTCGGCGACGTCATCGACCTGGACGAGGTGATCGACGTCTACCTGCCGCTGTCGCGGCTGCTGAACCTCTACGTCGGCGCCACCCACGGCCTGCGCGGCGCGGTCAACACCTTCCTGGACGACACCGCGGGCGGGCACGGCGCCCAGTCCGGCACGCCCTTCGTCATCGGGGTCGCGGGCAGCGTGGCGGTCGGCAAGTCCACCACCGCCCGCATCCTCCAGGCGCTGCTGGCCCGCTGGCCGGAGCACCCGCGCGTGGAACTCGTCACCACCGACGGCTTCCTGCTCCCCAAGGCCGAGCTGCAGCGCCGCGGGCTGATGTCCCGCAAGGGCTTCCCCGAGTCGTACGACCGCCGGGCGCTCACGCGCTTCGTCGCCGACGTGAAGGCCGGCAAGGACGAGGTGCGGGCGCCGGTCTACTCCCACCTGATCTACGACATCGTGCCCGGCGAGGAACTGGTCGTCCGGCGTCCCGACGTCCTGATCGTCGAGGGGCTCAACGTCCTGCAGCCGGCCCTGCCGGGCAAGGACGGCCGCACCCGCGTGGCGCTCGCCGACTACTTCGACTTCAGCGTGTACGTCGACGCGCGCACCGAGGACATCGAGCAGTGGTACCTGGCGCGCTTCCGCAAGCTGCGCGAGACCGCCTTCCAGAACCCGCGGTCGTACTTCCACCGCTACACCGAGGTCTCCGAGGAGGAGGCCATGGAGTACGGCCGGCACACCTGGCGCGCCATCAACCAGCCGAACCTGGTCCAGAACGTCCTGCCGACCCGCGGCCGGGCCACGCTCGTGCTGCGCAAGGGCGCCGACCACAAGGTGCAGAAGCTCTCCCTGCGCAAGCTCTAGCAGCGCACGGCGGCCGGTAGCCTGCGCGCATGCTGCATCTTCGGATGATCGTTCCGGAAGCCGACACCGACCGGGTGATCTCGCTGGTGGAACGGACGGTGGGCACCGCCCACGTCGCCGTGCTGCCCGGCGCCGCGCGCAACCCGCGGGGCGACGTCGTGATGTGCGACGTGGCCCGCGAGTCCGCCGACGAACTGCTGCACGGCCTGCGCGGCCTCGGCATCGCCGACACCGGGGCGATCACGGTCGAGCACATCGACCTCACGCTGTCCCGGCGGGCCGACAAGGCCGAGCAGGAGGCGCCGGGCGAGGGCGCGGACGCCGTGCTGTGGGAGTCGCTGACCGAGGCGACGCACGAGGAGTCCACACTCACCGTCACCTACCTGGCGTTCCTGTCGGTCGCCACGATGCTGGCCGCCTGCGGCGTGATGCTGGACAGCGCGATCCTCATCGTGGGCGCGATGGTCGTCGGGCCGGAGTTCGGGCCGCTGGCGGGGGTGTGCACAGGGCTGGTGCGGGGACGGCTCGCGCTGGCCCGGCGCTCGCTGATCGCGCTGCTGGTCGGCTTCCCGCTGGCGATGGCGCTCACCGGTGGCTTCAACTATGTGATGGACCTGCTCGGCGTCTTCAGTGAGGCGGACTTCACCGCGCCCCACCCGTCCACCGAGTTCATCTGGCAGCCCGACCTGAGCTCCCTCGTGGTGGCGCTGCTCGCCGGGGTCGCCGGCATCCTCTCCCTGACCTCGGCCAAATCCGGGGCCCTGGTCGGGGTGGCGATCTCGGTCACGACCGTCCCGGCCGCCGCCAACGCCGCCCTCGCGCTGAGCTACGGCGACTACCGCGAGCTGTGGGGCTCCTCGGCCCAGCTGGGTGTGAACCTGGCCGGCATCGTCGTCGCGGGCGTCCTGACGCTGCTCGCCCAGAAGGGCTTCTGGGCGGTGCAGCGCAGGCGGCGTACGGGACCGGGGGCGTTCGCGGCCTAGCCGAGCGCGGACTTCACGACGTCGGCGAGCCGGCCGGCCACCGAGCGGGCGTGGTCGATGTCGGCGGCCTCGACCATGACGCGCACCAGCGGCTCGGTGCCCGAGGAGCGCAGCAGGACGCGGCCGGTGGTGCCCAGTTCGGCCTCGGCCTCGGCGACGGCGGCGGTGAGCTCGGGCGAGGAGTCCACCCGGTGCTTGTCCACGTCGCGGACGTTGATCAGCACCTGCGGCAGCCGCTCCATGACCTGCGCCAGGTCGGCCAGCGGGCGGCCGGTCGCGCTGACCCGGGCGGCCAGCATCAGGCCGGTCAGGGTGCCGTCACCGGTGGTGGCGTGGTCCAGGATGATCACGTGGCCCGACTGCTCGCCGCCGAGCGCGTAGCCGTGCTCCTTCATGGACTCCAGCACATAGCGGTCGCCGACGGCGGTCTGGATCAGGTCGATCCCCTCGCGCTCCATGGCGAGCTTGAAGCCCAGGTTGGACATGACGGTGCCGACGACGGTGTTCTTGCGCAGCCGGTCCGCCTCGCGCAGGGCGAGCGCCAGGACGGCGAGGATCTGGTCGCCGTCGACCTCGTTGCCGAGGTGGTCGACGGCCAGGCAGCGGTCCGCGTCGCCGTCGTGGGCGATGCCGAGGTCCGCGTGGTGCTCGATGACGGCGGCCTTGAGCAGGTCCAGGTGGGTGGAGCCGCAGCCGTCGTTGATGTTGAGGCCGTCCGGCTGGGTGCCGATCGTGATCACCTCGGCGCCGGCCCGGGCGAAGGCCTCGGGCGAGACGCGGGCCGCCGCGCCGTGCGCCTCGTCCAGGACGATCGTCAGTCCGTCCAGGCGGTTGGGCAGGACGCCGATCAGGTGGGCGACATACTGGTCGAAGCCCTCGTCGTAGTCCCGGACCCGGCCGACGCCGGAGCCCGTCGGGCGGTCCCAGGGTGCTCCGGTGCGGTGCTCCGCGTAGACGGACTCGATGCGGTCCTCCAGCTCGTCGGCGAGCTTGTGGCCGCCCCGGGCGAAGAACTTCACGCCGTTGTCGGGCATCGGGTTGTGGCTCGCGGAGAGCATCACGCCGAGGTCCGCGCCGAGCGCCCCGGTGAGATACGCCACAGCCGGGGTCGGCAGCACGCCCACCCGCAGGACGTCCACGCCGGCACTGGCGAGGCCGGCCACCACGGCCGCCTCCAGGAACTCTCCGGATGCTCGCGGATCACGCCCCACCACGGCCACCGGCTTGTGGCCCTCGAACGTGCCCGCCTCGGCCAGCACGTGCGCCGCCGCGACCGACAGCCCGAGCGCCAGCTCGGCCGTCAGATCGGCGTTCGCGACACCGCGCACACCGTCCGTACCGAAGAGTCGTCCCACAGTATTTCCTCCGAGATGTTGCCGTGCGTCGCCCCGTGTCAGCGGGCGTTCATCCGGTTATACGCCGCTTTCCCCGAAACGCGTACGCCCCGGAGACGCACAAAGTGCCTCCGGGGCGTACATGCAGTGCAGCGCAGCAGCACGCGCGCGGTGATTAGCGCTTGCTGTACTGAGGCGCCTTGCGGGCCTTCTTCAGACCGGCCTTCTTGCGCTCGATCTCGCGAGCGTCACGGGTCAGGAAGCCGGCCTTCTTGAGCGGGCCGCGGTTGTTGTCCACGTCCGCCTCGTTCAGCGCACGGGCGACGCCCAGGCGCAGCGCACCGGCCTGACCGGAGATGCCGCCGCCGTTGATGCGGGCGACGACGTCGTAACGGCCGTCGAGCTCAAGGATCTTGAACGGCTCGTTGACTTCCTGCTGGTGCACCTTGTTGGGGAAGTACTCCTCAAGGGTGCGACCGTTGATGGTCCACTTGCCGGTGCCCGGGATGATCCGGACGCGGGCGACGGACTCCTTGCGGCGGCCCGTGCCGGCGGCCGGCTGGGGCTCGCCGAAGCGGGATGCGAGGGACTCGGAGGTGTACTCCTCCGGGATCTCGATGGTCTCCACGATCTCGCCGTCCTCGACGAGAGGGGTCTCAGCGGTGGTCTCGGCCACGATTCTCCTCAGATGCTTTCTGTGTTGACGGTGGCCGGGACTAGCCCTGCGCGACCTGGCTGATCTCGAACGGAACCGGCTGCTGAGCGCCGTGCGGGTGCTCGGCACCCGCGTAGACCTTCAGCTTCGAGAGCATCTGACGGCCCAGGGTGTTCTTGGGCAGCATTCCCTTGACGGCCTTCTCGATGGCCTTCTCCGGGTTCTTGTCGAGCAGCTCGTCGTAACGAACGGAGCGGAGACCGCCGGGGAAACCGGAGTGGCGGTAGGCCAGCTTCTGCTGCTTCTTGTTGCCGGACAGGTGCACCTTGTCGGCGTTGATGATGATGACGAAGTCACCAGTGTCAACGTGAGGCGCGTACACCGGCTTGTGCTTGCCCCGGAGGAGGGACGCGGTGTGGGCCGCCAGTCGGCCCAGGACGACGTCCTGCGCGTCGATGACGTGCCACTGGCGCTGGACATCGCCGGGCTTGGGGCTGAACGTACGCACGGTCGTAGCCTTCGCTTCTTCAGTGAGTGGGTACTGACAAGGCCACCCGGACGATCACGACAGCCCTGTCGTCCTGCGGCGACGCAACCGCTGGACGAACGCTGGTCATCGGCCCGGTGGACCGGCGTAGCGGCCTCTCACGTGAGAACGAGCAAGCCAATACGCATAACGAACCTGCAGAATACCCGCGGTGCCCTGTTCGGGTCAAAACGCGTCGCCGACGCCGTGTGCGGGCCCCTCCGCACAGCCCACAGCCGGCCAGCCACCCGCCACCGGACCGCCTGTCCGGTCGCGGGTGGCGGGTGGCGGGTGGCGGGTGGCGGCGGCAGGTGACCGGCTACCGCTCCCGCACCACGCGTGTCTCGTCCCACACCGGCTCCGGCACCTCCCGGACGACCCCGTCCGCGCCGAAGACCAGGAAGCGGTCGAAGCTGCGGGCGAACCAGCGGTCGTGCGTCACCGCGAGCACGGTCCCGTCGAAGGCCTCCAGGCCCTCCTGAAGGGCCTCCGCCGACTCCAGGTCCAGGTTGTCCGTCGGCTCGTCCAGCAGGAGCGCCGTGGTCCCCGAGAGCTCCAGCAGCAGGATCTGGAAGCGCGCCTGCTGCCCGCCCGACAGCTGGTCGAAGCGCTGGTCGCCCTGGCGGTCGAGCTCGTACCGGCGCAGGGCGGACATCGCCTTGCCCCGGTCACGGGCGTGCTCGGTCCACAGGATGTCGACGAGGGTGCGCCCGAGCAGCTCCGGGTGCGCGTGGGTCTGCGCGAAGTGCCCCGGCACGACCCGGGCGCCGAGCTTCCACTGCCCGGTGTGCCGGACCCCGGCGTCCCCCGCCAGCAGCCGCAGGAAGTGCGACTTCCCGGAGCCGTTGGAGCCCAGCACCGCGACCCGCTCGCCGTAGAAGACCTCCAGGTCGAAGGGCTTCATCAGCCCGGTCAGCTCCAGCCGCTCGCAGGTGACGGCGCGCACTCCCGTGCGCCCGCCGGACAGCCGCATGCGGATGTCCTGCTCGCGCGGCGGCTCCTGCGGCGGCCCCGCGTCCTCGAACCTCTTCAGCCGGGTCTGCGCGGCCCGGTAGCGGGAGGCCATGTCGGGACTGATCGCCGCCTGCTGACGCAGGGTCAGCACCAGCTTCTTCAGCTTGGCGTGCTCCTCGTCCCAGCGCCGCCGCAGTTCCTCGAAGCGGGCGAAGCGTTCGCGGCGGGCCGCGTGGTAGGTGGCGAAGCCGCTGCCGTGCACCCACACGTCCGACCCCGCGGGGCCCGGCTCGACGGAGACGATCTTCTCGGCGGAACGGGCCAGCAGCTCGCGGTCGTGGGAGACGAAGAGCACGGTCTTGCGGGTCTGCCGCAGCTGCTCCTCCAGCCAGCGCTTGCCCGGCACGTCCAGGTAGTTGTCCGGCTCGTCGAGCAGCAGCACCTCGTCGGTGCCGCGCAGCAGCGCCTCCAGGACCAGGCGTTTCTGCTCGCCGCCCGAGAGCGTCCGCACCTCGCGCCACTGCGCGCGCTCGTACGGGACGCCGAGCGCTGCCATGGTGCACATGTCCCAGACCGTCTCGGCCTCGTAGCCGCGCGCCTCCGCCCAGTCGCTCAGCGCCTGCGCGTACGCCAGCTGCGCGGCCTCGTCGTCCTGCGCCATGATCTCCAGCTCGGCGGCGTCGACCGCCGCGGCCGCCTCGCGGATGCGGGGCGGGGACACCGACACCAGCAGGTCGCGCACCGTGCGGTCGTCCCGTACCGAGCCGACGAACTGCGGCATCACGCCGAGTCCGCCGCCGACGGTGACCGTGCCGCCGTGCGGCTTCAGGTCCCCGGAGATCAGCCGCAGCAGCGTCGTCTTGCCCGCGCCGTTCGCGCCCACGAGGGCCACCGCGGCGCCTTCGCCCACCCGGAACGAGACATCGCCGAGCAGCACCCGTCCGTCCGGCAGGTAGTACTCCAGATGTGCAACGTCGACATGTCCCATGTCCTGGATTCTCGTTGCGCGGCCGCCCGCCGCCAAACGGGTTTTCTCCTCTATAGAATCCGCGCCATGACTGAAGGGCCGCAGCAGCCGTACAACCCGAACCAGGGATGGACCGCACCACCGGGGCCGCACGACACTCCCCGCACGCCGGGGACGCCCGGACAGGCGCGCCAGGTACTGCGCGGCACCATCGTCGGCGACCCGGGCCACCAGCCGCAGCGGCCCGCACGCACGCCCCGCGCCGAATGGGCGCCGCCGTTGCCCGGCCACGGCACCCGCGGCCCGTCGCAGCGGGAGCACCAGCGGCTCGGCCGGCCGGCCGCCGTCGAGCCCGGCTGGGCGGCGCTGGCGGACGCGAACGAGGCCCGTGCCCGGCGCCGCAGGCGCCGGCTCACAGGCGGCGGTGTCCTCGCCGTCGCCGCCGTCGCGGGGGTCGTCGCCACCGCCGTGGCCGGCTCCGGCCGGCCGTCGGTCTCCCCCACGGCGGCCGCCCCGTCGGCCCCCTCCGAGGTGGCGCCGCCGCGGGAGCCCTCGTTCTCCGGGCTCTCCGTGCAGGCCCGGCTCGATCCGCTGGTCTTCATCTCCGACCGGGAGAAGGACACCGCCCCGCTGTCGGTGGCGGGTCTGTTCCCCGGCAAGAGGCTCGTGTGGAGCGGCCGCACCTACACCAGGGCCACCGCCGCCGAGGGGAAGTGCTCCTCCGCGGCCTCCGCCGACCTCGCCGCCGTGCTGCGGAAGAACGGCTGCGGCAAGGTCCTGCGCGTCACCTACGTCGGCGGCGAGGTCGCGGTCACCGTCGGGGTGGCCGTCTTCGACGACCCGTCCGCGGCCGGCAGGGCGAAGTCGCAGGCCAAGGGGTATGTCAGGCCGCTGTCCGGCGGCGGTGCGGGCGCCTTCTGCCACGCCACCTCGTGCCGGACGACGACCAATGCCAAGGGCCGCTACGCGTACTTCACCATCGCCGGACTCAGGAACAACGGACGCGTCACCGCCTCCGACACCGTTACCAGGCAGGCGGGCACGGACGGCTCCGACTACGCCTTCAACCGGATCGTCCAGCGCGGCAGGGACCAGGCCGCCGCCGCGACGGTCCCCGCCGTGGCCTCCCCGGGCCACTGACCCGCCCCTCCCCCCGCGACCCGGACCGGAACGGCATGCCCTCCCTGCGTACGCTGCTGACCCTCCCCCGCATGCTCCGCCACGGCACCGCCGTCGGCGCCGGGCTGCCGCCGGACGAGGCCGTCGTGCTCGACGTGCCCGGCGCTCCGCTGCGCGCCGCGCTGGCCGTGGCGGGCACCGGCGACCCCGGCCCGGCCCGGGACCTGCTGTCGGCCACCCGGCTGGGCTGCGAATGGGAACGGCGGGACGTGTACGTGGCCGAGATGGCGCAGTTCGCACTGCACAACCCCGGCTGGCTGGACGCGTGGCTGGCCGCATCCCCCGACGACCCGGACGCGACGCTGGTCAAGGCCGACCTGTCCCTCCTCCAGGCCTGGGAGATACGCAGCGGCGCCCGCGCCAAGGACGTCGAGCCCGAGCAGTTCAAGGCCTTTTTCGCCCTGCTCAAGGACGCCGTCCCGGTGATCGGCAGCGCCGCCGAGCTCAACCCGTCGGATCCCGTGCCGTGGCGGATCGCGCTCACCCACGCACGCGGCATCCAGGCCTCCCGCGAGATCTTCGACGCCTACTGGGCCGAGGCCGTCGAGCGCTCGCCGCACCACTACGGCTGCCACGCCACCGCGCTGCAGTACCTGTGCGCGAAGTGGTACGGCTCCCACGAGGAGATGTTCGACTTCGCCGAGCACGCCGCAGACGAGGCGCTGCCCGGCTCGAAGATCAACGCCCTGCCGCTGCTGGCCGCCGTGGAGTACGACATCGTCGCCGGCGGTGCCCCCGCCGACGGCGAGGACGGCGAGGACGTCATCGACCCGGCCCGGCTCACCGCCGCCGTCGACCGCGCCATGGAGCTGTCCACCTGGTACGAGCCCGGTGACCCCGAGGCGGCGGACTTCCGCAACCACCTGGCCCTCATGCTGCTCCGGACGAGCCGCTGGGAGGAGGCGCTGGCCGTCTTCCGGGACATCGGCGTGCACGCCACCAGCCTCCCCTGGGTGTACCTGGGCGCCGATCCGCGCCAGGAGTTCCTGGACTTCCGCACCGGCGTCCGCATGCAGGTGGCCACCCGCACGCGGTTCTTCCACGCCCCGCCGCGCCCGCCGGTCCCGGCCAGCCCTCCGGAGTGGGCCCCGCGCGCCCTCGCGGTCGCCGCGGCGCCGTTGCCCGCGGTCGCCCAGGCCGCGCTGCTGTGCCGCACGGCGCTGCGGCTGGCGCCCGCCGGGGGCGGCTTCACCTACGTCGAACTGACCGGTGAGGGAAGCCTCGCGGGCGTGGTCGACCTGTTCACGGCGGGCGAGAAGTGGCCGGCGGTCGTGCTGCAGCGGTCCGGCGACCGGTACGGGATCACGCTCTCCTCCCGCGGCAGGAGGCTGGCCGCCCACGAATGGGCGCCCGGCGCGCCGGTCCCCTCCCTCGACAGGGCCGGCTCCACGGCCGCCGCGCTCGCGGCCGCCTTCGGCATACCCGACGCACGGCCCCTGACGTCCCTGCTGCGCGGCACTGACGCCCCCGCACGGCGGCTCGCGGACACCGCCGCGGCCCTGGGCCTGCCGGCCCTCCCGGAGGGCTTCGGGGACCACCCTGGCGTCCTCGACGGGCTGCCCGGCGCGCGCATACTGGCCCAGCGGGGCTTCCTGACCGGCGTGAAGGACTCGCTCACCACGGACGAGAGCGCCCTGTCGTTCCCCGCCCCGGGTACCGCCGTCCGGCTGCCGTACCGCTGGTGGCTGCTGCGCGTCCTGTACCTGTTCTTCCTGCTGCCCGGTGCCGCCTTCACCTGGTACAGCGCGTTCCACGGCCACCTGCGCGCGGTCCCGCTCGTGGTGACCTCCCTGGGCGCGGCCTACGTCCTCGCGCAGGTCGCGCTGGCCCTGCGCCGACGCTAGGCGCTCCGCGGGAACCGGGGGGCGTGCGCCTGCGGTGCGCCGTGGCGGGCCGCGCAGTTCCCCGCGCCCCTTCTGCCCCCACCGCGGGCACGCCGTGGCGGGACGGTCAGGGGGTGGTGGGTGGGGCGCAGGGGAGGGTGCGGAGGTTGCGGGCCTCGCGGTTGCGGGCGGCGAGGAGGTCGTCCGCGGGGTAGCCGACCTCTTCGAGGGTCAGGCCGTGCGGCCGCACCACGTTGACCGCCGAGTGCCGCACCCGCCCGGCCAGCACCTCGCCGGGGAAGCCCTCCGGGCGGTGCCCGTCGCCGACCAGCAGCATCGCCCCGACCAGGGCGCGCACCATGTTGTGGCAAAACGCGTCCGCGCGGACCGTCGCGACGGCCACCCCGGACGGATCACGCTCCCAGTGCAGCTCCAGCAGGGTGCGGATGGTCGTCGCGCCCTCGCGCTTCTTGCAGTACGCGGCGAAATCGTGCTCCCCGAGCAGCCGCTCCGCCGCCGCGTTCATGAGGTCGACGTCGACCGGCCGGTCGTGCCACAGCACATGGCCGCGCAGCAGCGGGTCGACCCCGCCCTGGTGGTCGCCGACCCGGTAGGCGTAGCGCCGCCAGATCGCCGAGAAGCGCGCGTTGAAGCCCGCCGGGGCCTGCCCGACCCGCCACACGCGCACGTCCCAGGGCAGCCGCCCGGCCAGCCGGCGCAGCAGCTTGTCGCCCTCCCGGGCCCACACGTCCTGCGGCAGGTCCGCGTGCGCGACCTGTCCGCGCGCGTGCACGCCCGCGTCCGTGCGCCCGGCCACGGTCAGCTCGACCGGGTCGGGCAGCCGCAGCACGGTCTGGAGGGCCGACTCCAGCTCACCCTGCACGGTCCGCCGGCTGCGCTGCTTCGCCCAGCCGGAGAACTCGGCCCCGTCGTACGCCAGGTCCAGCCGCACCCGGACAAAGCCGGGAGCCACCTCGTCACTCACCAGTCACTCCACCAGTCACTCAAACGGAACGGGCCCGCCCCCAGGAATCTGGGTGCGGGCCCGTCCGAGTACGCCTTACGCGTCCTTGGACTCCTCGGCCGGAGCCTCGGCGGCCTCGGCCTTGTCCTCGACCTCGGCGGGAGCCTCGGTCTTGGTCTCGGCCTCCTTGACCGCGCGCTTGGTCGCGGCCTCCGCCTCGCCCGTGGCCTGCTGGGCCACGGTCAGCGCCTCCACCAGCTCGATGACCGCCATCGGCGCGTTGTCGCCGCGACGGTTACCGATCTTGGTGATGCGGGTGTAGCCACCCGGGCGGTTCTCGTACCGCGGGGCGATCTCGGTGAAGAGCGTGTGGACGATGCTCTTGTCCGTGATCGTCTGCAGCACCAGGCGACGGTTGTGGATGTCGCCCTTCTTCGCCTTGGTGATCAGGCGCTCCGCGACCGGACGCAGACGGCGCGCCTTGGCCTCGGTGGTGGTGATGCGACCGTGCTCGAACAGCGACTTCGCGAGGTTCGCGAGAAGCAGACGCTCGTGCGCGGCGCTGCCGCCCAGACGGGCACCCTTGGCGGGCTTCGGCATGGTGTTTCTCCTCAATCTCTGCACCGGCCGTGTCAGGTACCGGTGTCAGGGCCCCCCGGGCGGGCGCCCGGGGGCAGTCAGATCAGTACTGCTCGGTCTCGACGAAGCCGGCGTCGACGTCGTCGTCCGCGCCGAAGGCGTCGGCGGCGGCGGTCGGGTCGAATCCGGGCGGGCTGTCCTTGAGGGCCAGGCCCATGCCGGCCAGCTTCGCCTTGACCTCGTCGATCGACTTCGCACCGAAGTTGCGGATGTCGAGCAGGTCGGCCTCGGAGCGCGCCACGAGCTCACCCACGGAGTGGATGCCCTCGCGCTTGAGGCAGTTGTAGGAACGGACGGTGAGCTCGAGCTCCTCGATCGGGAGCGCGAGGTCGGCCGCCAGGGCGGCGTCCGTCGGGGACGGGCCCATGTCGATGCCCTCGGCGTCGACGTTCAGCTCGCGGGCGAGACCGAACAGCTCGACGAGGGTCTTGCCGGCCGACGCCACGGCGTCACGGGGACGCATGGCGGGCTTGGTCTCGACGTCGACGATCAGCTTGTCGAAGTCGGTGCGCTGCTCGACACGGGTCGCCTCGACCTTGTAGCTGACCTTGAGCACCGGGCTGTAGATGGAGTCGACCGGGATACGGCCGATCTCCTGGCCCTGCTGCTTGTTCTGGACGGCGGAGACGTAGCCGCGACCGCGCTCGACGGTCAGCTCCATCTCCAGCTTGCCCTTGCCGTTCAGCGTGGCGAGGACGAGGTCGGGGTTGTGCACCTCGACACCGGCCGGGGGCGCGATGTCGGCGGCGGTGACCACACCCGGGCCCTGCTTGCGCAGGTACATCACGACCGGCTCGTCGTGCTCCGAGGAGACGACCAGCTGCTTGATGTTGAGGATGAGGTCGGTGACGTCCTCCTTGACGCCCGGCACGGTGGTGAACTCGTGCAGGACACCGTCGATCCGGATCGAGGTGACGGCGGCACCCGGGATCGAGGAGAGGAGCGTGCGGCGGAGCGAGTTGCCGAGGGTGTAGCCGAAGCCCGGCTCCAGCGGCTCGATCACGAACCGGGAGCGGAATTCGTCGACGACCTCTTCGGTCAACGAGGGGCGCTGAGCGATCAGCATGGATAAAGCCTTCCAGTCATCGGCACCCGCTATTTGATGCCGAGCCGCCGGGCGTCAGCCCGATATCGATACTGCAAGGGTACGGGCGGTGCGGCGCCCGAAGCGCCGCACCGCCCGGAACCCGTGGCGCTGCGCCGGCGCGAGGCGCCGGCACATCACTGGTCAGACGCGCCGGCGCTTCGGCGGGCGGCATCCGTTGTGCGGAGTCGGGGTGACGTCCTGGATCGAGCCCACCTCCAGGCCGGTGGCCTGGAGCGAGCGGATCGCGGTCTCACGGCCGGAGCCGGGACCCTTGACGAACACATCGACCTTGCGCATGCCGTGCTCCTGCGCGCGACGCGCGGCCGACTCGGCGGCCATCTGCGCGGCGAACGGGGTCGACTTGCGCGAGCCCTTGAAGCCGACGTGGCCGGCGGAGGCCCAGGAGATCACGTTGCCGGACGGGTCCGTGATCGAGACGATGGTGTTGTTGAACGTGCTCTTGATGTGCGCGTGGCCGTGAGCGACGTTCTTCTTTTCCTTGCGGCGCACCTTCTTGGCAGCGCCCTGACGACCCTTGGGGGGCATCTACTAACTCCTACGGGAGGTGGTCGGTCCTACAGCGAAGACCGCTGACGAGCGTCCGCTGAGGACTACTTCTTGCCCGGCTTCTTCTTACCGGCGATGGCGCGACGCGGGCCCTTGCGGGTGCGGGCGTTGGTGTGGGTGCGCTGGCCGTGGACCGGCAGGCCGCGGCGGTGGCGCAGGCCCTGGTAGCAGCCGATCTCGACCTTGCGGCGGATGTCCGCCTGGATCTCGCGACGGAGGTCACCCTCGGTCTTGATGTTGGCGTCCACGTACTCGCGGATCTTGACCAGGTCCTCTTCGTCCAGGTCGCGAACGCGGGTGTTCGGGTTCACGCCCGTGGCGGCGAGGGTCTCCTGGGCCAGGGTGCGGCCGATGCCGAAGACGTAGGTGAGGGCAACCTCCACGCGCTTTTCGCGCGGGATGTCAACACCTGAAACGCGTGCCATTCAATGGCTCCTGTTGGTGTTCGGGGGTCTTCCGCAGCACCACTCCTGACCGCCGTACGAGGTACGGATCAGGTCCCCGGCCCCCGGCCGGAGGTGTCGTCAGCCTTGATCGGCTCAACGGATGCTGCGTATGTACACATTGCTTGCGTCGCGCGAAGAACTGCGAGGTGCAGGTCGGTGTGCGTCAGCCCTGGCGCTGCTTGTGGCGCAGGTTGTCGCAGATGACCATGACCCGGCCGTGACGGCGGATCACCTTGCACTTGTCGCAGATCTTCTTGACGCTCGGCTTGACCTTCATGGGATGTCAGGTTCTCCGGGTCGTGAGATCTACTTGTAGCGGTAGACGATCCGTCCGCGCGTGAGGTCGTAGGGAGACAGCTCCACAACGACTCGGTCATCGGGGAGGATGCGGATGTAGTGCATACGCATCTTGCCGCTGATGTGCGCGAGGACCTTGTGACCGTTCTGCAGCTCCACCTTGAACATAGCGTTCGGCAGAGACTCGATCACGGTGCCCTCGATCTCAATGGCGCCTTGCTTCTTGGCCATGTCCTGCTTTCGGGATCGGCTACCTTGGTCGGCTTTTGGCATGCCTGAAGACATACGTGAGCCGACGTGTCAGTCTACGCCAGGCATCCGTGAAAGACGAATCCGGGGTGTATGCCCCCGAACGAAGATCATTAAGCAAGCGGGTCGGGCGCCGCCGTGACCCCGTGCTCCGCCAGCTTGGCCTTGCCGCCGTCCTCGGCGGTCAGCACCAGCGGGCCCTGCTCGGTCAGCGCGACCGAGTGCTCCCAGTGCGAGGCCCAGGTGCCGTCGGTGGTGACCACGGTCCACTGGTCCTGCAGCACCCGGGTGTGCGGGGTGCCCAGGCTGACCATCGGCTCGATGGCGAGGCACATGCCCGGCACCAGCTTGGGCCCGCGGCCCCGTCCGCGCTCGACGTAGTTCAGCACGTGCGGCTCCATGTGCATCGCCGAGCCGATGCCGTGGCCGCCGTACCCCTCGACGATCCCGTACTTGCCCTTGGAGGGCAGCGGCTGCCGGCGGATGTAGGACTCCACTCCGCGGCTGATGTCCTGGAGCCGGTTGTTCTTCTTCACCTGGGCGATGCCGGACCACATCGAGCCCTCGGTGGTCGCGCTGAGCTGCAGCAGCTCCGGTGCCACCGCGCCGACCGGGACGGTGATCGCCGCGTCGCCGTGCCAGCCGTCGACGATCGCGCCGCAGTCGATGGAGATCAGGTCGCCCTCCTCCAGCACCCGCCCGCCGGGGATCCCGTGCACGACCTCGTCGTTCACCGACGCGCAGATCACACCGGGGAAGTACAGACCGCCGTGGTCGGCCTTGAAGTTGGAGGTGGCGCCGTGGTCGGCGATCACCTTGGCCGCGATCTCGTCCAGATCGCCGGTGCTCACCCCCGGCGCGACCGCGTCGCGGCACGCCTTGAGCGCCGCCGCGACGACCAGCCCCGCGGCGCGCATCTTCGCGATCTGCTCGGGGGTCTTGATCTCCACCATCGGCTCTCGCCTTCCTCAGTGCAGCGGATAGCTCAACGGTACGGCCGCGGCGTCCTCCCGGACACCGCGGCCGCAACGCACTCTGACAGGTTCAGGCGGCGCTGTCGCCCGTGGCCTTCTTGACGCCCAGGGCTTCCATCGCCCGCTGGGTGACCTCGGAGACCTTGCCCAGAGCCGAGATCGTGCGGACCAGGCCCTGCTGCTTGTAGTAGTCGATGATCGGCTCGGTCTTGCTGTGGTACTCCTCGAGCCGGACCCTGACCTTCTCCTCGGTGTCGTCCGAGCGCTGGTAGAGCTCGCCACCGCACTCGTCGCAGACGCCCTCGACGGCCGGAGGGTTGTAGACCACGTGGAAGACGTGGCTGCCGTCCTTGCGGCACAGCCGGCGACCGGCGATCCGCTTGACGACCTCTTCCTCCGGGACCTCCAGGTCCAGGACCGCGTCCAGCGCTATCCCGTTCTCGCTGAGGATCGTGTCGAGCGCCTGGGCCTGGCCGACGTTCCGCGGGAAGCCGTCCAGCAGGAAGCCGTTCGCGGCGTCCGGCTGGAGCATGCGGTCCTGGGCCATGCCGATGGTGATCTCGTCGGGAACCAGCCGGCCGGCGTCCATGTACTCCTGGGCCTTGCGGCCCAGTTCCGTGCCCTGGCTGATGTTCGCCCGGAAGAGGTCGCCCGTGGAGATGTGCGGGATCGACAGGTTCCTGGCAAGGTACGCGGCCTGCGTACCCTTGCCGGCCCCGGGGGGCCCGACGAGGACAATGCGCATCAGCGGAGGAACCCTTCGTAGTTACGCTGCTGAAGCTGGCTCTCGATCTGCTTCACGGTTTCCAGGCCGACACCCACGATGATCAGGATGCTCGTCCCGCCGAACGGGAAGTTCTGGTTCGCGTTGAACAGCACCAGCGCCACGGTGGGCACCAGGGCGATCAGACCCAGGTACATCGCGCCCGGCCACGTGATGCGGTTGAGCACGTAGCTGAGGTACTCCGCGGTGGGTCGACCAGCCCGGATGCCCGGGATGAACCCACCATACTTCTTCATGTTGTCCGCGACTTCCTCGGGGTTGAACGAGATGGCCACGTAGAAGAAGGCGAAGAAGACGATCAGCAGGAAGTACGTCGTGATGTAGATCGGGTGATCGCCCTTGACCAGGTTGTCCCTGACCCAGTTTGCCCACGTTGAGGTGGATCCACTGAACTGGACGACCAGTGACGGGATGTACAGGAGCGATGACGCGAAGATGACGGGAATCACACCCGCCTGGTTCACCTTCAGCGGGATGTAGGTGGACGTACCGCCGTAGGAACGGCGGCCGATCATGCGCTTGGCGTACTGCACGGGGATCCGGCGCTGCGCCTGCTCCACGAAGACCACCAGGGCCACCATCGCCAGGCCGACCAGGATGACCGCACCGAACTCGACCCAGCCGTCCGCGATCTTGCCGGACTTCTTGATCGCCCAGAGGGCGCCGGGGAAGCCGGCCGCGATGGACAGGAACATCAGGATCGACATGCCGTTGCCGATGCCGCGGTCGGTGATCAGCTCGCCCAGCCACATGATGAAGGCGGTGCCCGCGGTCATCGTGATGACCATCGTGACGGTCGTGAAGATCGACTGGTTCGGGACGATGCTGAAGCGCTCGGTGCACCCCTGGAACAGGCTGCCGGAGCGGGCGGTCGCCACCAGGCCCGTGCCCTGCAGGACCGCGAGGGCCACCGTCAGGTAACGGGTGTACTGCGTGATCTTCGTCTGGCCGGCCTGACCCTCCTTCTTGAGGGCCTCGAGCCGGGGAATGACCACGGTCAGCAGCTGCAGGATGATGCTCGCCGTGATGTACGGCATGATCCCGAGCGCGAAGATGGTCAGCTGAAGGAGCGCGCCGCCGCTGAAGAGGTTCACCAGGCCGAAGAGACCCTGGCTACCCTGCACCTCCTTGATGCACTGGTTCACGACCTGGTAGTCGATCCCCGGGATCGGGATGTGCGCACCCAGCCGGAACAGCACCATGATGCCCAGCGTGAACAGCAGCTTCTTGCGCAGGTCGGGCGTCCTGAACGCCCGGGCGAACGCGGTGAGCACGGTGCCTCCTGCGCCCCCCGCTTCTTGGGCGGGAGGTAACGGTTGAACAGCAACGAATACGAGTGTGATCCCAGACCCGCGTCAGCACACAGGCTTCACGAGACTAGCAGCGTCTGCCACCTTACCGGCGCACGACCACCGCTTGGAATGAACAACCGGGGATGCTCCGCACAATGTGCGGAACATCCCCGGTCGGGTGTGCCATCAGTCTCAGACGAGCTCGGTGACCGAGCCGCCCGCAGCGGTGATCTTCTCCTTGGCGGAGCCGGAGACCGCGTCAACGGCCACCTGCAGCGCCACGGAGATCTCGCCGGTGCCGAGCACCTTGACGAGCTGGTTCTTGCGCACCGCGCCCTTGGCGACCAGATCGGCCACCGTGACCTCGCCACCCTCGGGGTAGAGCGCGGCCAGCTTGTCCAGGTTCACGACCTGGAACTCGGTGCGGAAGGGGTTCTTGAAGCCCTTCAGCTTCGGGAGGCGCATGTGGAGGGGCATCTGCCCGCCCTCGAAGCGCTCCGGAACCTGGTAGCGGGCCTTGGTGCCCTTCGTACCACGACCGGCCGTCTTGCCCTTGGACGCCTCACCACGACCCACACGGGTCTTGGCGGTCTTGGCACCGGGGGCCGGACGGAGGTTGTGGACCTTCAGCGGGTTCGACGTGTTGTCGGTTCCCATGTCAGTCGACCTCCTCGACCGTGACGAGGTGGCGGACAGTGTGGACCATGCCGCGGATCTCCGGGCGGTCCTCCTTGACCACAACGTCGTTCAGCCGCTTCAGGCCGAGCGAACGCAGGGTGTCACGGTGGTTCTGCTTGCTGCCGATGTACGACTTGACCTGCGTGACCTTGAGGCGAGCCATTACGCACCCACCCCAGCACGCGCCCGGAGCAGAGCCGCGGGAGCCACGTCCTCGAGGGGCAGGCCACGACGGGCGGCGATCTCCTCGGGGCGCTGCAGGCCCTGGAGAGCGGCCACCGTGGCGTGCACGATGTTGATCGCGTTGTCGGAGCCGAGCGACTTCGACAGGACGTCGTGGATGCCGGCGCACTCCAGAACGGCGCGCACCGGACCACCGGCGATCACACCCGTACCGGGGGAAGCAGGCTTGAGCAGGACGACGCCCGCGGCCTTCTCGCCCTGGATGGGGTGGGGGATGGTGCCCTGGATACGGGGGACCTTGAAGAAGTGCTTCTTGGCCTCCTCAACACCCTTGGCGATGGCGGCCGGCACCTCCTTGGCCTTGCCGTAACCGACACCCACGGTGCCGTCACCGTCACCCACCACGACCAGCGCGGTGAAGCTGAAGCGACGACCACCCTTCACAACCTTGGCGACGCGGTTGATCGCGACAACGCGCTCAACGTACGCGGTCTTCTCGGCGGCAGCTGCGCCGCCGTCACGGCCCTTCCGGTCCCGCCGCTCGCCGCCACCGGCACCGCCACCGCGGCGCTGGGGTCCAGCCATTGGATTACCTCTCTCTGTTTCCGCTAGCTACGGAACCGGCTCAGAAACCGAGCCCGGCTTCGCGGGCGGCGTCGGCAAGGGCGGCAATGCGCCCGGCGTACCGGTTGCCACCACGGTCGAACACGACGGTCTCGACACCGGCCGCCTTGGCGCGCTCGGCGACCAGCTGGCCGACCTTCTTCGCCTGCTCGGTCTTGTCGCCCTCGGCACCCCGGATCGAGGTGTCCAGGTGCGACGCCGAGGCCAGCGTGTGGCCCTTGAGGTCGTCGATGACCTGCGCCGTGATACCGCGGTTGGACCGGGTCACGACCAGGCGCGGACGCGCCTCGGTGCCCGAGACACGCTTGCGGACCCGGATGTGGCGGCGCTTCTTGGCGGCGCCCTTGTAAGCATCGCCCTTGGCGATCTTCACACCGTATGCCATGGCTTACTTACCAGCCTTTCCGACCTTGCGGCGGATGACTTCGCCCTCGTACTTGACACCCTTGGCCTTGTACGGGTCGGGCTTCCGCAGCTTGCGGATGTTCGCGGCGACCTCGCCGACCTTCTGCTTGTCGATGCCCTCGACCGAGAACTTGGTCGGGTTCTCGACCTTGAAGGAGATGCCCTCGGGGGCCTCGACAAGGATCGGGTGGCTGTAGCCCAGGGCGAACTCCAGGTTGGAGCCCTTCGCCTGGACGCGGTAGCCGACACCGCTGATCTCGAGCTTCTTCACGTAGCCCGCGGTCACGCCGGTGATCATGTTCGCCACCAGCGTGCGGGACAGGCCGTGCAGGGCCTTGTTCTGACGCTCGTCGTTCGGACGCGTCACCTGCAGGGTGCCGTCCTCGCCCTTGACGATGTCGATGGGCGCGGCAACGGTGTGGGTCAGGGAACCCTTGGGGCCCTTCACCGAGACCGTCCGGCCATCGATGGTGACGTCCACGCCGGCGGGAACCGGGATGGGCAGCCGTCCAATTCGCGACATGGCTTTACCTCCGTTTCCCGACTACCAGACGTAGGCGAGGACTTCCCCACCCACGCCCTTCTTGTTCGCCTGCTTGTCGGTGAGGAGCCCGTGGGAGGTGGAGATGATCGCCACGCCCAGGCCGCCGAGCACCTTCGGCAGGTTGGTGGACTTTGCGTAGACCCGCAGACCGGGCTTGCTGATGCGCTTGATGCCGGCGATCGAGCGCTCGCGGTTCGGACCGAACTTCAGCTCGAGAACGAGGTTCTTGCCGACCTCGGCGTCCTCGACCTTCCAGCCGGTGATGTAACCCTCCTGCTGGAGGATTTCCGCGATGTGCGACTTGATCTTGCTGAACGGCATCGTGACGTCGTCGTGATACGCGGAATTCGCGTTCCGCAGACGCGTCAGCATGTCTGCGATCGGGTCAGTCATGGTCATGTGATGGCCTTAGGCCTCTCTCGCCGGGGTTTCCTATATGCGCCATCCCTCTCCCCCATCAGACTGGGGACGGGTGCGGCGCGGGGACCTACGGCGTAGTAAGACGGTCATGGGCGACGAGCGCCCAACCCTTCTACCTTACGGTATGCGGGAAGGGAGTTCCGCCGCCCGCCAGGGCGCCCCCGGAGGGGCGGTGGCGGGCGACGGGCGGGATCTCGCCGTCCTTGATGCTCACCGAGAGTCCGGCACAACCCAGAAGGGTTGTTACCAGGAGCTCTTGGTCACGCCCGGCAGCTCACCGCGGTGTGCCATCTCACGAAGGCACACGCGGCAGAGGCCGAACTTGCGGTACACGGAGTGCGGACGGCCGCAACGCTGGCAGCGCGTGTAGCCACGCACGCCGAACTTGGGCTTGCGGGCGGCCTTCGCGATAAGAGCCTTCTTCGCCACGGCTCACGCCTCCTTGAACGGGAAGCCGAGGTGACGAAGGAGCGCGCGGCCCTCAGCGTCGTTGGTCGCCGTGGTCACCACGGTGATGTCCATACCCCGGACACGGTCGATCTTGTCCTGGTCGATCTCGTGGAACATGACCTGCTCCGTGAGACCGAAGGTGTAGTTGCCGCGGCCGTCGAACTGCTTCGGCGAAAGACCCCGGAAGTCGCGGATACGCGGAAGCGCGAGCGACAGCAGGCGGTCCAGGAACTCCCACATGCGGTCACCGCGGAGGGTGACGTGGGCGCCGATCGGCTGACCCTCGCGCAGCTTGAACTGCGCGATGGACTTCCGGGCCTTGGTGACGGCCGGCTTCTGGCCGGTGATCGTGGTGAGGTCGCGGATGGCGCCCTCGATCAGCTTGGAGTCGCGGGCGGCGTCGCCCACACCCATGTTGACCACGATCTTGGTGAGACCGGGGATCTGCATGACGTTCTCGTACTGGAACTCGTCACGCATCTTGCCCGCGATCTCCTCGCGGTAGCGCGCCTTCAGACGCGGCTTCACGTGCGTCGTGTCGGTGGTAGTCATCAGATGTCCTCACCGGTCCGCTTGGCAACGCGGATCTTGTTGCCCTCGTCGTCGAAGCGGTAGCCGACGCGGGTCACGACCTTGTTCCCGTCCTTCTCCACGACCAGCTGGACGTTGGAGACGTGCACGGGGGCCTCGGTCGTGATGATGCCGCCGGTCTTCGAACCGCGGTCCGTCTGGCCGGCCTTCGTGTGCTTCTTGACCCGGTTGACACCCTCGACCAGGACGCGGTCCTCAGCCGGGTAGGCCGCGATGACCTTGCCCTGCTTGCCCTTGTCCTTACCGGTGATGACCTGGACCAGGTCGCCCTTCTTGATCTTCATCGGTTACAGCACCTCCGGCGCGAGCGAGATGATCTTCATGAACTTCTTCTCGCGCAGCTCCCGGCCCACCGGGCCGAAGATGCGGGTGCCGCGGGGGTCACCGTCGTTCTTGAGGATGACGGCCGCGTTCTCGTCGAAGCGGATGTACGAACCGTCGGCACGGCGGCGCTCCTTGACGGTGCGCACGACGACCGCCTTGACGACGTCGCCCTTCTTCACGTTGCCACCGGGGATCGCGTCCTTGACGGTGGCGACAATGACGTCACCGATTCCCGCGTAGCGGCGACCGGAGCCACCGAGCACACGGATGCAAAGGATTTCCTTCGCACCAGTGTTGTCGGCGACACGAAGTCGCGACTCCTGCTGGATCACGTCTATCTCCTGATCGTCTGCCGGTTCCCGCAGGATCCTTGCGGATCACCCTGCGAGCCTGGCGGAACCGTCCTGCGGGATGTTCCCCGCAGGAATTGCTGACCGGCTCCGGACCGGCCGCGTGCGATCACGCGGCCGGTCCGGGGGCCCGGCGTGTTACTTGGCCTTCTCGAGGATCTCGACGACGCGCCAGCGCTTGGTCGCGGACAGCGGCCGGGTCTCCATGAGGAGGACACGGTCGCCGACACCCGCGGCGTTCTGCTCGTCGTGCGCCTTGAGCTTGTTGGTGCGGCGGATGACCTTGCCGTAGAGGGCGTGCTTCACACGGTCCTCGACGGCGACCACAACGGTCTTGTCCATCTTGTCGCTCACCACGAGGCCCTCACGGGTCTTGCGGTCGCCGCGCTGCTCGCTGCTCTCAGTCACATTCTTCTCGCTCATCAGGCGTTCTCCACCGTCTCGATGCCGAGCTCACGCTCACGCATGAGGGTGTAGATCCGGGCGATGTCCTTGCGGACGATCTTCAGCCGGGAGTTGTTCTCGAGCTGTCCGGTGGCCGCCTGGAAGCGGAGGTTGAACAGCTCCTCCTTGGCCTCACGCAGCTTGCCGACGAGCTCCTCGTCGCCCAGCTGACGCAGCTCGGTCGCCTTGGTACCGGCCGCCATCACAGCTCACCTGCCTCGCGCCGGACGATCCGGCACTTCATCGGAAGCTTGTGGGCGGCTCGGGTGAGCGCCTCACGCGCAACCTTCTCGTTCGGGAAGGACAGCTCGAACATCACCCGACCGGGCTTGACGTTCGCGACCCACCACTCGGGGGAGCCCTTACCGGAACCCATGCGGGTTTCGGCCGGCTTCTTCGTGAGGGGACGGTCCGGGTAGATGTTGATCCAGACCTTGCCGCCACGGCGGATGTGACGGGTGATGGCGATACGAGCGGACTCGATCTGCCGGTTCGTCACATAGGCCGGGGTCAGCGCCTGGATGCCGTACTCACCGAACGCCAGCTCGGTGCCACCCTTGGCCATGCCATCGCGCTTGGGGTGGTGCTGCTTACGGTGCTTGACCCGACGGGGGATCAGCATGGGGGTCAGGCCTCCGTTCCAGTGGTCTCCGCGGCCGGAGCCTCAGCGGTGGTCGCCTCGGCCTTGGGGGCCTGGGCGTCACCCTGGGGACGGCGGCCGCGGCCGCCGCGCTCGCCACCGCGGCGCTGCGGGCGGTCGTTGCCGGCGCCGCCACCACGGGCCGGGCGGTTGCCGGCACGGGCCGCGGCGTTGTCCGCGCGGACCTCGGCGATGTTCTTGACATCGCCCTTGTAGATCCAGACCTTCACGCCGATACGGCCGAAGGTCGTCTTGGCCTCGAAGAAGCCGTAGTCGACGTTGGCGCGCAGCGTGTGCAGCGGAACGCGACCCTCGCGGTAGAACTCGGAGCGGGACATCTCGGCGCCGCCGAGACGGCCACCGCACTGGATCTTGATGCCCTTGGCGCCGGCCTTCATCGTGCTCTGCATGCTCTTGCGCATGGCACGACGGAAGGAGACGCGGGAGGACAGCTGCTCGGCGACGGCCTGGGCCACCAGCTGAGCGTCCGTCTCCGGGTTCTTGACCTCGAGGATGTTCAGCTGGACCTGCTTGCCGGTCAGCTTCTCCAGGTCGCCGCGGATACGGTCGGCCTCCGCGCCGCGACGGCCGATGACGATGCCCGGCCGGGCGGTGTGGATGTCGACGCGGACGCGGTCACGGGTGCGCTCGATCTCGACCTTCGAGATGCCGGCCCGCTCCATGCCCTGCGTCATCATCCGGCGGATGGCGACGTCTTCCTTGACGTAGTCCTTGTACAGCTTGTCGGCGTACCACCGGGACTTGAAGTCCGTGGTGATGCCGAGGCGGAACCCGTACGGGTTAACCTTCTGGCCCATTACCGGGTTCCTTCCTTGCTGCTGACGACCACGGTGATGTGGCTGGTCCGCTTACGGATCCGGTAGGCACGGCCCTGCGCACGCGGACGGAACCGCTTCAGGGTCGGGCCCTCGTCCACGAACGCCTCGCTGATGTACAGCGACTCGGCATCGGTGTGGTCGTAGTTGTGCGCGGCGTTGGCAATGGCGCTGTCGAGCACCTTGCCCACCGGCACGCTCGCGGCCTGCGGGGCGAAACGCAGGACCGCCTGAGCCTCCGTGGCACTCATGCCACGGATGAGGTCCACCACGCGGCGGGCCTTCATGGGCGTGACGCGGATGTACCGCGCCTGGGCCCTGGCTTCCATGGTTGTCCCTTCGGTGTCTGTCTTTGTCGTCACTGTTCCGCTCCGCAGGTCAGCGACGACGCGACTTGCGGTCGTCCTTCTCGTGGCCGCGGAAGGTGCGGGTCGGCGCGAACTCGCCGAGCTTGTGGCCGACCATCGACTCGGTGACAAACACCGGGACGTGCTTACGGCCGTCGTGCACCGCGATCGTGTGGCCCAGCATCGCCGGGATGATCATCGAGCGGCGGGACCAGGTCTTGATGACGTTGTGGGTACCGGCCTCGTTCTGAACGTCCACCTTCTTGATGAGGTGGTCGTCGACGAAGGGCCCCTTCTTGAGACTGCGCGGCATCTAAACCCGCTCCTAGCGCTTCTTGTTCGTCTTGCGGCGGCGGACGATGTACTTGCTGCTGGCCTTCTTCGGCGAGCGAGTACGACCTTCCTTCTGGCCCCACGGGCTGACCGGGTGGCGACCACCGGAGGTCTTGCCCTCACCACCACCGTGCGGGTGGTCGACGGGGTTCATGGCCACACCGCGGACGGTCGGGCGGACGCCCTTCCAGCGCATACGGCCGGCCTTGCCCCAGTTGATGTTCGACTGCTCGGCGTTGCCAACCTCGCCGATGGTGGCGCGGCAGCGGACGTCGACCATGCGAACTTCACCGGACGGCATGCGAAGGGTGGCCATGGAGCCCTCCTTCGCCAGCAGCTGCACCGAAGAGCCCGCGGAACGGGAGATCTTCGCGCCGCCGCCGGGACGCAGCTCGATGGCGTGCACCGTCGTACCGACCGGGATGTAGCGCAGCGGCAGGTTGTTGCCCGGCTTGATGTCGGCCCCGGGGCCGTTCTCGATCCGGTCACCCTGGCTCAGCTTGGCCGGCGCGAGGATGTAGCGCTTCTCGCCGTCCGCGTAGTGCAGGAGCGCGATGCGCGCGGTGCGGTTGGGGTCGTACTCGATGTGCGCGACCTTGGCCGGCACGCCGTCCTTGTCGTGACGACGGAAGTCGATCACGCGGTAGGCGCGCTTGTGGCCACCACCCTGGTGGCGAACGGTCACACGACCGGCGTTGTTACGGCCGCCCTTGCTGTGCAGCGGGCGGACCAGCGACTTCTCCGGCGTGGACCGCGTGACCTCGACGAAGTCGGCGACGCTGGAGCCACGACGGCCCGGGGTCGTCGGCTTGTACTTGCGGATACCCATTTCTCAGTCCTCGGAAGATTCCGGACTTCGACTCGTCCCGGCCCCCGTTAGGAGACCGGTCCGCCGAAGATGTCGATGCGGTCGCCCTCGGCGAGGGTCACGATGGCGCGCTTGGTGTCCTTGCGCTTGCCGAAACCGGTCTTGGTGCGCTTGCGCTTACCCTGACGGTTGATCGTGTTGACCCCGGTGACCTTGACCGAGAAGACCGCCTCGACGGCCTGCTTGATCTGGGTCTTGTTCGCGCGCGGGTCGACGACGAACGTGTACTTGTTCTCGTCCAGCAGCGCGTAGCTCTTCTCGGAGACCACCGGCTTGACCAGGATGTCACGGTGGTCCGTGAAGGTCCGGCTGGTGATCGCGGTCTGCTCGGCCATCAGGCGTCGCTCCCTTCGGTCTCGGCGGCGCCGTT
The DNA here is from genome assembly GCF_044753585.1 of Streptomyces sp. NPDC088354. Classification (NCBI taxonomy): domain Bacteria; kingdom Bacillati; phylum Actinomycetota; class Actinomycetes; order Kitasatosporales; family Streptomycetaceae; genus Streptomyces; species Streptomyces sp. NPDC088354. The sequence goes on along the minus strand of NZ_JBIVNJ010000028.1, from coordinate 39,230 downwards.
ACCGATGAAGCGGTCGAAGGCGGCCTTGGTGAAGACCACGTCGTCGGAGACGAGCACGTCGTACGTGTTCAGCTGGCCGGCCTCCAGGATGTGCACCTGGGGCAGGTTGCGCGCGGACAGCCACGCGGCCTCTTCGGCGCGGTCGGCGACGAGCAGCACGTTCTTGCGGTCGCTGATCTTGCCCAGCAGCACCTTGGCGGCCTTCGTCGACGGGGACTCGCCCTCGATGACGCCGGTCACGACGTGGATGCGGTTGTGACGCGCCCGGTCGGTGAGGGCACCGCGCAGGGCGGCGGCCTTCATCTTCTTCGGGGTCCGCTGCGAGTAGTCACGCGGCACGGGACCGTGCACGACGCCACCACCGGCGAACTGCGGGGCGCGGGTCGAACCCTGACGGGCGCGGCCGGTGCCCTTCTGGCGGTACGGCTTCTTGCCGCCACCGCGGACCTCGCCACGCGTCTTGACCTTGTGCGTGCCCTGACGGGCGGCGGCCAGCTGCGCCACGACGACCTGGTGGATCAGCGGAATGCTGACCTTCGCGTCGAAGATCTCGCCCGGGAGCTCAACGGTCCCGGCCTTGTCGCCGGCGGGCGACAGAATGTCAATGGTGCTCATATCCTCAGGCCCCCTTGGCCGCGGTGCGGACCAGGACGAGGCCGCCGTTCGGGCCGGGAACCGCGCCCTTGATGAGCAGCAGGCCCTTCTCCGCGTCAACGGCGTGGACGGTCAGGTTCTGGGTGGTGACCCGCTCGTTGCCCATGCGGCCCGCCATGCGCAGACCCTTGAACACACGGCCCGGGGTGGCGCAGCCACCGATGGAGCCGGGAGAGCGGTGCTTGCGCTGGGTGCCGTGACCGGCGCCGAGGCCCTTGAAGTTGTGACGCTTCATGACACCGGCGAAGCCCTTGCCCTTGCTCTTGCCGGTGACGTCCACCTTCACGCCGGCCTCGAAGACCTCCGCGGTGATCTCCTGGCCGAGGCTGTACTCGGCCGCGTCGGAGGTGCGGAGCTCCACCAGGTGGCGGCGGGGGGTCACGTCGGCCTTGGCGAAGTGGCCCTTGAGGGGCTTGTTCACCTTGCGCGGGTCGATCTCGCCGAAGGCGATCTGGACCGACTCGTAACCGTCGACATCGTTCGTACGGACCTGGGTCACGACGTTCGGGCCGGCCTTGACCACGGTCACCGGGACGACACGGTTGTTCTCGTCCCAGACCTGGGTCATGCCGAGCTTCTCGCCCAGGATGCCCTTGATCTGCTTAGCCATCTGTTCCGCGCCTCTCAGAGCTTGATCTCGATGTCAACGCCGGCCGGAAGGTCCAGGCGCATCAGCGAGTCAACGGTCTTGGGCGTCGGGTCGAGGATGTCGATCAGGCGCTTGTGCGTGCGCATCTCGAAGTGCTCGCGCGAGTCCTTGTACTTGTGCGGCGACTTGATGACGCAGTACACGTTCTTCTCAGTGGGCAGCGGCACCGGGCCCGCGACCTGCGCACCAGTACGCGTCACCGTCTCGACGATCTTCTTCGCCGAAGAGTCGATGACCTCGTGGTCGTAGGCCTTGAGCCGGATGCGGATCTTCTGTCCCGCCATGGCTACTTCGTAGTCCTGTCTAGTAGTAACGCTCTGGAACTCGGTGGTTCGACCGTCTTCTCCGACCCACGCGGTCGGGCGTGTCGCACCCCTTCTTGTAAATCTCCGCATGGCGGAGACCCTCAGGGAGGGGATACGTGGGAGAAGACACCCACCGAGCGCCTGGCGAGCACCCCGCTGACGCTTCCCGGAAGATTCCCGTACGTCCGCCCCCTGAGGGACGACGAGTACTGTGGGACTCGCTTCCGGTCCTCCCGACGGGAGGCGCGCAACATCGGCGCTCGACCGAGCAACCCGGCTAGTCTGCCATACCGGACGTGCCGGACGCCAATCGGGCCGGGTAGCTTACCCCGCCGGCGCCGGACTCCAAACCCGCCCCCCGTGCCGGATCACAGCCCCCCGGTGTACAGCATCAGGCGCGGCGTGCCGGCGGGCAGCAGCGCGGGCACGTCCGGCGTGGCGTTGGCGGTCAGCCAGGCGGCGAGGGCGGCGGTGGACACGTCCCCGTGGGTGTCCTTGTAGAGCGCGGCGACACCGGTGACGTGCGGCGCCGCCATCGACGTGCCGCTCATACGGGCGAAGCCGCCGCCCCGGGCGGCCGAGGTGATGTTCGTGCCCGGCGCGTTGATGTCCACGCACGGCCCCCAGTTGCTGAACTCCGCCTTGCGGTCGGACTCGTCGGCGGCGGCGACGGTGAAGGCCTCCGGCGCCCCCGCGGGCGAGGTGCCGCAGGCGTCGGTGTCGCCGTTGCCCGCCGCGACGACCGGGAAGACCCCGGCCGCGGCCAGCCCCTCGACCGCCCGCTCCGAGGCCTCGGTGTGCGGCCCGCCGACCGACAGGTTCGCGACGGCCGGCTTCACGGCGTGCTCCGCCACCCAGTTGACGCCCGCCACCACCGAGGCGATCGAGCCGCTGCCGTCGCAGCCCAGCACCCGCACCGACACCAGCCGGGTACCGCGGGCCACGCCCGAGTGCGCGCCGCCGACGGTGCCGGCGACATGGGTGCCGTGCCCGTTGCAGTCCGCGCCCTGCTGCCCGTCCCCCACCACGTCGTAGCCGGGCACCGCCCGCCCCCCGAACTCCTCGTGGGCGAAGTCGATCCCGGTGTCGATGATGTACGAGGTGACGTCGGCGCCGGTCGCCCGGACCGAGAAGCCCGCGGCGCCCGCCTCGCGGTGGTTGATCCGGGCCAGGCCCCACGAGACCTCGTCGGACGCGGCCGCCACCGCCTGCGGCCGCGGCATGGTCACCACCGCGTCCTGCTCCACCGCCCGCACACCTGGCACCGTGCGCAGTTCCGAGACCTGGCGGTCGGTCAGCCGCGCCGCGAAGCCCAACAGGGCGCTGGTGAAGGTGAACATGGGCGCCGCACCGACCTCGCGCACCACCGACCGCGGATCGGTGCCGGCCGCCAGCGTCACCAGGTACTGCCCCGCGATGCCGCCCTCCGACGCCATCCTGAGCGGCGCCGGGACCGGAGGCGGCGCCGCCGCCCCGGAGGTGCCCGCCGGGGCGGCGAGAACGGCCGTGAGGGCTGCGGCGACGGCCGCGAGCCGGCGCGGGGATATGCGCATGGCGGGGGGCTCCAGGAGTCGTACGGGTGTGCACCGAACGCAATCATTCGTAACACCCGGTCACCGGGGCACGCCCGTGCTGCGCGCCATTGGTGGTACCCGGCCCGCGCCGCCCGGCACCGCCGGGAGCCCGGAACGGCGCGGCACGACGACGAGGGCCCCGGCCCACCGCGTGAACGGTGGGCCGGGGCCCTCGTGCAGCTCGCCTACGGCAAGCGGCGGATCGCCGGGATCCTTACTTCAGGATCTTGGTGACCTGGCCGGCGCCGACGGTCCGGCCACCCTCGCGGATGGCGAACTTCAGGCCCTCCTCCATGGCGATCGGCTGGATCAGCGCGACCGTCATGGCGGTGTTGTCGCCCGGCATGACCATCTCGGTGCCCTCGGGGAGGGTCACGACGCCGGTCACGTCCGTGGTACGGAAGTAGAACTGCGGGCGGTAGTTGTTGAAGAACGGGGTGTGACGGCCACCCTCGTCCTTCGACAGGATGTAGGCCTGGGCCTCGAAGTCGGTGTGCGGCGTGACCGAACCCGGCTTGATGATGACCTGGCCGCGCTCGACGTCCTCGCGCTTGATGCCACGGAGGAGCAGACCGACGTTCTCACCGGCCTGGCCCTCGTCGAGCAGCTTGCGGAACATCTCGATGCCGGTGACCGTGGTGGTGGTCTTCTCGGTCTTGATGCCGATGATGTCGACGGTCTCGTTGACCTTGAGCACACCACGCTCGATGCGGCCGGTGACGACGGTGCCACGACCGGTGATCGTGAAGACGTCCTCGATCGGCATCAGGAACGGCTTGTCGACGTCGCGCTCGGGGGTGGGGATGGCCTCGTCCACGGCGGACATGAGGCCGAGGAGCTTCTCGCCCCACTCCTTGTCGCCCTCGAGGGCCTTGAGCGCGGAGACGCGGACGACCGGCAGGTCGTCGCCCGGGAACTCGTACTCGGAGAGCAGCTCGCGGACCTCGAGCTCGACGAGCTCCAGGATCTCCTCGTCGTCCACCATGTCGGCCTTGTTCAGCGCGACCACGATGTAGGGAACGCCGACCTGGCGGGCCAGGAGGACGTGCTCCTTGGTCTGCGGCATCGGGCCGTCGGTGGCGGCGACCACGAGGATCGCGCCGTCCATCTGCGCGGCACCGGTGATCATGTTCTTGATGTAGTCCGCGTGACCCGGGCAGTCGACGTGGGCGTAGTGGCGCGCCTCGGTCTGGTACTCGACGTGCGCGATGGAGATGGTGATACCGCGCTGGCGCTCCTCGGGAGCCTTGTCGATCTGGTCGAAGGCCGAGGCCTCGTTCAGGTCCGGGTACGCGTCGTGCAGCACCTTGGTAATGGCGGCCGTGAGGGTCGTCTTACCGTGGTCGATGTGACCGATGGTGCCGATGTTGACGTGCGGCTTAGTCCGCTCGAACTTCGCCTTCGCCACTGGGGTCCTCCTGTGAAGTGGTTCTGGTACGCCTTACTTCATCGGCGCCAGGTGATCTTTGCTGGGTTGCGGGCGGCCGGGGTATCCGACGCTCCCCTTGCGGTTTGCGGCGGAATACCCCGAAGCCTCCCGGTCAAGCCTACGGCGTGTGTGCAGCGTGAAGAACTGCGGTTACTCGCCCTTGGCCTTCGCGATGATCTCCTCGGCGACGTTCTTGGGAACCTCGGCGTAGGAGTCGAACTGCATCGAGTAGCTTGCGCGACCCGACGTCTTGCTGCGGAGGTCGCCGACGTAGCCGAACATCTCCGACAGGGGCACCAGGGCCTTGACGACCCGGGCGCCGGCACGCTCCTCCATGGCCTGGATCTGGCCACGGCGGGAGTTGATGTCGCCGATGACGTCGCCCATGGACTCCTCGGGCGTGGTGACCTCGACGGCCATCATCGGCTCGAGCAGCACGGGGCTCGCCTTGCGCGCGCCCTCCTTGAAGGCCTGCGAACCGGCGATCTTGAACGCCAGCTCGGAGGAGTCGACCTCGTGGTAGGCACCGTCGAGAAGGGTGATGCGAACGCCCACCATCTCGTAGCCCGCCAGGATGCCGAACTTCATGGCCTCCTGAGCACCGGCGTCCACCGACGGGATGTACTCGCGGGGGATGCGGCCACCGGTGACCTGGTTGACGAACTCGTAGTTCGCGTCGCCGCCCTCGAGAGGCTCGATGGAGATCTGGACCTTCGCGAACTGGCCCGTACCACCGGTCTGCTTCTTGTGGGTGTAGTCGATCCGGTCGACCTTCTTGCGAATGGTCTCGCGGTACGCCACCTGCGGCTTGCCGACGTTGGCCTCGACCTTGAACTCACGGCGCATGCGGTCGACCAGCACCTCGAGGTGCAGTTCGCCCATACCGCCGATGATGGTCTGGCCGGTCTCCTCGTCCGAGTGGACCTGGAAGGAGGGGTCCTCCTCCGCGAGACGCTGGATGGCGACACCCAGCTTCTCCTGGTCGCCCTTGGACTTGGGCTCGATCGCGACCTGGATGACCGGCGCCGGGAAGTCCATGGACTCCAGGATCACCGGGTTCTTCTCGTCGCTCAGCGTCTCACCGGTGGTGGTCTGCTTCAGGCCCATGACGGCGACGATGTCGCCGGCGCCCACCGACTCGATCTCCTCACGCTTGTTCGCGTGCATGCGGTAGATCTTGCCGATGCGCTCCTTGCGGCCCTTGACGGAGTTCAGCACGGCGGTGCCGGACTCCAGGCGGCCGGAGTACACGCGGACGAACGTGAGCTTGCCGAGGTGCGGGTCGCTCATGATCTTGAACGCCAGCGCCGACAGCGGCTCGTCGTCGGACGGCCTGCGCTTGACGATCTCCTCCGCGTCGCCGACCGCGTGGCCCTCGATGGCCTCGACGTCCAGCGGGGAGGGGAGGTAGCGCACGACCGCGTCGAGCAGGGGCTGCACGCCCTTGTTCTTGAAGGCGGTGCCGCAGAAGACCGGGGTGACGGTGACGCCGTCGCCCTTGCCGGAGTTGATGGTGACGCGGCGGATGGCCGCGTACAGCTGCTCCTCGGTGGGCTCAGTGCCCTCCAGGTACAGCTCCATCATCTCTTCGTCGTTCTCGGCGACGGCCTCGAGCATCTTGCCGCGCCACTCGTCGGCCGCCTCGGTGTGCGTGGCCGGGATGTCGACGACGTCGTACATCTCGCCCTTGGTCGCCTCCGCGGACCAGACCAGGGCCTTCATGCGGACCAGGTCCACGACGCCCTTGAAGTCGGCCTCGGCACCGATCGGCAGCTGCATGACGATCGGGGTCGCGCCCAGCCGGTCCGTGATCATGTCGACGCAGCGGTGGAACTCCGCGCCGGTACGGTCCAGCTTGTTGACGAAGCAGATGCGCGGAACGCCGTAGCGGTCCGCCTGACGCCACACGGTCTCGGACTGCGGCTCAACGCCGGCGACACCGTCGAACACCGTCACGGCACCGTCGAGCACGCGAAGGGAGCGCTCCACCTCGACGGTGAAGTCGACGTGACCCGGCGTGTCGATGATGTTGATCGTGTGGTCGACGTTCTCCAGCGGCCAGTGACAGGTGGTCGCGGCGGACGTGATCGTGATGCCGCGCTCCTGCTCCTGCTCCATCCAGTCCATCGTGGCAGCGCCGTCGTGGACCTCACCGATCTTGTACGAAACACCGGTGTAGAACAGGATCCGCTCGGTGGTCGTCGTCTTGCCCGCGTCGATGTGGGCCATGATCCCGATGTTGCGGACCCTGGCCAGGTCAAGTGAAGTGGTAGCCATAAGGCTTCAGTCTTCTCTCGGATCTCGATGGGGTAGCGACTACCAGCGGTAGTGCGCGAAGGCCTTGTTGGACTCGGCCATCTTGTGGGTGTCCTCGCGGCGCTTCACCGCGGCGCCCAGACCGTTGCTGGCGTCCATCAGCTCGTTCATCAGACGCTCGGTCATGGTCTTCTCGCGGCGGGCACGGGAGTAACCCACGAGCCAGCGCAGCGCCAGGGTGTTGGCACGGCCGGGGCGGACCTCGACCGGCACCTGGTAGGTCGCGCCACCGACACGGCGGGACTTGACCTCCAGGGAGGGCTTGACGTTCTCCAGAGCGCGCTTGAGCGTGATGACCGGGTCCTGGCCGGTCTTCTCGCGCAGGCCCTCGAGGGCGCCGTACACGATGCGCTCGGCGGTGGAGCGCTTCCCGTGCAGGAGGATCTTGTTGACGAGCGAGGTCACCAGAGGAGAACCGTAGACCGGGTCGATGATGACCGGGCGCTTCGGGGCGGGGCCCTTACGAGGCATTCTTACTTCTCCTTCTTGGCGCCGTAGCGGCTGCGGGCCTGCTTGCGGTTCTTGACACCCTGGGTGTCCAGCGAACCGCGGATGATCTTGTAACGAACACCCGGCAGGTCCTTCACACGGCCACCACGCACGAGCACGATGGAGTGCTCCTGCAGGTTGTGACCCTCACCCGGGATGTAAGCGGTGACCTCGATGCCGCTGGTCAGACGCACACGCGCGACCTTACGCAGGGCCGAGTTCGGCTTCTTCGGGGTGGTCGTGTAGACGCGCGTGCAGACGCCGCGGCGCTGCGGGGAACCCTTCAGCGCGGGCGTCTTGTTCTTCTCGACCTTGTCCTGCCGGCCCTTTCGGACCAGCTGCTGGATCGTAGGCACCGTTTCTCCGGTTTCTGTGTGCCGATCTCGATACTTCTAACCTGGAGTTCCCCCGACCCACGCGGTCGGGTGTGTCGCGAGCCCCATACGCTTTCCACCGAAGCGGAAAGTGCGTATTGTCGGCGTGTCGCGGCGTTCGGCCTCGGAATCCCGCGCGGACAAGTGCACGCGCAGGAACCCGGGCACACCCCAGGCACAAGGTCAGAGCGTACCCAGCGCACCCGCTCCGGTCAAAACAAATGGGATTTCGTCCCGTCGCGCCCGATATGTCCCCATGTGTTAAGGGCCGGTGGGTGACGTGACCTCGTTCGTCACGGCGACCACGAGCACGACCACGAGCACCGTCACGAGCAGCAGCAGCGCCGTGACGACGTAGCCCAGGATCAGCCCGGCCAGCGCGAAGCCGTCCCCCTGTTCACCCGTGCGGCGGACCTCCCGGCGGGCCAGGTGACCCAGCACGATCGCGGGCAGCGCCGTGAGCCCCAGGAACACCGCGCTTATGCCGCAGATCAGCGCGGCGACGGCCTTCGAGTTGACCCCGGGCGGCGGCGCCGGCCGCGGCCGCGGGATGTCCAGCACCAGCACGTCCAGTTCACCGTAGGTGCGGGACACGTACGCCCGCCCTATGCGCTCCTCGTACTCCTGGAGCGTCAGCCGTCCCTCGGTGTACGCGTCCTTGAGCACTTCCACCGTCCGCTCGCGTGCGGCATCGCCGGCAAGCACCGTCGCACCACCTCCCCGATCCGCTCCGTCCTCCCATAGTGCCCGAAGACGGGCATGGACGGCCGAAGGGCGGCCACCCCCGTGAGGGTGACCGCCCTTCGGCGTGATGACGTGGACGTCAGCCGTTGTACGGGCCGTAGTCGTAGTCCTCCAGCGGAACGGCCTGGCCGGAGCCGGTGCCGAACGGGCTGTAGTCGATGTCGTCGTAGCCGACGGCCGAGTACATCGCGGCCTTGGCCTCCTCGGTCGGCTCCACCCGGATGTTGCGGTAACGGGACAGGCCCGTACCGGCCGGGATGAGCTTACCGATGATGACGTTCTCCTTCAGGCCCAGCAGCGAGTCGGACTTGGCGTGGATCGCCGCGTCCGTCAGGACCCTGGTCGTCTCCTGGAAGGAGGCGGCCGACAGCCAGGACTCGGTCGCCAGCGAGGCCTTGGTGATACCCATCAGCTGCGGACGGCCGGAGGCCGGGTGGCCACCCTCCGCCACGACCCGACGGTTCTCGGTCTCGAAGCGGCCGCGCTCGACCAGCTCGCCGGGCAGCAGCTCGGCGTCGCCGGACTCGATGATCGTGACCCGGCGGAGCATCTGCCGGATGATGATCTCGATGTGCTTGTCGTGGATCGACACACCCTGCGAGTTGTAGACCTTCTGGACTTCCCCGACCAGGTGGACCTGGACGGCCCGCTGACCCAGGATGCGCAGCACGTCGTGCGGGTTGGTGGCACCCACGGTCAGCTTCTCGCCGACCTCGACGTGGTCGCCCTCGCCGACCATCAGACGGGCACGCTTGGAGATCGGGTAGGCGATCTCCTCGGAGCCGTCGTCCGGGGTGATGACGATCTTCTTGGTCTTCTCGGTCTCCTCGATACGGATGCGGCCGGCCGCCTCCGAGATCGGGGCGACACCCTTGGGCGTACGGGCCTCGAAGAGCTCGACGACACGCGGCAGACCCTGGGTGATGTCGTCACCGGCCACACCACCGGTGTGGAAGGTACGCATCGTCAGCTGGGTGCCGGGCTCACCGATGGACTGGGCGGCGATGATGCCGACCGCCTCACCGATGTCCACCAGCTTGCCGGTCGCGAGCGAGCGGCCGTAGCACATCGCGCAGGTGCCCACCGCGGACTCGCAGGTCAGGACCGAGCGGGTCTTGACCTCGGCGACGCCGTTGTGGATGAGCTGCTCGATGAGCACGTCGCCCAGGTCGGTGCCGGCGGTGGCCAGGACACGCCCGTCCACCACGACGTCCTCGGCGAGGCAGCGCGCGTACACGCTGGTCTCGACGTCGTCCGTCTTGCGCAGCGAACCGTCCTCGGCGCGCTCGGCGATCGCCAGCTTGAGGCCGCGGTCGGTGCCGCAGTCCTCCTCGCGGATGATGACGTCCTGGGAGACGTCCACCAGACGACGGGTCAGGTAACCCGAGTCGGCGGTGCGCAGAGCGGTGTCGGCCAGACCCTTACGGGCACCGTGGGTGGAGATGAAGTACTCCAGCACGGTCAGGCCCTCACGGAACGAGGCCTTGATGGGACGCGGGATCGTCTCGTTCTTGGCGTTGGACACCAGGCCACGCATACCCGCGATCTGACGCATCTGCATCATGTTTCCACGGGCACCCGAGTCGACCATCATGAAGATCGGGTTGGTCTTCGGGAAGTTCTCGCGCATGGCCTCGGCGACGTCGTTGGTCGCCTTCGTCCAGATCGCGATGAGCTCCTGCGTGCGCTCGTCCTTGGTGATCAGACCGCGCTCGTACTGCTTCTGAACCTTCTCGTCCTGCGCCTCGAAGCCCGCGATGATCCCCTTCTTCGCCTCGGGAACGACGATGTCGGAGATGGCCACGGTGACGCCGGAACGGGTCGCCCAGTGGAAGCCGGCCGCCTTCAGGTTGTCGAGCGTCGCCGCCACGATGACCTTCGGGTAGCGCTCGGCGAGATCGTTGACGATCTCGGAGAGCTGCTTCTTGCCCACCGGGTAGTCCACGAACGGGTAGTCCTCGGGCAGCAGCTCGTTGAAGAGCGCGCGGCCCAGCGTCGTGTTCAGCCGGAAGGAGTCGCCGAGCTGCCAGGGCTCCTCGCCCTCCACGTCCGCCGGCGGGGTCCAGCCACGCGGCGGGACGGTGCCGATCGGGAAGCGGATGTCGATCCTGGACTGCAGCGACAGCTCGCGGGCGTCGAAGGCCATGATCGCCTCGGCGGTCGAGCCGAACGCCCGGCCCTCACCCTTGAGCTCGCGCTCCTCCGCGTCCGTGGTGAGGAAGAACAGACCCAGGACCATGTCCTGCGTCGGCATCGTCACCGGACGGCCGTCGGCGGGCTTGAGGATGTTGTTCGAGGACAGCATCAGGATGCGGGCCTCGGCCTGCGCCTCCGCGGACAGCGGCAGGTGCACGGCCATCTGGTCGCCGTCGAAGTCCGCGTTGAACGCGGTGCAGACGAGCGGGTGGATCTGGATGGCCTTGCCCTCGACCAGCTGCGGCTCGAAGGCCTGGATGCCGAGGCGGTGCAGGGTCGGCGCGCGGTTCAGCAGCACCGGGTGCTCGGCGATGACCTCTTCGAGCACGTCGTACACGACCGTGCGGCCGCGCTCGACCATGCGCTTGGCCGACTTGATGTTCTGCGCGTGGTTCAGATCCACCAGGCGCTTCATCACGAACGGCTTGAAGAGCTCCAGCGCCATGGCCTTGGGCAGACCGCACTGGTGCAGCTTGAGCTGCGGGCCGACGACGATGACCGAACGGGCCGAGTAGTCGACGCGCTTGCCGAGCAGGTTCTGACGGAACCGGCCCTGCTTGCCCTTGAGCATGTCGGACAGCGACTTCAGCGGACGGTTGCCGGGGCCCGTGACCGGGCGACCGCGACGGCCGTTGTCGAAGAGCGCGTCGACGGCCTCCTGGAGCATGCGCTTCTCGTTGTTCACGATGATCTCGGGGGCACCGAGGTCGAGGAGGCGCTTGAGGCGGTTGTTGCGGTTGATGACGCGGCGGTACAGGTCGTTCAGGTCGGAGGTCGCGAAGCGGCCACCGTCCAGCTGCACCATCGGACGCAGGTCCGGCGGGATCACCGGGACGCAGTCCAGCACCATGCCCTGCGGCTTGTTGGTGGTCTGCAGGAAGGCGGAGACGACCTTGAGGCGCTTGAGCGCACGGGTCTTCTTCTGGCCCTTGCCGGTACGGATGATCTCGCGGAGCTTGGCGGCCTCCTCGTCGAGGTCGAAGGACTCCAGGCGCTTCTGCAGCGCCGCGGCACCCATCGAACCCTGGAAGTAGGTGCCGAAGCGCTCCCGCAGCTCGCGGTAGAGCAGCTCGTCACCCTCCAGGTCCTGGACCTTGAGGTTCTTGAAGCGGGACCACACCTCGTCGAGGCGGTCCAGCTCGCGCTGCGCACGGTCGCGCAGCTGCTTCATCTCACGCTCGGCGCCCTCGCGCACCTTGCGGCGCACGTCGGACTTGGCGCCCTCGGCCTCCAGCTCGCCGAGGTCGGCCTCGAGCTTCTTCTGCCGGGACTCGATGTCCGCATCACGGCGCTGCTCGACCTGCTGGCGCTCGACGGAGACCTGGGCCTCCAGCGAGGGCAGGTCGCGGGTGCGCCGCTCCTCGTCCACCCACGTGATCATGTAGGCGGCGAAGTAGATGACCTTCTCCAGGTCCTTCGGGGCGAGGTCGAGCAGGTAGCCCAGCCGCGACGGAACGCCCTTGAAGTACCAGATGTGGGTCACGGGAGCGGCCAGCTCGATGTGGCCCATCCGCTCACGACGCACCTTGGCGCGAGTGACCTCGACGCCGCAGCGCTCGCAGATGATGCCCTTGAAGCGGACACGCTTGTACTTGCCGCAGTAGCACTCCCAGTCCCGGGTGGGGCCGAAGATCTTCTCGCAGAAGAGCCCGTCCTTTTCCGGCTTGAGGGTGCGGTAGTTGATGGTCTCCGGCTTCTTCACTTCGCCGTGGGACCACTGCCTGATGTCGTCCGCGGTCGCAAGGCCGATCCGCAGCTCGTCGAAGAAGTTGACGTCGAGCACTTTGTCGTCAATCCCTCTTTCGGGGTCGAATGTCAAACATGTCTGAACGGTCCGGGGCCCTCAGGCCGCTTGGGCGGCCCTGAGGGTGGGGTAGCCGGGGAACTGCCGGAGCAGTTCCCCGACCGGCCCGTCAGACCTCTTCGACGCTGCTCGGCTCACGCCGGGACAGGTCGATTCCGAGCTCCTCCGCAGCGCGGAAGACGTCCTCGTCGGTGTCGCGCATCTCGATCGACATGCCGTCCGAGGACAGCACCTCCACGTTGAGGCAGAGCGACTGCATTTCCTTGATGAGCACCTTGAAGGACTCGGGAATGCCCGGCTCGGGAATGTTCTCGCCCTTGACGATGGCCTCGTAGACCTTCACACGGCCGAGAACGTCGTCGGACTTGATGGTGAGGAGCTCCTGCAGCGCGTAGGCCGCGCCGTATGCCTCAAGGGCCCACACCTCCATCTCACCGAAGCGCTGACCACCGAACTGCGCCTTACCACCCAGCGGCTGCTGGGTGATCATCGAGTACGGACCGGTGGAACGCGCGTGCAGCTTGTCGTCCACCAGGTGGTGCAGCTTGAGGATGTACATGTAGCCGATCGAGATCGGGTCCGGGAACGGCTCGCCGGAGCGGCCGTCGAAGAGCCGGGCCTTGCCCGAGGGCAGCACCAGGCGCTGGCCGTCGCGGTTCGGGATCGTGGCCTCGAAGAGGCCGGTGATCTCGTCCTCGCGGGCACCGTCGAACACCGGGGTGGCGACGTTGGTGCCGGCGGCGACCTGGTCGGCGCCGATCGCCGTGAGGCGGCGGGCCCACTCGTCGCTGAGGCCGGAGACGTCCCAGCCCTGTGCGGCGAGCCAGCCCAGGTGGATCTCCAGGACCTGTCCCGGGTTCATTCGGGACGGGACACCCAGCGGGTTGAGGATGATGTCGACCGGGGAGCCGTCCTCCAGGAACGGCATGTCCTCGATCGGCAGGATCTTGGAGATGACGCCCTTGTTGCCGTGACGGCCGGCGAGCTTGTCACCGTCGGTGATCTTGCGCTTCTGCGCGACGTAGACGCGGACCAGCTGGTTCACGCCCGGGGGCAGCTCGTCGCCCTCCTCGCGGTCGAAGACGCGCACGCCGATGACCTTGCCGGTCTCGCCGTGCGGCACCTTCAGCGAGGTGTCACGGACCTCTCGGGCCTTCTCGCCGAAGATCGCGCGCAGCAGGCGCTCCTCGGGGGTCAGCTCGGTCTCGCCCTTCGGGGTGACCTTGCCGACCAGGATGTCGCCGGCGACGACCTCGGCACCGATGCGGATGATGCCGCGCTCGTCCAGGTCCGCCAGGACCTCCTCGGAGACGTTCGGGATGTCCCGGGTGATCTCCTCGGGGCCGAGCTTGGTGTCACGGGCGTCGACCTCGTGCTCCTCGATGTGGATCGAGGAGAGGACGTCGTCCTGCACGAGGCGCTGCGACAGGATGATCGCGTCCTCGTAGTTGTGACCCTCCCACGGCATGAACGCGACCAGGAGGTTCTTGCCGAGCGCCATCTCGCCCTGCTCGGTGGACGGACCGTCGGCGAGCACCTGGCCGGCGATCACCCGGGCGCCCTCGTCCACGACGACCTTCTGGTTGAAGGACGTGCCCTGGTTCGAGCGGGAGAACTTGGCGACGCGGTAGGTGTTGTACGTGCCGTCGTCGTTGGCGACGGTGACGTAGTCCGCGGAGACCTCCTGGACCACACCGTCCTTGTCGGCCTTGATGACGTCACCGGCGTCGACCGCGCAGCGGTACTCCATGCCGGTGCCGACCAGCGGGGCCTGCGCCTTCAGCAGCGGCACGGCCTGGCGCATCATGTTCGAGCCCATGAGCGCGCGGTTGGCGTCGTCGTGCTCGAGGAACGGGATCATGGCGGTCGCGACCGACACCATCTGGCGCGGCGAGACGTCCATGTAGTCCACGTCCTCGCCGGGGACGTAGTCGATCTCCCCGCCGCGGCGGCGCACCAGGACGCGGGACTCCGCGAAGCGGTTGTCCTCCGTCAGCGGCGCGTTCGCCTGGGCGATGACGTAGCGGTCCTCCTCGTCGGCGGTGAGGAAGTTGACCTCGTCGGTCACGATGCCGGTCTCGTCGACCTTGCGGTACGGCGTCTCGACGAAGCCGAACGCGTTGACCCGGCCGTAGGAGGCCAGCGAGCCGATCAGACCGATGTTCGGGCCTTCGGGGGTCTCGATCGGGCACATGCGTCCGTAGTGGGACGGGTGCACGTCACGGACCTCGAAGCCGGCCCGCTCACGGGACAGACCACCGGGGCCCAGCGCGGACAGACGGCGCTTGTGGGTCAGGCCCGACAGCGGGTTCGTCTGGTCCATGAACTGGGACAGCTGGCTGGTGCCGAAGAACTCCTTGATGGAGGCGACGACCGGCCGGATGTTGATCAGGGTCTGCGGCGTGATCGCCTCGACGTCCTGGGTGGTCATCCGCTCGCGGACGACGCGCTCCATACGGGCCAGACCCGTGCGGACCTGGTTCTGGATGAGCTCGCCGACGTTGCGCAGACGACGGTTGCCGAAGTGGTCGATGTCGTCGACCTCGACGACCACGGAGGAACCGTTGTCGCCGGTGGTCTCGGTCTCGCCCGCGTGCAGCTTGACCAGGTACTTGATCGTCGCGATGACGTCCTCGACGGTCAGTACGCCGGCGTCGAGCGGCGCGTCGGCACCCAGCTTCTTGTTGATCTTGTAGCGGCCGACCTTGGCCAGGTCGTAGCGCTTGGGGTTGAAGTAGAGGTTCTCCAGCAGCGTCTGCGCGGCCTCACGGGTCGGCGGCTCGCCCGGACGCAGCTTGCGGTAGATGTCCAGCAGCGCGTCGTCCTGGCCCTGGGTGTGGTCCTTCTCCAGGGTGGCGCGCATGGACTCGTACTCGCCGAACTCCTCGAGGATCTGCTCGGTGGTCCAGCCGAGCGCCTTCAGGAGGACGGTGACGGACTGCTTGCGCTTGCGGTCGATGCGGACACCGACCATGTCGCGCTTGTCGATCTCCATCTCCAGCCAGGCACCACGCGAGGGGATGACCTTGGCGGAGTAGATGTCCTTGTCGGACGTCTTGTCGATCTGGCTGTCGAAGTAGACACCCGGTGAGCGGACCAGCTGGGACACCACGACACGCTCGGTGCCGTTGATGACGAAGGTGCCCTTGTTCGTCATGAGCGGGAAGTCGCCCATGAAGACCGTCTGGGACTTGATCTCACCGGTCTCGTTGTTGGTGAACTCGGCCGTGACGAAGAGCGGGGCCGCGTACGTGAAGTCGCGCTCCTTGCACTCGTCGATCGAGTTCTTCGGCGGCTCGAAACGGTGGTCGCGGAAGGTCAGCGACATCGACCCGGAGAAGTCCTCGATCGGGGAGATCTCCTCGAAGATCTCCTCCAGACCGGACTTGGTGGGGACGTCCTGACCACTGTCCAGGGCAGCCTCGACGCGAGCCTTCCACGCGGCGTTGCCGAGGAGCCAGTCAAAGCTCTCGGTCTGCAGCGCGAGGAGGTTCGGGACCTCGAGGGGCTCCTTGATCTTCGCGAAAGAAATGCGCAGCGGGGCGGTGCTTGCGCCGTTGTTCGAATTGGCAGTCGAGGCGTTGCGCGAGGCGGCCAAGAGGGGGTCCTTCCGAGGGCTCGGACTCACTACGCGCGTACCGGCTTCCGCCCCCGGGCGCAGACAAGGATGTCCTGGTCAGGACGGTTCCTCATGTGTGCTCAGGCTTGGGCTGGTCCCTGGTGACGGGCCAGGCGACAGCTAACAGGCAGCGCAAAGGGTCAGTGTAGCCACTTGGCACACTGATGTCCAGTGCAGAGTTTCGGAGACCGGTGCTGCACCAATCTCGTCCTCCGTAGGGGTCGCTAGGAGCCCCTTGTTGTGAGCCGTCATGCCCCTCGTTCACGCTTGCCACGCTAGGCATTCCCGCATCGCCCTCGATCCATGCCTCGGTACATGGCCGATGTGGCGACGCGTCCTGAGAATCGCGCGCTCCGTGCGGTTCGTCAAGGGCCCCGCCCCGCGGAGATCGTCACAGGGGGTGGCACGCGACGAACGCCGACGTCAGCGGAACGACGATGATCACCTTACCCGGGGATGGTGACACCCCGGGTGAAGGCCCACGCAGACGACCGAGGGCGGCCACCCGAAAGGGTGGCCGCCCTGCGGCTGATCAGCCCCGGGAGGGGCGTAGATCACTTGACCTCGACGGAGGCGCCGGCGCCCTTGAGGGACTCGGCGGCCTTGTCCGCGGCCTCCTTGTTGACCTTCTCCAGGACGGGCTTCGGGGCGCCGTCCACGAGGTCCTTGGCCTCCTTCAGACCCAGGGAGGTCAGCTCGCGCACGACCTTGATGACCTGGATCTTCTTGTCGCCGGCGCCGGTGAGGATGACGTCGAACTCGTCCTTCTCCTCGACGGCCTCGACCGGGGCACCCGGGACACCCGGGCCGGCGATGGCGACCGGGGCGGCGGCGGTGACGTCGAACTTGTCCTCGAAGGCCTTCACGAACTCGGAGAGCTCGATGAGGGTCATCTCCTCGAACTGCGCGAGCAGGTCGTCCTGGCTGAGCTTCGCCATGATGGCGGTCCTTCCACTATGCGGCTGGTGCCGTAGGTACATTGCGGCGGGCGTACGGGCCCGCTAGAGAACAGCGGGAGTGGTTACTCCGCGTCCTCGGCGGGAGCCGGCTCGCCGGCACCGCCCTGCTCCGCCTGCTTGGCACGGAGCGCGTCCACGGTGCGGACGAGCTTCGAGGGCAGTGCCTGGAAGACCGCGGCAGCCTGGGAGGGCTTGGCCTTCATGGCACCCGCCAGCTTGGCGAGCAGCACCTCGCGGGACTCGAGGTCCGCGAGCTTCTTGATCTCATCGGCGGACAGCGCCTTGCCGTCAAGGACACCGCCCTTGATGATGAGGTTCGGGTTGTCCTTGGCGAAGTCACGAAGACCCTTCGCCGACTCCACCGGGTCACCGGTGACGAAGGCGACAGCCGTCGGACCCGCGAACAGGTCGTCCAGCTGGCTGATCCCGGCCTCGTTGGCCGCGATCTTGGTCAGCGTGTTCTTCACCACGGCGTACGTGGCGTTCTCACCGAGCGAACGGCGCAGCGTCTTGAGCTGCGCCACGGTGAGACCGCGGTACTCGGTCAGCACGGCGGCGTTGGAGCTGCGGAACTTGTCCGTCAGCTCGGCAACCGCGGCGCCCTTGTCGGGCCTCGCCATAGAGCCTCGGCCTCCTTCCGGGTGATTCGGACCGCACGGGAAGGGGCCGGCAAAAACGAACGCCCCGGCGCAGGCGCACGGGGCGTGACTCGACCGGGACCGCAAAGCGTTCCCAGGAGTGCATCCACAGTCACCTGCGCGGGTCGTCCGCAGTAAACGGATCCTTCGGCCGCCGGGCCCTGTGCGGGCACGGCAACGACCAGCGGTCTTTGGCTTCTGTGGAAGGGTACGCGAACCGATCGGCGGCAAGCAAATCGGGCGACAGGGCCTCGGTATCAGCCGTTCACACCGGAGGGCTTCATGTCCCCCAGCATCTTGAACAGGTCGACGGTCTCCTTCGCCGGCGGCGCCTGGACGGTGGCCGCGGCACCGTAGTCGGAGTAGTCGGCACGGACCTTGATCGTGCCCTTCGGCATGGTCATCCCGACGGCCATCCGGACCGGGTAGTGATCGGAGTTGACCCAGAACTCGGTGTCGTAGCCCTTGATCCCCAGCTTCTTGGTGTTGGCGATCACCTCGGCCCGCTGCTTCGCCGAGAGGGCGGAGGCGCCCTTGTTGGCGTCGAGCATCTCCTCGAAGGTGAGAGTGCCCTTGTAGTGCTCCGTCTGGACGCCGCCGACCTTCTCCGAGCCGAGGTGCTTCAGGCTCGGGGACTCCAGCAGCAGGGCGAGCTGCTCGGACGGGTCCTGGTTCATGTTCTCCAGGCCGGCGCTCATCTGCTTCTGCATCTCGGCGTTCCCGCTGGCGGCGGCGGCCGCCTTGAAGTCCAGCTTCATCCAGTGCTTGCCGCCCATCTCGGCGGCCTGCTCGGCGCCCATGTCCATGTAGATGGCGTCGTCCACCATCACCATGTGCACCTGCGAGGGGGCGCCGGGGGCGCTGTCGGTCAGGGCGGAGCCCTTGACCGTCATGTCCATCACGGCGGGGTCCCAGCCCTGGACACCGGAGACCTGCACGGTGCCGCTGTCATCCATGCCGGGCGGCGTCGTCACCGTCATCCGGACCTTGGCGGACTTGGCCTCGGAGGTCTTGGTGAAGGCGGCACGGATGAAGTCGAGCGCCTCGCTCCGCGTCTGCAGGGCCCCCGCCTTACCGCCGCTGCTGCCCGTGTCGCCGCCCTGGCAACCCGCGAGACCCACCACGACGGCCGCGGCCGCCAGACCGGCACTCGCGCGCCTGGCTACGGACATGTTCATGAATTCCCACCCCTGTGTCTCGTCACTCCGGCCCCGGCAGGTACCCCGGGACCGTTTGCACGCTAGCGCACCCCGCCGACACTGTCGTACGAAAAAACCGGCCCCCGCGCCTCGAAGGCGCGGGGGCCGGTCCACGGCACACGACCCGGTCAGAGAGCGGCCGGGTCCTCCTCGGCGAGGAGGTTGCGGGTGCGGTTGGCGTCCAGCGGGATGCCGGGGCCCATCGTGGTGCTGATGGCGGCCTTCTTGATGTAGCGGCCCTTGGCGGCGGACGGCTTCAGACGCATGATCTCGTCCAGCGCGGCGCCGTAGTTCTCGACCAGCTGCTGCTCACCGAACGACGTCTTGCCGATGATGAAGTGCAGGTTCGAGTGCTTGTCGACGCGGAACTCGATCTTGCCGCCCTTGATGTCGGTGACGGCCTTGGCGACGTCGGGGGTGACGGTGCCGGTCTTCGGGTTCGGCATCAGACCACGGGGACCGAGGACACGGCCCAGGCGGCCGACCTTGCCCATGAGGTCCGGGGTGGCGACGACGGCGTCGAAGTCCAGACGGCCCTTCGCCACCTCGTCGATCAGCTCGTCGGCGCCGACGATGTCGGCGCCCGCGGCACGCGCGGCCTCGGCACGGTCACCGGTCGCGAAGACCAGGACCCGGGCGGTCTTGCCGGTGCCGTGCGGAAGGTTCACGGTGCCACGGACCATCTGGTCGGCCTTGCGCGGGTCGACGCCCAGACGGAAGGCCACCTCGACGGTGCTGTCGAACTTGGTGGTGGAGGTCTCCTTGGCGAGACGGACCGCCTCGAGGGGGGCGTACACACGCTCCCGGTCGATCTTGCTGTCCGCAGCGCGGAGAGACTTGCTGCGCTTGCTCACTGCTGCTCCTGTGTGTCTTGAGGAGTCGTGGTGCGGGCCGAGCCGGCCCTGCCACGTGTCTGCCGGTGTGGAGTGGTGCGGGGGCTGTGTCAGCCCTCGACCGTGATGCCCATGGAACGCGCGGTGCCGGCGATGATCTTCTCGGCGGCGTCCAGGTCGTTCGCGTTCAGGTCGGGCAGCTTGGTCGTGGCGATCTCGCGGACCTGGTCACGCGTCAGCTTCGCGACCTTGGTCTTGTGCGGCTCGCCGGAGCCCTTCTCCACACCCGCGGCCTTCAGGATCATGCGGGAGGCCGGCGGCGTCTTGGTGATGAAGGTGAAGGAACGGTCCTCGTAGACCGTGATCTCCACCGGGATCACCCAGCCACGCTGCGACTCGGTCGCCGCGTTGTAGGCCTTGCAGAACTCCATGATGTTGACGCCGTGCTGGCCGAGCGCCGGGCCGACGGGCGGGGCCGGGTTGGCCGCACCTGCGTTGATCTGGAGCTTGATAAGCCCCGTGACCTTCTTCTTCTTGGGAGGCATTGCTCTCTCCGGGTCCTAGTGAGAGTGTTCCTGCCTGCGAGCAGGCATACCGCACGATTTTAGCGGTGTGCCGCCGAAACCCGGAAACCGGCAGGTCAGACCGTCCTCCGGAGACCTTTTAGCGGCGCGCGCGCCCGGCGGCGGCCGGCAGCCCGGCCGCGTTCCCCGGCACGCGAAAGAGCCCCTGCTCAGCGCGGGAACGCTGGAGGCAGGGGCCCTTTCGGAAGATCGTCCGGCTAGTTCTTCTGGATCTGGTCGAAGCTGAGCTCGACCGGCGTCTCGCGGCCGAAGATCTCGACGAGGCCCTTGACCTTCTTGGAGTCCGGGTTGATCTCGTTGATCGTGGCCTGGAGGGTCGCGAAGGGGCCGTCGGTGACCGTGACCGAGTCGCCGACCTCGAAGTCCAGCACCTGGACCTCGACCTTGCGCTTGGTGACGCCGCCCTCGCCGCCCTCGGCGGTCGCGGCCTGCTCCTCGACCTCGGGAGCGAGCATCTTGGTGACCTCGTCCAGCGTCAGCGGGTACGGGTCGTAGGCGTTGCCGACGAAGCCGGTGACGCCGGGCGTGTTGCGGACGACGCCCCAGGACTCGTTCGTCAGGTCCATGCGCACCAGCACGTAGCCGGGGAGCTTGTTCTGACGGACGGTGCGGCGGTCGCCGTTCTTGATCTGGACGACTTCTTCCTGGGGCACTTCGGCCTGGTAGATGTAGTCCTCGACGTTCAGCGAGACGGCGCGCTGCTCCAGGTTGGACTTCACGCGGTTCTCGTAGCCGGCGTAGGTGTGGATGACGTACCACTCGCCGGGCAGGGCACGCAGCTCGTCACGGAAGGCCGCCACCGGGTCCACCGGGGCCTGCTCCTCCGCGGTCTTCTCGTCCTCGCCCTCGACGGCCGCCGTCTCGTCCACGTCCTCGTCGACGACCTGCACCGCGTCCTGCTCGGCCGGCTCACCGGCGGCCTGGTCAGCAGCCTCGGCCTGGTCGATGTCGCCGTCGGCGGCCTCGACGATGTCGAGCGCGGTGTCGTCGCCCTCGACGGTCTCGTCGGCGTCGTACAGGTTCGGGTCAGACACGGTCGCTGCTTCTTCCTTCAAGATGTGGAACAGGCGGTCGGGCACCACGGGTGCCCTCCGCGAGGGGAATCACCCGAAGATGTACGAGACGCCCTTGTTGAGTCCCCAGTCAATCACGGTCACGAGCGCGATGATGACCACAACGAAGACAATCACCACGCTGGTGTACGTGCTGAGCTCGCTGCGCGTCGGCCAGACGACCTTGCGGAGCTCCGCCACGATCTGGCGGTAGAAGAGCGCGAGGCGGGCCAGGGGGCCCTTCTTCCCGCGCTTGCCGCCGCGACGGGCCTTCTTGGAGCCGTCGTCCGCGGAGCCGTCATCAGGACGACCGCTTTCAGGTGTTGCGGTCGAGCCCAGGGCTTCCGTCACTCGTCCTCACCTGAATCCGATTGATTGCCTGTACAACGAAGAAGCGTGTGCCTGCGAACAGCAGGGCCGGAGGGACTCGAACCCCCAACCGCTGGTTTTGGAGACCAGTGCTCTACCAATTGAGCTACGACCCTTCGAGTGTCCCCCAACGTACCGCATCCGGCCGAGTGCACGATGTGCACAGGCAAGATCGGCTCGTGGGGGCCATCGACGGATGAGTGTACGTGTTCCGGGCCCGGCCGTCGAATGCGTTGCGTGTTCGGCGCGCTTCGGCTCGGTTCTGCCCGGAACGTGAACTCGTGTGCCCGGGCCCCCCGCGGTCTGCGACGATGCAGACATGACCGCAGCAAATGAACGACGCGTGTCGGCCCGCATCGGGTCGATCTCCGAGTCCGCGACGCTCGCCGTGGACGCCAAGGCCAAAGCGCTCAAGGCCGCCGGGCGACCGGTCATCGGCTTCGGTGCCGGCGAGCCCGACTTCCCCACGCCCGACTACATCGTCGAGGCGGCCGTGGAGGCGTGCCGCAATCCGAAGTACCACCGCTACACCCCGGCCGGCGGGCTGCCGGAGCTGAAGGCCGCGATCGCCGCCAAGACGCTGCGCGACTCCGGCTACGAGGTCGACGCCTCCCAGATCCTGGTCACCAACGGCGGCAAGCAGGCCATCTACGAGGCCTTCGCCGCCATCCTGGACCCGGGCGACGAGGTCATCGTCCCGGCCCCGTACTGGACGACCTACCCGGAGTCGATCCGGCTGGCCGGCGGTGTCCCGGTCGAGGTCGTCGCCGACGAGACGACCGGCTACCGGGTCACCGTCGAGCAGCTGGAGGCCGCGCGCACCGAGAACACCAAGGTCGTGCTCTTCGTGTCGCCGTCCAACCCGACCGGCGCGGTCTACAGCGAGGCCGAGACCGAGGCCATCGGCCGCTGGGCCGTCGAGCACGGCCTGTGGGTGCTGACCGACGAGATCTACGAGCACCTGGTGTACGGCGGCGCCTCCGCGGTCTCGATGCCGGCGGTCCTGCCCCAACTGCGCGACAAGTGCATCGTGGTCAACGGCGTCGCCAAGACGTACGCCATGACCGGCTGGCGGGTCGGGTGGGTCATCGGCCCCAAGGACGTGGTCAAGGCCGCGACCAACCTGCAGTCGCACGCCACCTCGAATGTGAGCAACGTCGCACAGGCCGCCGCCCTGGCCGCCGTCTCCGGCGACCTGGAGGCCGTGGCGAGGATGCGCGAGGCCTTCGACCGGCGCCGGCAGACCATCGTGCGGATGCTCAACGAGATCCCGGGCGTGGTGTGCCCCGAACCCGAGGGCGCGTTCTACGTGTACCCGTCGGTCAAGGGCGTGCTCGGCAAGGAGATCCGCGGCAGGCGGCCGCAGAGCTCCGTGGAGCTCGCCGAGCTGATCCTGGAGGACGCGGAGGTCGCGGTCGTCCCGGGCGAGGCCTTCGGCACCCCGGGCTACCTGCGGCTGTCGTACGCGCTCGGTGACGAGGACCTGGTCGAGGGCGTGGCCCGGATCCAGAAGCTGCTGGGCGAGGCCAGGGCCTGACGCATCGGCGCTGTCGCGGGCCCCGGCCGGTTCGGCCGGGGCCCGCGCGCGTGTGCGGGCAAGCCCTCGTTCGGGGAAAGCGCTACCGGCACCCCGGGGCAGTGCGGCAGGATCTCTGAATGGCACGCGATGTTTCCCTCCTCCCCAAGGCGCACCTGCACCTGCACTTCACCGGCTCGATGCGGCCCGCGACCCTGATGGAACTGGCCCAGAAGTACGGGGTGCACCTCCCCGAGGCCCTGACCTCCGGCGAGCCGCCCAGCCTCCGCGCGACCGACGAGCGCGGCTGGTTCCGCTTCCAGCGCCTGTACGACATCGCGCGGTCGGTGCTCCGCACCCCCGAGGACATCCGGCGGCTGGTGCGGGAGGCGGCGGAGGAGGACGCCAGGGACGGTTCGGGGTGGTTGGAGATACAGGTCGACCCGACCTCGTACGCGCCCCGGCTGGGCGGGCTGATCCCGGCCATGGAGATCATCCTGGACGCGGTGGAGACCGCCTCCCGCGACACCGGTGTGGGCATGGCCGTGGTCGTCGCCGCCAACCGCACCAAGCACCCGCTGGACGCCCGCACGCTGGCCCGGCTCGCGGTGCGCTACGCCGGCCACGGCGTGGTCGGCTTCGGGCTCTCCAACGACGAACGGCGGGGCCTGGCACGGGACTTCGACCGGGCCTTCGCCATCGCCCGGGAGGGCGGCCTGCTGGCGGCCCCGCACGGCGGCGAGCTGGCCGGGGCGAGCAGCGTCCGCGACTGTCTGGACGACCTGCACGCGAGCCGGGTCGGGCACGGCGTCCGGGCCGCGGAGGACCCGCGGCTGATGGCCAGGCTCGCCGAGCGCGGCGTGACCTGCGAGGTGTGCCCCGCCTCCAACGTCGCCCTGGGTGTCTACGAGGAGCCCGGGCAGGTGCCGCTGCGCACGCTCTTCGACGCCGGGGTGCCGATGGCCCTGGGCGCGGACGACCCGCTGCTGTTCGGCTCGCGGCTGGCCGCGCAGTACGAACTGGCACGCGGGGCGCACGGCTTCGGGGACGCCGAACTGGCCGAACTGGCCCGCCAGTCGGTGCGCGGCTCGGCGGCACCGGAGGGGGTGCGCACCAAGCTGCTGGCCGGCATCGACGACTGGCTCGCTCACTGATCCGGGGCGATCCCGGACAGCACGGTGCGGGCGATGGCGGCGGCGAACTCCTCCAGCGGCTGGTCGTCGACGGGTTCGCCCAGGTAGCAGTTGAGGAAGCCGCGCTGGTAGCAGGCGCCGAGGAGCAGCGCGGCGGCCGCGTCGGTGTCGGCGTCGGCGCGGATGCGGCCGCCCGCGCGCTCCGCGCGCAGGTAGCGGGAGAGCGCGCGCAGCGGGACGACCGGGCCGCGGTCCAGCGGGCGCAGGGCCTCGCGGTGCCGGGCCAGCAAGGCGGGTTCGGCGAAGAGCGAGGCGGCGATCGGCACGCTGGACTCGTAGAACAGCACGGCGGTGCGCGCGATGTCGGCCAGGCAGCTCTCGACGCTGCGGCCGCCGGGGTCCGCGGTCAGCTCGGCCATCAGCGGTCCGAGCCGGGGCGCCCGCTCCGCCAGGACGTGGACGAAGAGCTCCTCCTTGTTGGCGAAGTGCTTGTAGAGCGCGGCCTCTGAGCAGCCGGCCGCCTTGGCGATCTCCTTGGTGGTCGTCCTGGCGAGGCCGATCGTGCGCATCAGGCGGTCGGCGGCGTCCAGAATTCGCTGCCGGGTGGGCGTTGACTCGGGGGTGAGCATGCACTCACCCTAGTAGTGAGTGAATACTCACCCACCTCTCACTCGGGGAGATCAGCGATGGAGCTCACGGTGTTCGGAGCGACCGGCGGCATCGGGCAGGAGATCGTGCGGCAGGCACTGGCGCAGGGCCACGGTGTGACCGCGGTGGTGCGCGACCCGGCCCGGCTGCCGGTGACCGGTACCGGCCTGCGGGTCGTCACCACGGGGCTGACCGACCCCGAACCGCTGCGCACGGCGGTCGCCGGGCGGGACGCGGTGCTGTCCGGGCTCGGCCCGCGACGGCGGGGGGACGCGGGGATCGCCACCCGGATCACCCGTCCGGTACTGCGCGCCATGGAGGCCGAGGGCGTACGCCGCTTCGTCGCGGTCAGCGCGGCGCCGCTGGGTCCCGTGCCGGAGGGCGAGACGCTGTTCGGGCGGATCATGACGCCCGTGGTCTCCGGGCTGCTGCGGCCGGTCTACGACGACCTGCGGGAGATGGAGGACGAGATGCGCCGCAGCGCGACCGACTGGACCGCCGTCCGGCCGCCGAAGCTCAACGACAAGCCGCTGACCGGGGTCTACCGGACGGCCCTGGGCGCCAATCTGCGCGGCGGCCACAGCATCGGCCGGGCCGACGTGGCCCACGCGATGCTGGCCGCGATCGGCGACCCCGCGACCGTGAAGCAGGCCCTCGGCGTGGCGTACTGACCCCTGGCGACGCCCGGCCCCGCACGTCCGCTTCCCGCCCGCCGGGTCACTGCGGCATCGTTCCCGGTATGACACATGCGCCGCGCCTGGAGACGATCACCGTCGGCAACATCGACGCCGCGCTCGGCCTGCGCGTCCGGCCCGGACAGGAGCACCTGGTCGCGCCGGTCGTGAAGTCCCTCGCCGAGGCGTACGTCCATCAGGACACCGCCTGGCCGCGGCTGATCGTCGACGGCGGCCGGGCGGTCGGCTTCGTGATGGCCTTCCTGGACATCGACTGGACCGGCGACGGCACCGGCCGCGACGTGCGGTCCGGCCTGTGGCGGCTGCTCGTGGACGCGGACGAGCAGGGCCGCGGTTACGGCCGCTTCGCCGTCGCGGAGGTCGCCGCCGAGATCCGCCGCCGCGGCGGCACCCGGATGACCGTCACCTGGGTGCCCGGCCCGGGCGGCCCCGAGCGGTTCTACGCGGGCCTCGGCTTCCGCCTGACCGGGGAGACCAGCGGGGACCAGGTGGTCGGCGAGCTGGAGCTCGGCGGCCCGGGCTCCAGCCCGGCCCCGGTCAGAGGCTGACGCCCACCGTCACCGGCTCGTTGACCAGGACGACGCCGAAGGCCTCGTGGACGCCCGCGACGACCTCGCGGGCGAGGGCCAGCAGGTCGGCGGTGGTGGCGGAGCCGCGGTTGGTCAGGGCGAGGGTGTGCTTGGTGGAGATGCGGGCGGGACCGCTGCCGTAGCCCTTGGTGAAGCCGGCCTTGTCGATCAGCCAGGCCGCGGAGGTCTTGATGTGCCCGTCGCCCGAGGGGTAGGCGGGGGGCTCCGTGTCCGCGCCGAGGCGGTCGTGGACGCGGGCCAGGAAGTCGGCGTACCCGGCCTCCGTGAGGATCGGGTTGGTGAAGAAGGAGCCGGCCGACCAGGTGTCGTGGTCCTCCGGGTCCAGCACCATGCCCTTGCCGGAGCGCAGCTTCAGCACCGTCTCGCGAGCGGTGGCAAGCGCCACCCGCTCCCCGGCGCCGACCCCCAGGGCGCGGGCCACCTCGGCGTACTTCACGGGCGCGGACATGCCGTCGGCGTCCTCCAGCGCGAAGCGGACGCGCAGCACGACGTAGCGCGCCGGGTCCGCCTTGAAGCGGCTGTGGCGGTAGGAGAAGGCGCACCCGGCGTTGTCCAGCGTGACGGTCTCCCCCGCGACGCGGTCGTACGCGATCACCTCGGTGATCGTGCTCGCCACTTCCTGGCCGTACGCCCCCACGTTCTGGATCGGCGTGGCCCCGGCGGAGCCCGGGATGCCGGCCAGGCACTCCACGCCCGCCAGGCCCGCCTCGACGGTGCGGGCGACGGCATCGGTCCACACCTCACCGGCGGCCAGTTCCAGTGCGGTGCCGTGCAGTTCGAAGCCCTGGGTGGCGATGCGCAGCGCCGTTCCCGCGAAGCCCTCGTCGCCGATGACCAGGTTGCTGCCGCCGCCGATGACCAGCAGCGGTGTCCCGGACGCGTCGGCCTCCCGGACGGCCTCGACGACCTCGGCGTCGGTGGTCGCGGTCACCAGGCGGGCGGCGGGGCCGCCGAGGCGGAAGGTGGTCAGGGGCGCGAGCGGGGCGTCGTGGAGTACGTGCACGGCATTCAGGGTACGGGGCGGGCCGCGCCGGTCCGCGGCCCGGCCGCCCCGCACCCCGGGCGGCTAGAGCGCTTCGAGGATCGTGGCGTTGGCCAGGCCGCCCGCCTCGCACATGGTCTGCAGCCCGTAGCGCGCGCCGCGTGCCCGCATGGCGTGGACGAGGGTGGTCATGATCCGCGCGCCGCTGGCGCCGAGCGGGTGGCCGAGCGCGATGGCGCCGCCGTTGACGTTGACCTTGGCCGGGTCGGCGCCGGTCTCCTGCTGCCAGGCGAGGACGACGCTGGCGAAGGCCTCGTTGACCTCGAACAGGTCGATGTCCTCCAGGTTCAGTCCGGCACGGCGCAGGACCCGCTCGGTGGCCGGGATGACGCCGGTCAGCATGAGCAGCGGGTCGGAACCGGTGACGGCGAAGCTGTGCAGGCGCGCGAGCGGGCGCAGGCCGAGGCGTTCGGCGGTCTCACTGCTCATGATCAGCACGGCGGAGGCGCCGTCGTTGATCGGGCTGCTGTTGCCGGCGGTGACCGACCAGTCGATCTGCGGGAAGCGCTCGGTGTAGCCGGGGTGGGCGAAGGCGGGGCGGAGCCCGGCCAGGACCTCCGGGGTGGTCGCGGGGCGCACGGACTCGTCGGCGGTCAGCCCGGCGAGCGGCGCGACCTCCGCGTCGAAGGCGCCCGCCGCCCAGGCCGCGGCCGCCTTGCGGTGCGACTCGGTGGCGAAGACGTCCATGGCCTCGCGGCTCAGCGACCACTTGGCCGCGATCAGCTCGGCGCTGATGCCCTGCGGGATCAGCCCGCCGGGGAAGCGCTCGGCGATGCCGGGCCCGAACGGGTCGGAGCCGGGCAGCACGTTGGAGCCCATCGGCACCCGGCTCATCGACTCCACTCCGCAGGCCACGACGATGTCGTAGGCGCCCGCGATGACGCCCTGCGCGGCGAAGTGCACCGCCTGCTGCGAGGAACCGCACTGGCGGTCGACGGTGGTGGCCGGGACGGAGTCGGGGAAGCCGGCGGACAGCCAGGCCCAGCGCGTGGTGTTCATGGCCTGCTCGCCGACCTGGCCGACGGTGCCGCCGATGACGTCGTCCACCAATGCGGGGTCGATACCGCTACGGGTGACGAGCTCCGCGAGGGTGTGGGCGAGCAGCTCCACCGGGTGCGTCCCGGCGAGCGCCCCGCCGGGCTTGCCCTTGCCGATCGGGGTGCGGACGGCTTCGACGATGACGGCGTCACGCATGACGGTCGCCTCCTGGGTGAGGGTGGGGTTCCGGACGACGAGAGGGGCGGCGCGCGGCAACCGCTCCCGGCAGGTCGCCGGGCCGGACACCGGGTCCGCCGAGGGAGTTGATTTGAATCTCCAACTCACTCCCTACTCCAGAGTAGGACCAGTCGATTTGAAATCACAACCTGCCATGTGAGACTGGACCGGTGAGCCCGACCACAGCCCGCCCCGCCGTCCCCGGACGCCCCTGCTCCGCCGCCGCCGCGCTCCAGGTCGTCGGGGAGAAGTGGGCGCTGCTCGCGATGCGCGAGATCCTCTACGGCAACCACCGCTTCGACGTCATCGCCCGCAACACCGGCGCCCCGCGCGACCGGCTCACGGCGCGGCTGCGCGCGCTGGAGGAGGCGGGCGTCATCGAGCGCCGCGCCTACAGCGAGCGTCCGCCGCGCTACGAGTACCACCCCACCGCCGCCGGACGGGACCTCACCGAGGTGCTCCGCGCCCTGGTCAGGTGGGGCGACACATGGGTCCTCGACGAGCCGCCGGTCTCCTTCCGCCACCACGACCACCCCTTCGACCCCGTCGAGACCTGCCGCACCTGCGGGGAGACGGTGGCCGAGGGCACCCTCTCGCTCACCCTCAACACCCCGGACTGGGACCACGCCGGCCCCGTGGGCTGAAGTCCGCGGCCGAGTCCGCCGGCGAACGCCGTGCGGCCCCGCCCCCGCACCGGGGACGGGGCCGCACGCGCGCCGGTGTCACTGCTCGGCGCCCACCAGAAGCCGCGCGTCCCCGGCCGCGCCCGCCTTCCCGGCCGCCGCCGCGGAGCGCCGCCCCGGTACGAGGAGCGCCGCGACCGCGCCGACAGCGACCGCCGCCGCGCCGACCCAGAGGGCGGGGGTGATGCCGTCCACGAAGCGGGTCGCGGACTCGTAGCCGCCCTGGGCGGAGAAGACCGCCGCCAGACTGGCCACGCCGAGCGCGCCGCCGACCTCGCGCAGGGCGTTGTTGGCGCCCGAGGCGATGCCCTGCTCCTCGGGGCGGACGCTGCTCATGACGATGTTGGCGCTGGGCGCGAAGTACAGAGCCATGCCGACACCGCTCACGACGAGCGCCGGGATCTGCGCTCCGTAGGACACGCCGGGCTCGATGACCAGGGCGAAGAGCCCGAGCCCGACCGCCTGCAGGGCGAGTCCCGCCGCGACGACCGGGCGGCCGCCGATCCGGTCGGAGAGAAAGCCCGCGATCGGCGCCACGATCATCGGCATGCCGGTCCAGGGCAGCATCCGCAGCCCCGCCTCGGTCGGGGAGTAGCCCGCCACGCCCTGCAGGAACTGGCTGAGCAGGAAGATCGACCCGAACATCCCGAGGAACATCAGCAGGCTGGCCGTGTTGATCGCGGCGAACGCGCGGCTGCGGAACAGCCGCATCGGCAGGATCGGGTTGCGGGCCCGCATGCCGTGCCGCACGAAGAGGGCGAGCAGGACGCCGCCCGCGATCAGGCCGCCGAGCACCGGCCCGCTGGTCCAGCCGTCGGCGTTGCCGCGGACCAGGGCGTAGACGATCCCGAAGAGGCCACCGCTGGCGAGCAGCGTGCCGGGCACGTCCAGCCGCGGGTTGGGGCCGCGGCTCTCCGCCAGGCGCAGCCGGGCGAGCGGGATGAGCAGCAGACCGAGCGGGACGTTGACCCAGAAGATCCACTGCCAGGAGATGTGCTCGGTCAGCGAGCCGCCGATCAGCGGCCCGGCGGCGACCGCGAGGCCGTTGACCGCGCCCCAGATGCCGAAGACCATGCCGCGCCGCTGCGGCGGCACCGCGGCCGACAGCAGGGTGAGGGTGAGCGGCATGAGGATGGCCGCGCCGACGCCCTGGACCGCGCGGGCCGCGATCAGCTCCCCCATGCCCGGCGCGAGCGCGGCACCCGCGGAGGCCGTGGAGAAGATCCCGAGGCCTACCAGGAACATCCGGCGCCGTCCGAAGCGGTCGCCGAGGGCCGCGCCGAACATGAGGAGGACGGCGAAGGTGAGCGTGTAGGCGCTCACCGTCCATTCCAGGTCCTCCAGGGCGCCGCCCAGGTCCTTGCGGATGGAGGGCAGCGCGGTGGTGACGACGAGGTTGTCCAGCGCGGCCATGAAGCCGGCGACGCTGGTGACGAGCAGGGCCCAGCCGACGCCCCCGCGTCCCGCGGGGGCGTCCTGCCGCTGTTCTTGCTGTGCCGGTTCCATGATTCCGTCCCCCAAGCAATTTAGTAATTGATCAATAACTTTCGCGGACAGACGTCCGCCCGCCGGGATCCGGCCCGCGCGGTCCGCCGGCCGTTCCCCTCCTTGTGCGTGCTCAGTGCGCGCCGCCCGGGGGCTTGTCCGGGAAGCGGTCGCCGTACAGCTCCTCGACGCCCGCCCAGCAGCGCGACTCCGGTGGGACACCGAGCGCGACCAGGACGTTCACCAGCATGCCGGTGCCGAAGAACTCGGCCGTCTCCCGCTCGCTCACCCCGGTACGGGCCGCGACGTACTCCCACAACCCCATCCAGCCGCTGCGGCAGGCGTCCCGGATCTCCTCGTCGTCGACGGAGGCCACGTACATCTGCAGCTGCATCCGCAGGATGTCGCCGCCCGAGATGAGCTCCTGGTACGAGCCGCACATCGCCTCGAAGGCCTCGCCGCCCTCCAGACCCTGCGCCGCCTTCTCGAAATGCCCCTCGATGGACTGCAGGCACCGTTCGAGCACGGCCAGGAACAGCGCCTTCTTGTTCGGGAAGAGCCGGAAGAGGTACGGCTGCGACACGCCCATGCGCTTGGCGATGACGCCGGTGGAGGTGCCGTGGAAGCCACTCATGCCGAACTCCGTCATCGCGGCGCGCACGGCCGCCTCGCGGCGCTCGTCCGCGCTCATCCGCATTCCGTCGCTCGCCATGGTCAGTAAGTTATCAGTCACTAACTACGCGGGGCAAGAGGGGAGGCGGCGGGACCTCCCGCCGCCTCCCCCCTCGAACGCCGCTTCCGGCTACGCCAGCCGGACCACCGCACGGGACATGCCCAGCACCTTCTGCCCGGCACTGACGGCCGTCAGATCCACCCGCACCGTGCGCTCCCCGTCGTCCAGCTTTGCCGCGACCTTGGCGCTGACCTCGATGAGCGCGCCCTCGTCGTCGTCGGGCACCACGACCGGCTTGGTGAAGCGCACCCCGTAGTCGACGACCGCGCCCGGGTCGCCCGTCCAGTCGGTGACCACCCGGATCGCCGAGGCCATGGTGAACATGCCGTGCGCGATGACGTCCGGCAGGCCCACCTCCTTGGCGAACCGCTCGTTCCAGTGGATCGGGTTGAAGTCGCCCGAGGCACCCGCGTACTGCACGAGTGTGGCGCGATTCACGGGGAAGGACCGCGCCGGCAGCTCGGTGCCGACCTCGACCTCGTCGTAGGAGATCTTCGCAGTCATCAGCTCACTCACCCTCCGGCGCGCGCGCCACCAGCTTCGTCAGCGCCGTCACCACGTGCTCGCCGCTCTCGTCGTGAGCCTCGCCACGGACGTCGATGACATCGTTGCCCGCGAGCGACTTGATCGCGTCGATCGCGACCGTCACCGACAGCCGGTCACCGGCGCGCACCGGACGGGTGTACTCGAACCGCTGGTCGCCGTGGACGACCCGCTCGTAGTCGAGGCCCAGTTCCGGGTCGAGGATGACCTGCATCGAGGCCTTGTAGGTCATCACGAAGGCGAAGGTCGGCGGGGCGATCACATCGGGGTGCCCGAGCGCCTTGGCGGCCTCGGGGTCGAGGTAGACCGGGTTCGGGTCGCCGATCGCCTCGGCGAACTCGCGGATCTTCTCCCGGCCGACCTCGTACGGAGCGGTGGGGGGATAGGTCCGCCCCACGAACGACTGGTCCAGCGCCATCGGCACCTCCTGGAGCTGTGGTGGTTCTTGGTCCAACAACGCCGCGAGGCCGCCCCTGCAGTACAGGGACGGCCTCGTCGGTCCTACTACGGCCTGTGTCAGCGCGTCTCGCGATGCGCGGTGTGCGCGTTGCAGCGCGGGCAGTGCTTCTTCATCTCAAGACGGTCCGGGTCGTTGCGCCGGTTCTTCTTGGTGATGTAGTTCCGCTCCTTGCACTCCACGCAGGCCAGCGTGATCTTCGGGCGGACGTCGGTGGCGGCCACGTGAGTGCTCCTTGACGAACGGTAATAAGGTTTCGAACACGGAAAGAGTAGCCGATTGAGGGACCGATCCCACAATCGGCTACGCAAGGTAGCGGCGACCGGACTTGAACCGGTGACACAGCGATTATGAGCCGCTTGCTCTACCGACTGAGCTACGCCGCTTCGATGAGGAGATCACCCGCCCGAAGGCGGGTCACCTGATCATCAGAGCCCCAATACGGAATCGAACCGTAGACCTTCTCCTTACCATGGAGACGCTCTGCCGACTGAGCTATTGGGGCGAGCGAGGAAGACATTACACGGTCCGCCGCCGAAGGTGAAATCCGTATCTAGTGGGCACCGGCCGCGTCCCCCGGGCGGCGGCCACGCGCCACCCACCCGGTGCCGTACGTCACTTGACGGCACCAGTACGACTATTCGCTCTTCCCGGACGGATCGGGCACCGGCCCCTAGGCTCGGATCCGCGTGATCTTGCCTCCGGCCCCGAGGAGCGCGATGACCGACAGCCAGCCGCAACAGCCCGCCGACCCGCTCCGCGGCGAATCCGCCCCGGCGCCCGCACTCCTGCTCTGCGGGGGCCGCCTCGCCGACGGCCGGACGGTCGACGTGCGCCTGGCCGGGCCGCGGATCGAGGCCGTCGGCACCGCGGGCAGCCTCACCGGTGACGGACAGACACCCCGCGTCGACCTGGCCGGCTATCTGTTGCTGCCCGCACCCGCCGAACCGCACGCCCACCTCGACACCGCCCTGACCGCGGACTGCGCCGGGCCGCCGTCCTACGAGGGCGAGGAGGTCCAGCGCCGGGTGACCGAGGCGGCCCTCCTGCAGCTCGGGCACGGCGTGACCGCGGTGCGGGCCCACGCGCGGATCGGCGACGTGCAGGGGCTGCGCGCGGTCGAGGCCGTCCTCCAGGCCCGGCGCGCCCTGCGCGGGCTGATCGAGGTGCAGGCCGTCGCCGTGCCCCGGGTGCTCACCGGTGCCGCCGGCGCGGACAGCCTCGCGATGCTCCACGACGCGCTGAAGATGGGGGCCGGCGTGGTGGGCG
This sequence comes from Streptomyces sp. NPDC088354, assembly GCF_044753585.1. Taxonomy (NCBI): domain Bacteria; kingdom Bacillati; phylum Actinomycetota; class Actinomycetes; order Kitasatosporales; family Streptomycetaceae; genus Streptomyces; species Streptomyces sp. NPDC088354. Next base: position 5,434 of record NZ_JBIVNJ010000028.1, on the reverse strand, counting down.
GCTGCCCCGACCTGGACCCCGACCCCTCCGGGTACGCGGAGGCGGTGCTCGGCGTCGCCGCGGAGTACGGGCTCCCCGTCGACCTGCACACCGACGCGGCCGACCCCGCCCGGCTCTCCCGGCTCGCCGCCATGGCCGGCGGCCTGCGCCCCGGGGTCACCCTGGGGCCGTGCGGGGGTCTGGCCCTGCAGGGAGCCGACACCGTCACCCGGCTCGCCGGGCAACTCGCGGCCGCCGGGGTCTCGCTGACCGCCCTGCCGCAGGGCGGCTGCGGCGCCATGGAGTCCGTGCGCCGGGGCACCACCGCCCCGGTGCGCGCGCTGCGCGCGGCCGGGGTGCGCGTCGCCGCGGGCAGCGGGGCGCTGCGCGACCTCACCAACCCGGTGGGCCGGGGCGACCCCCTGGAGGCCGCGTTCCTGCTCGCGTCGCACGGCGAGTGCTCCCCCGCGGAGGCCTACGACGCGATCAGCCGCGAGGCCCGGGCCGTCATGGGCCTGCCCGAGGTGCGGGTCGAGGCGGGCTTCCCCGCGGAACTGCTGGCGGTGCGCGCCGAGCGGCTGGAGAACGCGCTGTCGCTCGCGTACAGCCGGGTCGTGATCCACCGCGGGAGGGTGGTCTCGCGCACCAGTGCGGTCCGCGAGTTCACCGACACGCTCGCGCTCGACCTGCCACGTCAGTCCCGGAGCCGCCGAGATCCGGCATGAGCCGTCCGGCGGGCGTACGGTCGGTGGCATGCGCACTGTGATCGCTGGTGGACATGGACAGATCGCGCTGCGGCTGGAGCGGCTGCTCGCCGGGCGCGGTGACGAGGTGGCGGGCATCATCCGCAAGCCCGAACAGGCCGCGGCGCTGAGAGAGGCCGGCGCGGAGCCGGTCGTCCTGGACCTGGAGGCGGCCTCGGTCGACGAGGTCGCGGAGGTCCTGCGGGACGCCGACGCGGTGGTCTTCGCCGCCGGCGCGGGACCCGGCAGCGGCGTCGCGCGCAAGGAGTCCGTCGACCGGGACGCGGCCGTGCTGCTCGCCGACGCGGCCGAACGCGCGGGCGTGCGCCGCTATCTGATGGTCTCGTCGATGGGCGCCGACTCCGATCCCCGGCCGGGCACCGACGACACCTTCGCCGCCTATCTCAAGGCCAAGGGCGCCGCCGACGCGGCGGTGCGGCACCGTGCCGCCCTCGACTGGACCGTCCTGCGGCCCGGCCTGCTCACCACCGACCCGGGCACCGGCCGGGTGCGGCTCGCCGCGTCCACCGGCTACGGGTCGGTGACCCGCGACGACGTCGCCGCGGTCCTGGCCGAACTCCTGGACACCCCGTCGACGGCCGGCCTGACACTGGAACTGATCGGTGGTCACACCCCGGTGCCGGTCGCGGTCAAGGACGTCGCCGGCAACTGAGCGTCACTTCATTCGTTTGGCCGTCACAGTGAGCAACCCCCTGTGGCGGCCTCTTGAATGGCCTCATCAGTCTCATTTCGGCCGTAGCGGAACGCTGCGGCGTGCCACGAAAGAGGTGTCCGATGAGGCGTATCGAACGATCGGGTCAGGACGACACTCCGCCCGGCATATCCCGCACAGGCCGCCGCCATCGCTGGCGGCGGCTCGTCGTCCTGGCGCTCGCCCCCCTGCTGGCGCTGACCGCCACCGGCGCGACCGCCCAGGGCGTGTGGCTGACCCTCCCCTCCATCCCCACGGCCCGTTCGGGCCACGCGGCGGCGACGGCGCCGTGCCCGGGCGGACTGCAGAAGGCGTGCGTGTACGTGTTCGGCGGGCAGCTCACTGCCGGTGGCCTGCGCAACGAGTTCGAGGCCTTCAACCCGGTCACCAACGCCTGGGCCACCCTGCCCCCGCTGCCCACGCCGCGCAGCGGCCTCGCGGGCCGCGGGGCGCCCTGCCCGGGCGGACTCGACGACGGGTGCGTGTACGCCATCGGCGGGACCGACGGCACCACGCCGCTGAAGACCGTGGAGGCGTACAGCCCGGCCACCAACGCCTGGGCCACCCTCCCCGACCTGCCCACCGCCCGTGAGGACCTCGCCGCGGCGAAGGCGCCCTGCCCGACCGGGCTCGGCCTGCGCGGCACCTGTGTGTACGCGATCGGCGGCCGGAACGCGAGCGGCCCCCTCACCACGGTGGAGGCGTACAGCCCGGCCACCGAGACCTGGGCCACCCTGCGTGACCTGCCCGTCGCCCGCACCGACCTCGGCGCCGTGGGTGCCCCCTGTCCTCCCGGCCTCGGCCTGCACGGCGGCTGCGTCTACGCCATCGACGGCACGGGCAACGGCTCGGTGACGGTCTACAGCCCGGTCACGAACGCGTGGGTGACGCTCCCCGCGCTCCCGGTCTCGCACGGCGACCGCCCTGCGGTGGTCGCGGCTCCCTGCCCGGGCGGACTGCCGGGCGGCTGCGTGTACGTCATCGGCGGCACCAGCGCGGGTGTGCTGCTGCGCGCCGTGCACGCGTACAGCCCGGTGGCCAACTCCTGGGTGACCCTGCCGCTGACGCCCACCCCGCACCGGCGGACCGCCGGCACGGTGGCGCCGTGCCCCAAGGAGTCCGCGAGCCCCTGCGTGTACGTCGTCGGCGGGCTGCCCGACAACGGGGGCGTGGCGGGTGCGGCGACCGAGGCCTTCGCGGTCGAGCACCACCTCCAGCGTCCCGGCGGACCCGGAGGACCCGGGGGACCCGGCGGGCCTCGCGGATGAACGGGCCCACCAACCTCGTGCCTGCGCCCCTCGACACACCTTTGCGCTCCGCCTGTTCGAGCACGTACCCCGCAACTGCCCTCGGGGGCGCGGCAGCAGCCGCGTCCCGCCATGGAAGAGGTAATCGATGAGGCGCATCCGACGGTCCGGGCCCGGGTCGGGACCCCGGTCCGCGACCGCCCCGGCCGGCCATCTCAGGCGCCGCCGGCGGCTCGCCGGGCTCGCCGGCCTTGTCCTGGCCCCGCTCCTCGCGCTGGTGCCCACGGGCGCGACGGCGGACGGCGTATGGCTGGACATCCCCCCGCTGCAGACCCCGCGCGCGGAGCTCGCGGCCGCACCCGCACCCTGCCCGCCGGGCTTGCGGCAGACCTGCGTGTACGCCTTCGGAGGCCGTGACGCGGGAGGGCTGACCCACACCCTCGAGGCGTACAGTCCCGCCACCAACGCCTGGATCACCCTGGCCCCGCTGCCCACGGCGCGCACCGGGCTGGCGGGCAAGGCGGCTCCGTGCCCGGAGGCCGTGAAGAAGAAGACGTGCGTGTACGCCGTCGGCGGCTCCGTCGATCGCAGTGTCGTGGGCACGGTGGAGGCCTACAACCCGGCCGCCAACACCTGGATCGACATCCCCCCGCTGCCCACCCCCCGCAGCGACCTGGGCGCGGCACCGGCGCTCTGCCCCGAGGGGTACGGCCTGCGCGGCGCCTGCGTGTACGCCGTCGGGGGCAGGACGGACACGGACGCGGCAGTGGGCACGGTGGAGGCCTACAGTCCGGCAACCGGCACTTGGGCCACCCTGCACGACCTGCCCACGCCGCGGGCCGGGCTCGCCGTCGCCTCCGCGCCGTGTCCCGAGGCGCCCGGGCTGCGCGGACTGTGCGTGTACGCGTTCGGAGGGCGTGACGACGCCGGGATCAGCCTGCGGACGGTCGAGGTCTACAGCCCCGTCACCAACGCCTGGCTCACCTTGCGGCCGCTGCCCACCGCCCGCGACAGCTTCGCCGTCGCGCCGGCGCCCTGCTCGGACGGACCGCGCGGACGGTGCCTCTACGTCTTCGGCGGCGTCCAGAGAACGGGCGTGGCGCCGGACCGCCTCCTGGACACCGTCCAGGCCTACAGCCCGGTGGCAGACACCTGGTCGATCCTGCCTCCGTTGCGGATCGCCCGTTCCCACCTGGCGGTCGCCTCCGCGGCGTGCCCCAAGACGTCGAAGGGGGTCTGCCTCTATCCCCTCGGCGGATTCGTCACGACCGGTCCTCCTTTCGTCCTCACGGACACGGCGGAGGCCTTCGCCATCAAGCACGAACTCCCGCCGGCCCGCCCGACGCTGGGCGAGCGTCCGTACGGCGGCGGTGGCGGCGGCGGCGGGAGGCCCGACGCCGCACAGGGCGGCGGCCGGGAGCAGGCGGGCCGGAACGAGCAGGCCGGCGGCCGTCCGGGCGGCGGCTGGAACGACAACGGTCCCCGGCAGAGCACCCGCGACGGCCTCGGCCAGGGCAACGACCGCACCGAGACCGGCCAGAACGATCTGGACGACGCCGGCACCGGCCGCTCAGGGCCCCCAGCGGGCTGACGGGAACACCCTTCGGGCCGGCGCCTCCCCAGGTGCCGGCCCGCGGTCCGTCAGGGGTGACGCGTCCTCACCGGCCGTGCCCGCCCGGGTCCGCGGCCCGGTCACGGCGGCATCCCCGGAATAGTAGCTGCGGACATAATATCCGCATACAGTATCTCGTATGAAGCTCGACTACACGCCCGGCTATCTGGTGTGGCGGCTGTCCATGAAGTGGCGCGCCGCCGTCGACCGCGCGGTCGGCCCGCTCGGCCTCACCCACGCGCAGTACTCGCTCCTGGCGTCGCTGTACGGCATGACCCGCGGCGGGACGCGCCCCAGCCAGCGCCAGCTCGCCGACCACACGGGCCTGGAACCGATCTTCGTCTCGAAGCTCGTCCGCACCCTGGAGGCGGCCGGCCTCGTACGCCGCGACGCCCACCCCGACGACGCCCGCGCGGTCCAGCTCACCCTCACCGACGAGGGCGCCGACGTGGCCGTCCGGGCGGTCGCGGTCGTACGGAAACTCCACGAGGAACTGACCGCACCCCTCGGCGGACCGGGCGCCGCGCCCACCGCCGAGTTCACGCACGCCCTGCACACCCTCCTCGGCACCGACGACAGGAGCAGGAGCACGTCCGTAACCCCCGCCCCCACCCCCCTGACCGGCCAGGACATCGGCAGCGCCCACCACTCGACCCGCGCCGTGCTCGACGTGCTCCTCCAGCGGCACGGACTCGACCTCGGCCAGTGGGCCGCGCTGCGCACCCTCGCCACCCGCGGCGAGGCCCTCGGCCGCCCCGACCTGGAACGGGTGCTGACCGAGAGCCGCGCCTTCACGCCCGAGGCCTCGAGCACCCTCGCCGACCGCCTCACCGATGCAGGGCTCGCCACCGCCGACGCCTCCGGCGCCCTTACCCCCACCCCCCGGGGCGACGCCCTCCACGCGGAGATCACCGAGGCCCTGGCGGTCGTCACCGACCGCATCTACGGCCGCCTCGACCCCGCCGACCTGGCCACCACCCAGCGCACGCTCGCACTGATCACCGAACGGGCACGCGAGCTGCACGACGAGTTCCAGGCCTCCTCTTCTAGACGAGTCTGTCCGAATGCGTTCAGTGGTCGAAGGCGGTCAGTGAGCGGCTGACCGCCTGGCCGGTCTGGAAGTTGTGCCAGATCGCTGCGG
>NZ_JBIVNJ010000027.1:0-110851 GCF_044753585.1 Streptomyces sp. NPDC088354 | reverse complement strand
GCGCCCCCCCCCCCCCGCGGGCCGGCCGGGTTGGGGTGCGGGTAAACCGGGCACGGGGCCCCGCCGGGGGTTTCCCGGGGGGGGGGGGGGGGGGGGGGGGGGGGGCGCCCCCCCCCCCCCCCCGGCGGCAGCCCAGGCCAGCACCCGCGGCAGCACCGACAGGGCGGCGAAGTGCGCGGCCCCCGGCTGGACCACCATGGTCGCGCCCGGGATGTGCTCCGCCAGCCAGCGGGAGTGCGCCACAGGCGAGAACACGTCGGCCTCGCCGTGCCACAGCAGCACCGGCACCGCGATCCGGTCCAGGCCGAACCCCCAGCTCCGGTTGAACGCCAGGGTGTCGTCGATCCAGCCGTCGGCCGATGTGCGCAGCGCCTCCGCGTAGGTGCGCAGCAGCATGGTGCGCAGGCCCGCGTCCGCGATCACCCGCTGGTCCGGCTCCGGCATCTCCGGCCGGAGCAGGGCGAGCAGACTGGCCGGGTCGTCGCGGATGGTCCGCGAGCGCAGTTCCAGCCGGGCGGCGAGCCGCCGCTGCGCCGCGTCGGCGGTGGAGTGGTCACGGACGTTGGAGCGGGTCATCCCCGCGTACCAGGCCAGGCCCCGGGCGTCCCGGGGCGCGAGCCCCACCAGCACCGCCACCCGGGTCACCCGGTCCGGCAGCAGTGCGGCGCAGGCGAGCGTGTGCGGCCCGCCGCCCGAGCGGCCGACCACCGCGAACTCCTCCAGGCCCAGGGCGTCGGCGATCGCCGCGACGTCGGCGGCGGCGTCCGCGACCCGGCGGCCGGGCTGCCGCTCGGAACCGCCGTAGCCGGGCCGGTCGAACGAGATCATCCGCACCCCCAGCCGGTACAGCACCGCGCTGCGCGGCACCGGCCCGAGCCTGCTGCCGGGAGTGCCGTGCAGCAGGAACACCGGTCTGCCCCGGGGATCGCCGAGGGTCTCCACCGCCAGTGCCCGCCCGTCCCCCGCACGTACCAACAGCACTCCGAGGGGCCCCCTTTCGTGTGTTCCGCGCCCGGACGCCCGTCCTCACACGCGCATCTCGCGCCTGGCCTGCCAGGTGGTGTGCTCCCGGGACACCGCGTCCTCGGCGTCGCGGGTCAGCTGGGACCACAGGTGCTCGGCGTTCGGGTCGTTCAGGTCCAGTGCCGACAACTGGACGCGGATCAACTCCAGTTCGTCCGCGGCCACCCGGTACGCCGCGGCCAGCGGGCTGTACTGGCGCAGCTGCGACCAGGCCGCGACGGACGCCGTGATGGCCGACACGAAGCCCAGCGTGTCAAAGGGGGACCAGCCGCCCGCCCGCAGGATTAGGAAAAGGACGCCGAACAGCGGGAACGCCATCGCGAGGTGTCCGGCCCGGCGTCCGTTCACCTCGCAGCGGGCCGCCTTCACGGTGTACCACTCGTGCTGGATCCGGATGCGCTCACGCAGGTACACGTCGTGCCGCACGCCGAGCGGGGCGTCCCGCAGACGCCGCATCGCCGGGGTGATGCCGGAGTCCACGTGGGAGGGCAGGGCCCTGCTGCGGCGGAAGGTGTGCAGGACGTCGCCGAGCTGCAGCCGGTACAGGGCGTCGGGGTCCCGTTGGTTGCCGGGCGGGGTGAAGGGGTCGGCCCGTATCGAGTACTTCCAGGCGAGTGTCTTCATGGACTCGGCCAGCGCCCTGCCCTCGTACCAGAGGGCCTGCGGGTCCTGGCGGTGGATCACCCAGGTGGTCCACGCGGCGAGCGCGAACAGGACGGCCGCGAGCCACGAGGCCCAGTGCAGACGGCCCGCGGTGGGGTCGAACGAGCTGAAGACGGAGGCCGCCGTGAGCAGACCGAGCTGCTGCCGCGACAGCCGTACGGTCTGAAACTGGCCCCGTAAGGACGCCCGGTCCGCCGCCCGGAACAAGTCCGGGAGCAACTCGCGTTCGGTCACCATCGGCAGCGGCCCCCCGCACTCGCTGAATTCCCGCGTCATCCCAGTATGGGGGCACCGGAGGCGGCGGCCCAGTAGGCGTTCGGCCGAACTGCCGTCGCCCGTACGGGGCTTGGACATCCCGGGCCGCGGGTGTACGGGCGGCGGGGAGAGGGGCCGGCCCCGAAGGGCGTCCGGTCCCTCTCCCCGCGAGAGTTCCGGTCAGGCCGGCCGCAGCCAGACCGTGGCCAGCGGCGGCAGCGTGAGCTGCACGCTCTGCCGGCGGCCGTTCCAGCCGACGGGCTCGGACTTCAGCGGCTCGGGGTTGACGACGTCACCGCCGCCGTACACCGCGGCGTCGGTGTTGAGCACCTCGCGCAGCGCCTCCACGCCGTCCGGCACGCCGATCCGGTACCCCTGGCGGACCACCGGCGAGAAGTTGCTGACGGCGATCAGCGGGTCCCCGGCCGCGTCGAGGCGGACGAAGGAGAACACGTTGTCCTCGGCCGCGCCGCCGTCGATCCAGGCGAACCCCTCCGGCGAGGTGTCGCGCTGCCACAGCGAGGGCGTACCCCGGTACACCGTGTTGAGGTCGCGCACCAGGTCGCGCACGCCCCGGTGGTCGCCGGCCGCCGAGTAGGTCTCGTCGAGCAGCCACCAGTCCGGGCCGTGGTCGTGCGACCACTCGGCGCCCTGCGCGAACTCCTGCCCCATGAAAAGCAGTTGCTTGCCCGGATGGGCCCACATGAAGCCCAGGTACGCGCGGTGGGTGGCGCGCTGCTGCCACCAGTCGCCGGGCATCCGGTTCACCAGCGATCCCTTGCCGTGCACGACCTCGTCGTGCGAGATCGGCAGCACGTAGTTCTCGCTGTAGGCGTACACCATCGAGAACGTCATCTCGTTGTGGTGGTACTTGCGGTGCACGGGCTCGTGCTTGATGTACTCCAGCGAGTCGTGCATCCAGCCCATGTTCCACTTCAGGCCGAAGCCCAGTCCGCCGAAGCCGGTGGGGCCGACCTCGTGGGTGGCGCGGGTGACGCCGTCCCAGGCGGTGGACTCCTCGGCGATGGTGACCACGCCGGGGCAGCGGCGGTAGACGGTGGCGTTCATCTCCTGGAGGAAGGCGACGGCGTCCAGGTCCTCCCGGCCGCCGTACACGTTCGGCGCCCAGTCGCCGTCCTCGCGCGAGTAGTCCAGGTAGAGCATCGAGGCGACGGCGTCCACGCGCAGCCCGTCGATGTGGAACTCCTCGCACCAGTAGACCGCGTTGGCGACGAGGAAGTTGCGGACCTCGGTGCGGCCGAAGTCGAACTCCAGCGTCCCCCAGTCCGGGTGCTCGCCGCGCCAGGCGTGCTCGTAGACGTTCGCGCCGTCGAAGTGCGCCAGCGCCCACTCGTCCTTGGGGAAGTGGGCCGGCACCCAGTCCATGATCACGCCGATGCCCGCCCGGTGCAGGGCGTCCACCAGGTACTTGAAGTCGTCCGGGGTGCCCATCCGCGCGGTGGGGGCGTAGTACGAGGTGACCTGGTAGCCCCAGGAACCGCCGAAGGGGTGCTCGGCGACCGGCATCAGCTCCACGTGCGTGAAGCCGAGGTCGCGCACGTAGGCCGGCAGCTGCTCGGCGAGCTCGCGGTACGACAGCCCCGGCCGCCAGGAGCCCAGGTGCACCTCGTACACCGAGAGCGGCGCCTCGTGCACGGGCACGTCGCCGCGCCGGGCCATCCACTCGGTGTCCTGCCACTCGTGGTGGGAGGCGGTGACGACGGAGGCCGTCGCGGGGGGCGTCTCGGTGCGGCGCGCCATCGGGTCGGCCTTGAGCCGGTGCGCGCCGTCCGGGCCGCAGATGTCGAACTTGTAGCGCTGCCCCTCGCCGACCCCGGGCAGGAACAGCTCCCACACCCCGGTGGAACCCAGCGAGCGCATGGGGAAGGCCGTGCCGTCCCAGTAGTCGAAGTCGCCGACGACGCGCACGCCGCGGGCGTTCGGCGCCCACACGGTGAAGCGGGTGCCCTGCACCCCGTCGTGGGTCATCGGCTCGGCGCCGAGCGCCTTCCACAGCTGCTCGTGCCGGCCCTCGCCGATCAGGTGCAGGTCGAACTCGCCCAGCGTGGGCAGGAAGCGGTAGGGGTCGTGGACCTCCTGCTCCTGGCCGTCGTACGTCACGAGCAGCCGGTGGACCGGCAGCTCCGGCAGCGGCAGCACGCCGGCGAACAGCCCGTCGCCCTCGTCCCGCAGCGCCGCCCGCGTGCCGTCCCCGGTGAGGACCGCCACCGCCTGCGCGTACGGGCGCAGGACGCGCACCAGCACGCCGTCCGCCACCGGGTGCGCGCCCAGCAGGGCGTGCGGGTCGTGGTGGGACCCGTCGAGCAGCCGCCACCGCTCACCGGCGTCGAGTGCCGGGGCGGGACGCACGTCCGAGGGGGCGGCGGCCGGTGCCGGGCGGGTCACCTCGGGCCCGGGCGGCGGCGCCTGGTGGCCGACCGCGACGGTGCCGGGCACCGCGGCGGGGACGGTGCGGGGCGCGCTGCCGGAGGCCGGCGGCCGGTCGGAGCCGGCGGGGTCGTAACCGCGCGCGACGGCCTCGGAGGTACGGGCGTCGGAGGCGGACGCCTCGGACGGACGCTCGGCCCTGCGACGGGAGTTCGCCGCCCCGGCGGCGTCCGCGGACCGGGCCGTGCGGCCGGACGGACCGGACGGCCGGGACGGCGCGGCCTTCGGGGAGTTCGCCCCGCGGGCCTGCTTGGCTCCCGCGGGCCTCGGCGGACGCGCGGACGGGGCCGGCGTCGCCGCGGGGGGCGGTGGCACTGAACCCTCGGGCCCGCCGCCGGGTGCGGAACGCGCGGCGCGGGACGGCCCGTTCCCGCCGGGGCCGGGGGTGCCGGGGTCGGCGTCGGGGAACGGCTGACGATCGGTCACGATCAGGTCCTCCTCGGTAGGGCGCGGGGGTGCCCGGTCACGGGGTGGCGCCGCGGAGCGGCTGCGAGAGGCGCCGCACGGCCGCCATGGGGATGGGGAGCCAGGCGGGCCGGTGCCTGGCCTCGTAGAGCACTTCGTAGACGGCCTTGTCGGTCTCGTAGGCGCGTATCACGACGGGCTCGTCCCGGGGATCGGTCCCGGCGGCCTCCGCGTATCCCGCGCAGAACGCGGCCCGCTGGGTCTCGGCCCACTCGGGAGCGCCGGGGGCGGCGGGATCGTGGTGCCGGGCGGCGTAGTCGAACGACCGCAGCATTCCCGCCACGTCTTGCACCGGCGGCGCGGGGCGGCGGCGTTCGGGGAGCGGCCGGGCCGGCTCCCCCTCGAAGTCGATGAGCACCCAGCCCTGCGCCTGGGTCAACAGGGCCTGGCCCAGGTGCAGGTCGCCGTGGATGCGCTGGGCCGCCAGTTCCGTGCCCTGCTCGCCGAGCACCGCGAGGTCCTCGAAGGCGGCGTGCAGCCGGGCGCGGTACGGCCGCAGCGCGGGCACCGCGGCCGCCGCGGCGTCCAGCCGGTCGGCCATCGCGCGGGCGATCAGCTCGATCTGCGGACGGCGCAGGGTGCTGGTGGGCAGGGCACGCGCCAGCGCGAGATGCACCTCGGCGGTCGCGCGCCCCAGCGCGTGCGCGTCGCCGGAGAAGTCGGTGTCCTTCTCGACCGCTTCCAGGGCCAGTTCCCAGGCACCGGCCGAGTCGGGCAGGTAGCGCTGCAGCACACCCAGGGTGGCGGGCTCGTCGTACAGGCCCACCGCCTCGAACCAGGCGGCGGGCGCGGCGATGCGCCGCGACCCGGCGCGGGCCAGGGCGAGCGACAGTTCCAGGTCCGGGTTGGGACCGGGCGCGACCCGCCGGAAGAACTTGAGGATGTGGCTGTCGCCGTAGATGACCGAGCTGTTGGACTGCTCGGCGGTGGACAGCCGCGGTGCCGGGCCGGCCGGGATCGCCGCGTCCGGCTCCGCGCCGAACAGCAGGTGCCCGGTGCGCCCGGGGGCGCGCAGCCGCTCCAGCAACAGGGAGGTCAGCCGGGGGTCGTGCAGCGCCTCGTAGATGGTGAGGCCGTCCAGCGGGCCGCCGATCGCGTGCCCGATGAGGGCGGGCGCGAGCGCCGGCGGCAGCAGGGCCCGGGAGCCCAGCAGCAACTGGTAGGTGTCGGGCTGCCCGTGGCCGCGGCCTGGCCGCGGTACCTCGTGCGGGCCGTCCTGATGGACGTCGAGCAGCAGATGGAGCAGCCCAGGGGTGCCGAGCCGGCCGTCGGCCGGCAGCAGCTCGGTCGCCGAGACCAGGCCGAACGCGGTGATCGGCCGCCCCTTCCCGGCGAACCACCGCTGCCGGGGCAGCCATTCGCGCAGCATGGGGCCGAGAGTGGAGAGCAGTCCTGGGGCCGGGGGCACGGTGGTGCCGGCGGGGGCTGCGGAGGAGCGAAGCCACGAGGTGTCCGACATGACGTCCTTTCCTCGGGTGCCGGGCCTGCTGGTTCCCTAAGTGAAGGGGTGCGCTGCGGCGACTGTCCGACTCACGGGACGTGTCGGACGAATATCATCCGAGCTGGTGGTGCAATTGGCGTACTGGCCTACAAGGGGCCAAGCGCCCGACAAGCATCCGATGTGACGCTGGATTCGGCAGGGGGAGCCTGCCCCGGCGGTCCGGTACGAAACCGCACCGGACCACCGGGTCGCCGTCCTCCGGCGGGCCGGCTAGGCCGCGTCGCGACGCAGCCGGAACCAGTAGAAGCCGTGACCGGCGAGAGTGAGCAGGTAGGGCAGCTCCCCGATGGCCGGGAAGCGGACCCCACCGATGAGCTCGACCGGGTGACGGCCGGCGAACGACCGCAGATCGAGCTCGGTGGGCTGGGCGAAGCGCGAGAAGTTGTTCACGCACAGGACGAGGTCGTCGCCCTTGCCGTCCATCGAGGGCGCCTCGCGCAGGAAGGCCAGGACGGCCGGGTTGCTGGAGGGCAGCTCGGTGTACGAGCCCAGGCCGAAGGCCGGGTTCTGCTTGCGGATCTCGACCATCCGGCGGGTCCAGTGCAGCAGTGAGCTCGGCGAGCTCATCTGCGCCTCGACGTTGGTGACTTGGTAGCCGTAGACCGGGTCCATGATGGTCGGCAGGTACAGCCGCCCCGGATCGCACGAGGAGAAGCCCGCGTTGCGGTCCGGCGTCCACTGCATCGGGGTGCGCACCGCGTCGCGGTCACCGAGCCAGATGTTGTCGCCCATGCCGATCTCGTCGCCGTAGTAGAGGATCGGCGAGCCGGGCAGGGAGAGCAGCAGCGCGGTGAAGAGCTCGATCTGGTTGCGGTCGTTGTCCAGCAGCGGGGAGAGCCGCCGCCGGATGCCGATGTTGGCCCGCATGCGCGGGTCCTTGGCGTACTCCGCGTACATGTAGTCGCGCTCTTCGTCCGTCACCATCTCGAGCGTCAGCTCGTCGTGATTGCGCAGGAAGATGCCCCACTGGCAGTTCTTGGGGATGGCCGGGGTCTTGGCCAGGATCTCCGAGACCGGGTAGCGCGACTCCCGGCGCACCGCCATGAAGATGCGCGGCATGACCGGGAAGTGGAACGCCATGTGGCACTCGTCGCCGCCCTTGGCGTAGTCGCCGAAGTAGTCGACGACGTCCTCGGGCCACTGGTTGGCCTCGGCGAGCAGCACGGTGTCCGGGTAGTGGGCGTCGATCTCCTCGCGGACCCTGCGCAGGAAGCCGTGGGTTCGCGGCAGGTTCTCGCAGTTGGTGCCCTCCTCCTGGTAGAGGTACGGCACCGCGTCCAGCCGGAACCCGTCGATGCCGAGGTCGAGCCAGAAGCGCAGGGCGGCCAGGATCTCCTCCTGGACCTTCGGGTTCTCGTAGTTGAGATCCGGCTGGTGGGAGAAGAAGCGGTGCCAGTAGTACTGCTTGCGCACCGGGTCGAACGTCCAGTTGGAGCTCTCGGTGTCCACGAAGATGATCCGGGCTTCCGGGTACTGCTTGTCGTCGTCCGCCCAGACGTAGTAGTCGCCGTAGGGTCCGTCGGGATCGCTGCGGGACTGCTGGAACCATTCGTGCTGGTCGCTGGTGTGGTTCACGACGAAGTCGATGATCACCCGCATCCCGCGCTGGTGCGCGGCGTCCACGAACTCCACGAAGTCGGCCAGGTCGCCGAACTCCGGTAGTACCGCCGTGTAGTCGGAGACGTCGTAGCCGCCGTCACGCAGCGGTGACGCGAAGAACGGCGGCAGCCACAGGCAGTCGACGCCCAGCCACTGCAAATAGTCCAGCTTGGCGGTGAGCCCCTTGAGGTCGCCGACCCCGTCGCCGTTGCTGTCCTGGAATGACCGTACGAGTACCTCGTAGAAGACCGCCCGTTTGAACCAATCGGGATCCCGGTCTTTCGCCGGGGTGTCTTCGAACGTGTCAGGTACGGGTTCGTTGACGATCAAGTGGGTGACCCTCCTGTCGATGGAGTAGGTCGCAGGGTGAAGATGTGCGCGGGCACGCGGCCCGGCTCGAGGCGCACATAGTTGTTCCTGCCCCAGTGGTAGGTCTCGCCGGTGAGCTCGTCGCGCACCGGGGTGGACTCGTGCCATGCGAGGCCGAGTTCCGGCATGTTCAACGAGACGGTCGCCTCCTGGGTGTGGTGCGGGTCCAGGTTGACGACCACCAGTACGACGTCACCGCGATCGCCCGAGCGCTTCGAGTACGCCAGCACCGCGTCGTTGTTCACGTGGTGGAAGCGCAGGTCTCGCAGCTGCTGGAGCGCGGGGTGGCGGCGCCGCAGCCGGTTGAGCGCGGTGAGCAGCGGCGCGAGGGAACGGCCCTCGGCCTCGGCTGCCGCCCAGTCACGGGGCCTCAGCTCGTACTTCTCCGAGTGTAGGTACTCTTCACTGCCCTCGCGCACCGGCACGTTCTCGCAGAGCTCGTATCCGGCGTACACCCCCCATGTGGGCGAAAGGGTCGCCGCCAGCACCGCGCGCACCTCGAAGGCCGCGCGTCCCCCCTGTTGCAGGTACGCATGCAGGATGTCGGGGGTGTTGACGAAGAAGTTCGGGCGCATGTAGCTCGCCGCGTCCCCACTGAGCTCCGTCAGATAGTCGACCAGTTCCTGTTTCTCGTTACGCCAGGTGAAGTACGTGTACGACTGCTGGAAGCCGATCCGGGCCAGCGTGTGCATCATCGCCGGACGGGTGAACGCCTCGGCCAGGAAGATGACGTCGGGGTCGGTGCGGTTGATGTGCGCGATGACCTTCTCCCAGAAGACCACCGGCTTGGTGTGCGGGTTGTCCACCCGGAAGATCCGCACCCCGTGGTCCATCCAGTGCCGCAGCACCCGTTCGGTCTCCCGGACCAGCCCGGCCATGTCGGAGTCGAAGGCGATCGGGTAGATGTCCTGGTACTTCTTCGGCGGGTTCTCGGCGTACGCGATCGAGCCGTCCGGCCGGCGGGCGAACCACTCCGGGTACTTCTCCACCCACGGGTGCTCGGGGGAGCACTGCAGGGCGAAGTCCAGGGCGATTTCCAGCCGCAGTTCCCGGGCCCGTTCGACGAAGAAGTCGAAGTCCTCCAGGGTGCCGAGGTCCGGATGGACCGCGTCGTGGCCGCCCTCGGGGGAGCCGATCGCCCAGGGCGAGCCCACGTCGTGCGGACCCGCCGTCAGGGAGTTGTTCGGCCCCTTCCGGAAGGCCGACCCGATCGGGTGAACGGGCGGCAGATAGACCACGTCGAAGCCCATGGCGGCGATCGCCGGCAGCCGGTCGGCCGCCGTGCGGAAGGTGCCGGACCGCGGGGGGTGCTTCCCGGACGGGTCCACCACCGCGCCCTCGGAGCGGGGGAACATCTCGTACCAGGAGCCGAACAGCGCCCGCCGGCGCTCGACCTGGAGCGCCGCCGGGCGCGAGGCGCTGACCAGTTCGCGCAGCGGGTGGCGGTCCAGCACGGCCACCACGTCGGGGGCCAGCGCCGCGGCGTGCCGGGCCGCGGGGGGCCGGCTCTCGTCGCGCAGCGCGTCGGCGGCGGCGAGCACGACGGCTCTGCCGTCCTTCTTGGGGACCTTGGCCGCGGCGCGCTCGTGCAGTGCGGCGCCGTCGGCGAGGACCAGTTCGGTGTCGATGCCGGCGGGGATCTTGATGCCCGCGTGGTGCCGCCAGGTGGCCACCGGATCGCTCCAGGCCTCCACCGTGTACGTCCAGCGGCCCTCGGCGGTCGGGGTCACTTCGGCGCCCCACCGGTCGGTGCCGGGGGCGAGTTCGCGCATCGGGGTCCACGGGCCGCTGCGGCCCGAGGGGTCCTTCAGGACCACATTGGCCCCGACGGCGTCATGTCCTTCACGGAACACCGTCGCCGTCACCTGAAAGGTCTCGCCGGCCACCGCCTTCGCGGGGCGGCGGCCGCAGTCGACCAGCGGGCGGACGTCCAGGACGGGGATACGACCGATCATTGCGCCTCACCTGTTCGAGCTGGTGGCCGGGCGGGTGACGTGCACTCTTTTTATCTGCTCCTTCGGTTGGCTGCCTGGGGGCATGACCGCTCCTGTCCGCGTTCACTCGGGTGGGCGGATGTGAGTTGGGGTGTGAGGAGGAGAAGTGGCGCCGCGTCGCGCAAGGGTGAGCCTGCCCATTGGATGCCGACCGAATACCCCTCGGAAAGGGGTACTGGCGCGTAGCTTGCAAAGCCTCCGGAAAGGCGGCGGACTCCGCGGACACCGTGGAACTGGCCGATTGTCGACGGGTGCGACCGGCTGCCGGGAGGGTCCGCACGGGTGGCGCGGGAGGCCGGGGGAGCGGTCCCGGCGCCACCGCCGGCGCGCGTTCGCGCCCCCCGGTGGTGCGCCCCCGGCGTGCACCGGCGCGGAACGCATCCGGTCGTCGGTTGCCACCACCGGGCCGGGGGATGCCGCTACCGTCGAAGAGTGAAGGCTATTCGTCGATTCACCGTGCGAACTGTCCTGCCCGAACCACTACGTCCGCTCGGGGAGCTCGCGCAGAATCTGCGCTGGTCCTGGCACCCCGAGACCCGCGAGCTGTTCCAGGCGGTCGACCCGGAGGGCTGGCGGGCGGCGGCCAGCGACCCGGTGCGCCTGCTCGGCGCCGTCTCCAAGGACCGGCTGAACGCGCTCGCCAGGGACCGCCGCTTCCTGCGCCGGCTCGGTACCGCCGTCGAGGACCTCCACGACTACCTCGCCAATCCCCGCTGGTACCAGGGTGCCGGCGGCACCGGGGAACTCCCGGCCGCCATCGCCTACTTCTCTCCCGAGTTCGGCATCACCGCCGCGCTGCCCCAGTACTCCGGCGGCCTGGGCATCCTGGCCGGCGACCACCTCAAGGCCGCCAGCGACCTCGGCGTCCCCCTGATCGGCGTCGGCCTGCTCTACCGGCACGGCTACTTCCGGCAGTCCCTGTCCCGCGACGGCTGGCAGCAGGAGCACTACCCGGTGCTCGACCCGAACGAGCTGCCGCTGTCCCTGCTGCGCGACGACGGCGGCACCCCCGTCCTGATCGTGCTCGACCTGCCCGGCGGCCGCAGCCTGCGCGCCCACGTCTGGCTCGCCAGGGTCGGCCGGGTGCCGCTGCTGCTCCTGGACTCCGACGTCGAGGAGAACAACCCCAGCGAACGCGACGTCACCGACCGGCTCTACGGCGGCGGCAGCGAGCACCGGCTGCTCCAGGAGATGCTGCTCGGCATCGGCGGCGTCCGCGCGGTGCGTACGTACTGCTCGCTGACCGGCCACCCCGCGCCCGAGGTCTTCCACACCAACGAGGGGCACGCCGGCTTCCTCGGCCTGGAGCGGATCCGCGAGCTCACGGCCGAGGACGCCGGGACGGACTTCGACTCCGCGCTGGAGGCGGTCCGGGCCGGGACCGTCTTCACCACGCACACCCCGGTGCCCGCGGGCATCGACCGCTTCGACCGCGAGCTGGTCGCCCGCCACCTCGGCGACGACGGCGAACTGCACGGCGTGGACGTGCAGCGGGTGCTGGAGCTGGGCATGGAGACGTACTCCGGGGGCGACCCCAATGTCTTCAACATGGCGGTGATGGGCCTGCGGCTGGCCCAGCGCGCCAACGGCGTCTCCACCCTGCACGGCCAGGTCAGCCGGGAGATGTTCGCCGGGCTGTGGCCCGGCTTCGACCCGGAGGAGGTGCCGATCACCTCCGTCACCAACGGCGTGCACGCCCCCACCTGGGTGGCGCCCGAGGTGTTCCGGCTCGGCGCCAAGCAGGCCGGCTCGCAGATGGCCGAGGACGCGATGACAGTCGGTCTGGCCGACACCTGGGAGAGCGTCGGCGCCATCCCCGACGCGGACATCTGGGAGCTCCGCCGCGAGCTGCGCGACCAACTGGTGTGGGAGGTGCGCCGCCGGGTGCGCGCGTCCTGGCGGCAGCGCGGCGCCGGCTCGGCCGAGCTGGGCTGGGCCGACGACGTGCTCGACCCCGATGTGCTCACCATCGGCTTCGCCCGCCGGGTCCCCTCGTACAAGCGGCTCACGCTCATGCTGCGCGACCAGGACCGGCTGATGGACCTGCTGCTGCACCCGACCCGGCCGGTCCAGATCGTGGTCGCGGGCAAGGCCCACCCGGCCGACGACAGCGGCAAGCGCCTGGTGCAGGAACTCGTGCGGTTCGCCGACGACCCCCGGGTACGGCACCGGATCGTCTTCCTGCCCGACTACGACATGGCCATGGCGCAGCACCTGTACCACGGGTGCGACGTCTGGCTGAACAACCCGCTGCGCCCGCTGGAGGCCTGCGGCACCTCCGGGATGAAGGCCGCGCTGAACGGCTGCCTCAACCTCTCCGTCCTCGACGGGTGGTGGGAGGAGTGGTTCGACGGCAACAACGGCTGGGCCATCCCGACCGCCGACGGTTTCGGCGCCCAGGGCGACCCGGACCGGCGCGACGACATCGAGGCGGCCGCGCTGTACGACCTGATCGAGAACCAGGTCGCCCCGCGCTTCTACGACCACGGCACGCACGGGCTGCCCGCGCGCTGGATCGAGATGGTCCGGCACACCCTCACCACCCTGGGGCCCAAGGTGCTGGCCGGCCGCATGGTCCGTGAGTACGTCCAGCGGCTGTACGCCCCGGCCGCCGCGGCGCACCGCCTCGCCGCCGGCGGCGACGCGGCCGAACTGGCGGCGTGGAAGCGGCGGGTGCGCGAGCAGTGGCCGCGGATCGCCGTGGACCACGTGGAGACCGGCGCCGCGGTCGGCGGCTCGCCGGAACTCGGGACGACGCTCACCCTGCGGGTCCAGGTCGCCCTCGGTGATCTGGAGCCGGGCGATGTCGACGTCCAGGTGGTGTCCGGCCGGGTCGACGACTCCGACCGCATCGCCGACCCCACGGTGGTCTCCCTCAAGCCGGGCGGCCGGCCCGACCTGGAGGGCCGCTGGCTCTACGAGGGGCCGCTGGCGCTGGACCGCACGGGGCCCTTCGGCTACACCGTGCGGGTGCTGCCCACCCACCGGCTGCTGGCCTCGGCCGCCGAGCTGGGGCTGATCGCGGTGCCCGCCGAGGCCGCGGGCATGACGGCGGGCGTGCTGCGCTGACCCCGCGCACCGTACCCCGCACATGACCGGGCCCCGGCCGTCGAGGACGGCCGGGGCCCGGCGCATGTGCCACCCGGTGGGGCGGGCGGCGGTCAGTTGCTGGTGGTGACGGCCGTGTCGTCGACCACGAAGCTCGTCTGCAGCGAGGAGTCCTCGGTGCCGGTGAACTTCAGGCTGACGGTGGAGCCGGCGAAGCCGTTCAGGCTGAAGGACTTCTGGGTGTAGCCCGTGGCCTTGTTGAGGTTGGAGTAGGTGGCCAGGGTGGTCGAACCGGCCGTGACGGTCAGCTTGTCGTACTGGGTGCTGGTGGTCGTCTCGGCGGAGTCGACGTGCAGCCAGAAGGTGAAGGTCGCCTTGCAGCCGGCCGGGATGGTCACCGACTGGGACAGGGTGTCGGTGTGGGTCGAGCCGTAGCCGTCCAGCCAGGCCTTGTACGAACCGCCGTGGGCGGCCTGGCCGCTGTCATTGGTGATCACACCGCTGGTCGCCGTCCAGGAGGCGCTGCCGGACTCGAAGCCCGCGTTGCCGAGCAGCTGCCCCGAGGTGCAGGTGCCGCCGCCACCGGTGGTGACGGTCCAGGTGAAGGCGGTGGTACCGGTCTTGGACGCGGAGTCGGTGACCGTGACCGTGGTGTTGTACGTGCCCGCGGTGGTCGGGGTGCCGCTGATCAGGCCGGTGGAGGCGTTGATCGACAGCCCGGACGGCAGACCGCTCGCCGCGTAGCCGAGCGCCCCGGAGTTGGTGCTGCTCGCCGAGATCTGCAGGCTGACGGCGGTGCCGACGCTGCTGTTCTGGTTGCCCGGGTTGGTGACCGTGACGCCTGAGGCCGGGGCGTGGCTGCCGACGCCGATGCCCGCGAAGGCGTTCTGCACGCCCGCGTACTGGGCGGAGGAGGCGCCGTACAGCGCGGAGGCGGCGTTGAGGGCGGCGGTGCGGGCGGCCGCGTAGTTGGTGCTGCTGGTCATGTAGGTGGTCAGCGCCTTGTACCAGATCTGGAGCGCGGCGGCGCGGCCGATGCCGGCGACGGCGATGCCGTCGGCGGTCGGGCTGTTGTAGCTGACCCCGTTGATGACCTTGGCGCCGCTGCCCTCGGAGAGCAGGTAGAACATGTGGTTCGCCGGGCCCGAGGAGTAGTGGACGTCCAGGTTGCCGATGCCGGAGTACCAGCTGTCGGGTGACGTGCCGTCACGGGACGGCTTGTCCTGGTAGCGCAGCGGGGTGCCGTCGCCGTTGATGTTGATCTTCTCGCCGATGAGGTAGTCACCGACGTCGCTGCTGTTGTTGGCGTAGAACTCGACGCCCGTTCCGAAGATGTCGGAGGTCGCCTCGTTCAGGCCGCCTGACTCACCGGTGTAGTTGAGCCCCGCGGTGTTGGACGTGACGCCGTGGCTCATCTCGTGGCCCGCCACGTCCAGCGAGGTCAGGGCGTGGGTGTTGCCCGAGCCGTCGCCGTAGGTCATGCAGAAGCAGCTGTCGTCCCAGAACGCGTTGACGTAGCCGCTGCTGTAGTGCACCCGCGAGTACGCCGCGGCACCGTCGTTGCGGATGCCGCTGCGGCCGAAGGTGGTCTTGTAGAAGTCCCAGGTCTCCTGGGCGCCGTAGGCGGCGTCGGCGCCGGCGGTCTGGGTGTTGGAGCCCGTCCCGTCGCCCCAGACGTCGTCGGCGTCGGTGAACAGCGTCCCGGTGCCGGACGTCGCCCGGTTGAGGTTGTACGTCTTGTGGCCGCCGCGGGTGTTGTCGGTCAGCTGGTACGTCGAGCCCGACAGCGTGGTGCCGAGGGTCACCGATCCGCTGTACTGGGTGTTGCCGGTGCCGGTCTTGATGTCCTGGAACCGGTACAGCTCCTTGCCGGTCATGGCGTCGGTGACGACGTGCAGCCGGCTCGGCGTGCCGTCGTCCTGCAGACCGCCGACCACGGTCTCCCAGGCGAGCTTCGGGGTGCCCTGCCCGGCCCAGATCACCTTGCGGGCGCCGTCCGCGGCGGGCGCCTTCGCGTCGAGGGACTTGGCGGCCTGGAGGGCCGTGCCGGTGGCGGCGGACTCGGCGACCTTCGGCGTCGTCGAGGCGACCGTGATCGTCTTGTTCGTGTTGAACGTGGTGCCCAGCGTGCCGGTGCCCGTGGCGGGCGTGTGCACCACGAGGTCACCGCCGAGCACGGGGAGGCCGGCGTAGGTGCGCTCGTAGCGCGTGTGCAGGGTGCCGTCCACGTCCTTGACGACGTCCCGGACGACCAGCTTCTCCTTGCTGCCCAGGCCCAGGGACTCGGCCGTCACGGCGGTCCGGGCGCTCGCGCTCTTGATCAGCGAGCTGTGCTGGGCGGGGGTGAGCGTGGCCTCGAGCGCTCCGGCGCGGACCTGGCTCGTGTGGGGGGCGGGCTTCGCCGCGGCGGTGGTCGACGGTATGCCGACGGCGAGGAAGGCGGCGGTGGCGACCAGGCTGGTGGCCGCGACTGCCTTGCGGGGGGATCGTCTCACTCGGACTCCTACTGCGTCGGCCGCGGTTGGCGGCCGGGGACAGCCGGGCAGACAGGGTGTGCTGCCCGGGCGGAACTAGCCGTGCAAGCCGTGCGGGTGGGACGTGCGGAGCTGTGGCCGGCGCGACAGCGCGCGGAGGTGCCCCGGGCGCGGGCGCGTTCTGTGCCGACCGGGGGAAGAGTGCCACTACTCACGGGTTGATGTCATGTACGTGTCGAGAAGTTGGCCGAATACGTCCTTTCAGGAGGACAGTCGATCCGCATAACGGACGACGGGCTCCGCAGGACGTGACAGCGCGCGCCGCGGCCTCACCCCGAGCAGTGCGCGACGTCTCCCGGCGCGGGCTGTCGCTGTCGGAGACGGGGTCGGCGGGGTGCCGTCCTGCACGGTCCGGGCCGGTCCGTGGCGGGGACGCGGTTGTCCGGTGGGACGTGAACGGGACGGGCCGCGGGGTCGGGTGCGGGGCGAGCCCGGACGCGGTACCGATCGGCCGGGTCCGGCCCGCGGGCACAACGCGACGCCCCCCGGCGCGGAGCCGGGGGGCGGGGGAGGCGGGTGTCAGACGAGGCTGTCGCGCCAGGCCTGGTGGAGGTCGGCGAAGCGGCCGCTGCCGGAGATGAGGTCGGCGGGGGTGCCGTCCTCCACGATCCGGCCCTGGTCCATGACGAGGACGCGGTCGGCGATCTCGACCGTCGACAGACGGTGGGCGATGATCACCGCCGTGCGGCCGCGCAGCACCTCGCTCATCGCGCGCTGCACCGCGCGTTCGCCGGGCACGTCCAGCGAGGAGGTGGCCTCGTCGAGGATGAGCACGGCGGGGTCGGCGAGCAGCGCCCGCGCGAAGGCGACCAACTGCCGCTGGCCGGCCGAGATCCGGCCGCCGCGCTTGCGGACGTCGGTGTCGTAGCCGTCCGGGAGGGCGGCGATGAACTCGTGGGCGCCGATGGCGCGGGCGGCGTCCTCGACCTCCTCGCGGGTCGCCTCCGGGCGGCCGATCGCGATGTTCTCGGCGACCGTGCCGGAGAAGAGGAACGCCTCCTGGGTGACCATGACCACACCGCGGCGCAGGTCCGGCAGCGCCAGGTCGCGCAGGTCCACCCCGTCGAGGGTGACACGGCCCGAGGTCGGGTCGTAGAAGCGGGCCAGCAGCTTGGCGAGCGTCGACTTGCCGGCGCCGGTCGCCCCGACCACCGCCACCGTCTGGCCCGCGGGCAGCCGCAGGTCGAAGCGGGGCAGCACCTCGCCGCCGGTGCGGTAGGCGAAGCGGACGTCGTCGAAGACGACCTCGCGGCCCGGGATCTCCACCTCCGTGGGCGGCAGGGCGCGCGGTGCCTCCGGCTCGGGGACCGAGGGCCGCTGGGCGAGCAGGCCGGCGATCTTCTCCAGCGAGGCGGCGGCCGACTGGTAGGAGTTGAGGAACATGCCGAGCGGGTCGATCGGCGCGTACAGCCGGCGCAGGTAGAGCACGAAGGCCGCGAGCACGCCCAGTTCCAGCGAGCCGGAGGCCACCCGGTACGCGCCCCACAGGACCACCAGCGCCACCGAGGTGTTGGCGATCAGCCAGGAGGAGACGGTGAACCGGCCCATCTCCAGGATCGCGTCGCCGTTGGCCTTGCGGTGCGCGGCGTTCAGCTCGCCGAAGGCCTCGTCGTTGGCGTGCTCGCGGCGGAACGCCTGCACGGGCCGGATGCCGTTCATCGTCTCGGTGAAGCGCACGATGACCGCGGCGGTCGCGGCCGAGCGCCGCGTGTACACCCGGGCGGAGCGGCGGCGGAACGCGCGGATGGTGAACACCAGCGGCACCCCGCTCGCCAGCGTGAACAGGCCGAGCGGCCAGTCCAGCCAGAGCAGCACCGCGGAGATGTAGAGCACCGACAGCCCGACGTTGAGCAGTTCCTGCAGGCCCTCGGTCAGCAGTTCGCGGATCGACTCCACGTCGGAGGTCGCGCGCGCGATGATCCGGCCCGAGGTGTAGCGCTCGTGGAAGTCCAGGCCCAGCGCCTGGGCGTGCCGGAAGATCCGGCTGCGCAGCTCCACCAGGACGTCCTGGCAGATCACCCCGGCCCTGCGGATGAACGTGCGCTGCAGCAGGCCGCCCGCGACGGCGCACCCGATGTAGCCCACCGCCACCGCGATCAGCGGCCCGTGGTCGCCCCGGCGCAGCGCCGGGATCGCCCGGTCGATGGCCACCGCCACGATCAGCGGGCCCGCCTGCACGGCGGCCTGCTGCAGGAGCAGCATCACGGCCGCGAACCAGACCCGCCCGCGGTGCGGGCCGACGAGGTCGCGCAGCAGCCGGCCCGACGCCCCGGGGGGCGTCGGGAGGGTGTCCCGGTCGAAGGGATCGTCGCCGCCCGGTGAGCCGGCCGGCTTGTGCTCCTCGGCCGGCTCACCGGGCGGGGCGGGTTCGCCGGGGCGGCCCGCCTCACCGGGTTCGCCGGTGGAGGGCCCTGACTCCGCGACGGAGGTCATCGTGCGCTGCTCCCTTGGGATCGGATCCTGCTGCGGCCGGTGCGGGACGGGGTCATCCGGCCGCGCCTCCGCCGGAGGGGACGGTGGCGGGCTCGTCCTGGCCGGACATCAGACGGCGGTACTCCGCGGAGGTGGCGAGCAGTTCGTGGTGCGTGCCGACCTCGGTGACCCGGCCGTCGGCCATCAGGGCGACGCGGTCGGCCAGCATCACCGTGGAAGGACGGTGGGCCACGACCAGCGCGGTGGTGGTGGCGAGCACCTGGCGCAGGGCGGCCTCGACCAGGGCCTCGGTGTGGACGTCCAGCGCGGACAGCGGGTCGTCCAGGACGAGGAAGCGCGGCCGTCCCACCACCGCGCGGGCCAGGGCGAGTCGCTGCCGCTGGCCGCCGGACAGGCTCAGGCCCTGTTCGCCGACCTGGGTCTCCACCCCCTGCGGGAGCTTGTGGACGAAGTCGCACTGGGCGATCTCCAGGGCCCGCAGCAGATCGGCCTCGTCCGCGTCGGGGGCGCCCATGAGGACGTTCTCCCGGACGCTGGCGGAGAAGAGCGTGGGCTCCTCGAAGGCCGTGGCCACGATGCGGCGCAGCGCGGACCGGCTCAGCCCGGCGGAGTCGGCGCCGTCCAGGGTGATGCGGCCCCCGGTCGGTTCGTACAGCCGGGGGATCAGCGAGGTGAGCGTGGTCTTGCCGCTGCCCGTGGAGCCGACCAGGGCGACCGTCTCACCGCTGCGGATGTGCAGGTCGATGCCGGTGAGCAGGTCGGGGGTGCCCTCGGGGGCGTCGGGGTAGCGGAAGCGGACACCGGAGAAGCGGATGCCGTCGCCACCCCCGGCCGTCACCTCCGGCCCGGTGCCTTCGCCGGTCTCCGGGGGGATCTCGGAGTCCAGCACCTCGAAGACGCGGTCGGCGGCGGTGGCCGCCTCGTTGCTGAACGACAGCAGCCAGCCCAGCGACTCCACGGGCCAGCGCAGCGCCAGCGCGGTGGAGAGGAAGGCCACCAGCGTGCCGGCGGACAGGTCGCCGTCGGCCACCTGCGTCGCGCCCAGCACCAGCGCCGCGCCGAGCGCCACGTCCGGCAGGGCGGTGATGACCATCCACAGGTCGGCCAGCAGCCGGGCCTTGCGCAGCTCGGTGCCGCGCAGCTCGCGCGACTGGCGGCGGAAGGCCTCGGCCTGGCTGCGGTGCCGGCCGAAGGCCTTGATGATCCTGATGCCGAGCACGGACTCCTCGACCAGCGTGGTCAGGTCGCCGACCTGGTCCTGGGCGAGCCGGGAGGCCTGCTGGTAGCGCGCCTCGAAGTACGCGCAGAGGAACACCAGCGGTACGACGGGCACCAGCAGGATCAGCCCGAGCGACCAGTGCTGGAAGAACAGGATGGCGAAGCCCGCCACGATCGTCGCGCCGTTGACCGCCAGGAAGACCATCGGGAACGTCAGGAACATCCGCAGGATCTGCAGGTCGTTCGTGGCGCGCGAGAGCAGCTGTCCCGATCCCCAGCGGTCGTGGAAGGCCACCGGCAGGCGCTGCAGCCGCTGGTACAGCTCCGCCCGCATGGACGCTTCCAGCCCCGCCATCGGCCGGGCCACCAGCCAGCGCCGTATGCCGAACAGCCCTGCCTCCAGGAGCCCGAGCAGCAGTACGACGCCGCCGCCGAGCCAGACGCCGGAGGGGTCGTGGTCGGCGACCGGGCCGTCCACGATCCACTTCAGGACCAGCGGGATGAGCAGCGCGAGGCACGACGCGACCACGGCCACGCCCGCGGAGCCGAACAGCCGGTGGCTGACCGGTCTGACGTACGGCCACAGGCGCAGCAGGGAGCGGACGGCGGATCGGGGACGGTCGGGCGCGGGATGGATGGTCGACTCAGGCATCGTTTCAGAGAGTACGGCCGACCACTGACAACGCTCATCCGGATTTTCGGCCGAGGTCGCGCACGGCGGGTACCGACAGCAGCGCCGCACAGACCCCCAGGGTCACCACGCCACCGGCCAGCAGGACCGGGCGGGCCCCGAGGATTCCGGCCGCCGGCCCGGCCAGCGCCTGCCCGACGGGCAGCATGGCGACCGACCCCGCGACCTCGTACGCGTGGATCCGGTTGAGGATCTCGCCGGGCACCTGGGTCTGCACGCTGGTGGCCCACATCACACTCCAGAACGCCCAGGCCGTCCCGGCGACCAGCACCGCCGCCGCGACCACCGGCACCGGCAGCCCCGCGCCGACCGCCGCCGGGTAGAGCGCGAACCCGAACAGCGCCAGGGCCCCGCCCCGCAGCGGACGGGCCGGCCGGACCCGGATCGCCAGCAGTCCGCCGAGCGCGGTGCCCGCCCCCAGGGCGGAGGAGACCAGGCCGTACGCCTTCGGACCGTGCGCGGGCAGGATCTCACCGGCCGCCAGCGGGGTCACCGGGCCCATGACCATGATCATGAAGGCCATCCAGATCACGATCACCGACCACATCCAGGTGCGGGCCCGGAACTCCCGCCACCCCTCGGCCAGGTCGGCCCGGAAGCTGCCGCGTCGGACGGCGTCCCGCGGCTCCTCCGCGGTCCGCCCGGGCAGCCGGAGCAGCAGCAGGCAGACCGCGCTCACCGCGTACGTGCCGGCGTGCACGGCGAACACCCCGCCGGAGGAGGCGAACGCCACCAGCACACCGGCCAGCGCCGGGCCCGCCAGCGCCATCAGCGACTCGGCCGTGCGGACGACGCCGTTGGCCTCCTGGACGTCCCGCGCCACCTGCGGGACCGTACTGGCCACCCCTGGCTGGAACATCGCGCCCGCCGCGCCGTTGACCGCGCCGATCAGGCAGATCTGCCACAGCACGACGTGCCCCGAGAAGAACAGGGCCGCCGCCAGGGTCTGCGTGCCCACCCGCACCAGATCCGCGCCGATCATGAGGCCGCGGGCGCTGAAGCGGTCGGCGAGCACCCCGCCGAACACCACCAGCCCCGCGAAGCAGGCGGTGAACGAGGCCATGGCGAAGCCGATGTCGCCCGCGCCGTAGCCGTGCTGGAGGAGTCCGGCCGACAGGGCGACGGGCAGCATCGAGTCGCCGAGCATGGCGACGCTGCGGGCGGTGAAGTAGAGCGCGAACCCCCGTGACCACAGCCGGTCCCGGGGGGTGGCTCCCGCGGTGCGGTCGGAGGCGTGCGGCGGGGAGGGCGGAGATGCGGAGGTCACGGACGACCAGTGTGGACTGGACCAATTGGTCGAGTCCACACCTTCGCCGCGCTGTCTCGCGCCTCAGACCACCCGCAGCAGCAGCACCGTCCGCCCCGGTACCGTCAGGACGTCGCCGGCCCGGTGGCGGGTGCCCGGCGCCTCCGCCTGCTCCTCCAGCGAGGTGTCCAGCAGCAGTTCGTACTCCGCCGCCCACGGCGCGCCCGGCAGCGTGAAGCGGACCGGGCGGTGCGAGGCGTGCAGCACGGCGAGGAAGCTGTCGTCCCGCACCGGCAGCCCCTGCTGGTCGCGGTGCGGGATGTCCGCGCCGGACAGGTACATCCCCAGCGTCGAGTTGGCCCCGTGCCAGTCCGCCTCGGTCATCTCCCGCCCCCGCGCGGTGAACCAGGCCAGGTCCCGCAGCCCGCCGTCGGACTGCGGGCGCCCGGAGAAGAAGGCCCTGCGGCGCAGCACCGGATGGCGGCGGCGCAACCGCACCAGCCGCGTGGTCAGGTCGCGCAGCGCGGCCCAGGCCGGGTCCTGCAGCAGCGACCAGTCCATCCAGCCGATCGCGTTGTCCTGGCAGTAGGCGTTGTTGTTGCCGCCCTGGGTGCGCCCCGCCTCGTCCCCGGAGGTCAGCATCGGCACCCCGGTGGACAGCAGCAGGGTGGAGAGCATGTTGCGCAGCTGCCGCCGGCGCAGCGCCGTCACCTGCGGGTCGTCGGTCTCGCCCTCGTGCCCGCAGTTCCAGGAGCGGTTGTCGTTGGTGCCGTCCCGGTTGTCCTCGCCGTTGGCCTCGTTGTGCTTCCTCTCGTAGCTCACCAGGTCGCGCAGGGTGAAGCCGTCGTGCGCGGTGATGAAGTTGACCGAGGCGTACGGCCGGCGGCCGCCCCACGCGTACAGGTCGCTGGAGCCCGACAGCCGGTAGCCGAGGTCGCGCACGTCGTGGTGGGTGCCGCGCCAGAAGTCGCGCACGGTGTCGCGGTAGCGGTCGTTCCACTCCGTCCACAACGGCGGGAAGGCGCCCACCTGGTAGCCGCCGGAGCCGACGTCCCACGGCTCGGCGATCAGCTTGACCCGGCGCAGCACCGGGTCCTGGGCGATGACGGCGAGGAAGGGGGAGAGCATGTCGACGTCGTGCATGGAGCGGGCCAGCGCCGCCGCCAGGTCGAAGCGGAAGCCGTCGACGCCCATCTCGGTGACCCAGTAGCGCAGCGAGTCCGTGATCAGCCGCAGCACCTGGGGCTGCACCACGTGCAGGGTGTTGCCGCAGCCGGTGTAGTCGGCGTAGCGGCGGGGGTCCGCCTGCAGGCGGTAGTAGCCGCGGTTGTCGATGCCGCGCAGGGACAGGGTCGGGCCCAGCTCGCTGCCCTCGGCGGTGTGGTTGTAGACCACGTCGAGGATCACCTCGATGCCCGCGTCGTGCAGCGCGCGCACCATCCGCTTGAACTCGCCGACCTGCTGGCCGCGGCTGCCGGTGGCGGCGTAGCCGGCGTGCGGGGCGAAGTAGCCGACGGAGTTGTAGCCCCAGTAGTTGCGCAGGCCCCGGCGCAGCAGGTGGTCCTCGTGCGCGAACTGGTGCACCGGCAGCAGTTCCACCGCCGTCACGCCGAGTCCCGCCAGGTACTCCACCGCCGCGGGGTGCGCGAGCCCCGCGTAGGTGCCGCGCAGCTCGGGCGGGACGCCCGGGTGGCGCATGGTGAAACCGCGCACGTGCAGCTCGTAGATGACGGAGTCGGCCCACGGCGTCTTGGGGCGCCGGTCGTCCACCCAGGAGTCGTCGTCGTCCACCACCACGCCCTTGGGCACGTGCGGGGCCGAGTCGCGGTTGTCGCGCACGGTGTCGGCGACCGCGCGCTCCGGCCAGTCCCGGACGTGGCCGTACACCTCGGGCGGGAGCGCGAAGTCGCCGTCCACCGCCCGCGCGTACGGGTCGAGCAGCAGCTTGGCCGGATTCCAGCGGGCGCCGGTCCACGGGTCCCAGCGGCCGCCCACCCGGTAGCCGTAGCGGTGCCCCGGCAGGACGCCGGGGACGAAGCCGTGCCAGATCTCATGGGTCAGTTCGGTCAGCGGGATCCTGCTCTCGGCGCCGTCGTCGTCGAACAGGCAGAGTTCGACGGACTCCGCACCGCCCGCCCACAGCGCGAAATTGGTGCCCGGCCGCCCGTCCGGGCCGAGGTGGAAACGGGCCCCCAGCGGCTGCGGGCTGCCCGGCCAGACCTCCCGCGCCGGCTCCGGCTCGGCGGCCGCCGGATCGGAGTGCGGGCGGGGGAGGGGCACGGACAGGGGAGCGATCGGGGGGCCGACCGGGCGCAGCATGCCGGCCCGCTCGGCCGTATCGTCCTGGCGCGTCTCTGACACGTGCTCGCCTCCTGCGGCTCGGGGGACGCCGGTCCTGGCCGCGCCGGCCAGGTCCGTCGCGGCACGGTGTCCCTCCCGTGCCCGCGTCGCGCCCTCCCGCTTTACTTTCCCGTTCCCCGCGGGACGTCACACGTGTGATCGATCGCCGGCGTCGGCACGTTTCCCCGCGGCCCCCCGGTCGTTGACCCTGCGTGACGACTGCGGTGCGGCGCGCTGTGCGCGCGGGGGTGGGATCGACCGCCGCCATATGGATGGGTCTGGTGCTGACGGCGTGCGGGCTCGGCTTCGCGCCGGGGGAGGGCGGTACCGCCGCGGACCGCGCTCCGAAGCTGTCGCAGGCTCAGATCCGGATCACGCCGGGTGACGGGGCCCGCGACGTGCGACCCGACGATCCGTTCACCGTCGAGGCGGAGCACGGCCGGCTCAGCTCCGTGCGGGTGGCCGACGGCGAGGGGACCGGGATCGACGGCGTGCTCAGCGCCGACCGCACCCGCTGGCAGCCCCGCGACCGGCTGGCGCTGTCGGCGAAGTACACCGTGGACGCGGTCGCGGTGGACGGAGACGGCCGCCGCGCGGCCAAACACGCGGTCTTCACCACCCTCGTCCCGCAGAACACCCTGGTCGGCTACTTCACGCCGGAGGACGGCCAGACAGTGGGCACCGGCATGATCGTGTCCCTGGACTTCAACCGGCCGGTGGCCGACCGCGCGGCCGTCGAGCGGGCGATCTCCGTGACCTCGGAGCCGGCCGTCGACGTCGCGCCGCACTGGTTCGGCGACCAGCGCCTGGACTTCCGGCCCCGCTACCGCTGGCAGCCCGGCACCGAGGTCACCCTCGCGCTGCGGCTGCGCGACGTGGAGGCCGCGCCCGAGGTGTACGGGGTGCAGCACAAGGACGTGCGCTTCACCGTCGGCCGGGACCAGACCAGCGTCGTCGACGCGGCGACCCACACCATGACGGTGCGCCGGGCCGGGCAGGTGTTCCGCGTCCTGCCGATCTCGGCCGGCGCGCCCGACAACCCCACGTACAACGGCGCCATGGTGGTCTCCGAGAAGCTGCGGCTGACCCGGATGAACGGCGACACCGTCGGTTTCGGCGGCGAGTACGACATCCCGGACGTCCCGCACGCCCTGCGCCTGACCCGCTCCGGCACCTTCGTGCACGGCAGTTACTGGGCGGCCCCCGGCACCTTCGGCTCCGCCAACACCAGCCACGGCTGCGTCGGCCTGTACGACGTGAAGGGCGGCGGGGACGCCACTCCGGCGGGCTGGTTCTTCGACCACACGCTCGTCGGGGACATGGTCACGGTGGTCAACTCCCACGACCGCACCGTCGCCCCGGACAACGGGCTGGGCGGCTGGAACCTGTCCTGGCAGCAGTGGCGGTCCGGCGGCTGAACACCCGCTGCGGCAGGGCCCGGTGATCGGGACGGAACGGTGACATTACCGGGACCTGCCGGACCTCCTTCCTGTGGTTGGCTGATCCGAGAGTGAGGGGGACTCACACGGGCACGGCCGGGCATGGGGAGAGAAGAGTTGAAGGCGATACAGGGAGCGCCGGGCGCCAAGCGCACCACCTTGGCCCTGGCGACGGGGGCGATGCTGCTGCTGGTGACCGCCTGCGGTGGCAGCGCGAGCGGGAACAGCAAGGACGGCGGCGACCAGGCCAAGCCGGGGGCGTCGGCGTCGGCGAGCGGCGGCACCGGTGACACCACCGAGTCGCAGGCCGTCGTGACGATCGCGCCGGAGGACGGCGCGGACGACGTGGCCACCACGGGGGCGCTGAAGATCACCGCGGGCAAGGGCAAGTTGACCTCGGTGGTGGTGAAGACGGCCAAGGGCGAACCGGTCGACGGGGAGATATCCGCCGACGGCACCGGATGGGAGCCGTCCGAGACGCTGGGCGCGTCGACCAAGTACACGGTGGACGCGATAGCCAAGGACAGCGCGGGACGCGAGTCCGCCAAGCACGCGAGCTTCACCACGGTCACCCCGAAGGACACCTTCATCGGCTTCTTCACCCCGGAGGACGGTCAGACGATCGGCACGGGGATGGAGGTCTCCCTCAACTTCAACCGCCCCATCAAGGACAAGAAGGCCGTCGAGAAGGCCATCGCGGTCACCGCGAGCCCGTCCGTCCCGGTCGCCGGCCACTGGTACGGCAACCAGCGCATCGACTTCCGCCCGGAGAAGTACTGGGCGAAGGGCACCAAGATCACGCTGTCCCTGCGGCTGAACGGCGTCGAGGGCGCGGACGGCGTCTACGGCACCCAGTCCAAGGACGTCCACTACACCGTGGGCCGCAGCCAGGTCAGCATCGTCGACGCGGCGAAGCACACCATGAAGGTCTACCGCGACGGCAGGCTGCTGCGGACCATACCGATCACCTCCGGTGGTCCGGGAACGACCACGTACAACGGCAAGATGGTCATCACCGAGCGCTACCCGGTCACCCGTATGAACGGCGACACGGTGGGCTTCGGCGGCGAGTACGACATCAAGGACGTGCCGCACGCGCAGCGCCTGACCACCTCGGGCACCTTCGTCCACGGCAACTACTGGGCGAGCCCCTCCACCTTCGGCAACGCCAACGTCAGCCACGGCTGCGTCGGTCTGCAGGACGTGCGCGGCGGCAGCAGCAGCAGTCCGTCGGGCTGGTTCTACGACAACTCGATGATCGGGGACGTCGTCGAGGTGAAGAACTCCAAGGACAAGACGGTGCAGTGGTGGAACGGGCTCAACGGCTGGAACATGCCGTGGAGCGAGTGGACCGCCGCCTCCTGACAGCGGGCGCCGTGCCCGTGAGGCACGTCGCAGCGTAAACGGGCGTTCACGGATACCCTCGTCGGCCATGACAGTCAATCTTGAGGTCGACGAGGGTGTCGGCACCATTCGCCTGGACCGCCCCCCGATGAACGCGCTGGACGTCGCGACGCAGGACCGGCTCCGCGAGGTCGCGGAGGAGTCGGCCCGGCGCGACGACGTCCGGGCCGTGGTGGTCTGGGGCGGCGAGAAGGTGTTCGCGGCGGGCGCGGACATCAAGGAAATGCAGGCCATGGACTACGAGGCCATGGCCGTCCGGGCCCGCGCGCTGCAGGACTCCTTCACGGCGGTGGCCCGGATCCCCAAGCCGGTGGTCGCCGCCGTGACGGGTTACGCGCTGGGCGGCGGCTGTGAACTCGCCCTGTGCGCCGACATCCGGATCGCCGGGGAGAACGCGAAGCTCGGCCAGCCGGAGATCCTGCTCGGCCTGATCCCGGGCGCCGGCGGCACCCAGCGGCTGTCCCGGCTGGTCGGGCCGTCCAAGGCCAAGGACCTCATCTTCACCGGCCGCATGGTGCCGGCGGACGAGGCGCTGACGATCGGTCTGGTGGACAAGGTGGTCCCCGCCGAGCAGGTGTACGCCGAGGCGCGCGCCTGGGCGGAGCGCCTGGCCCGCGGCCCGGCGCTGGCGCTGCGCGCCGCGAAGGAGGCGGTCGACGCCGGCCTGGAGACCGATCTGGAGACCGGCCTGACGATCGAACGCAACCTCTTCGCGGGGCTGTTCGCCACCGAGGACCGCACGACGGGCATGCGCAGCTTCGTCGAGGAGGGGCCCGGCAAGGCGAAGTTCCTTTAGCCCCCACCCGGTTGAGTGACCTTCGGAACCGGCCCGGTCGCCTTAAGGGAACCTTAAGCAGACCTTAAGGCGACCCGCGCCGGATGGGTTGACAGGCCGCCGTCAGGACGCGGTCGTCGCAGGTGAAGGGCATGGTGGGAGATCCATTTTTGCCCTTGACATATGTCAAAACGACTACTCGGAACATCCCATTCCGCCCGGCCAATTCCCCCGATCCGCCCCGAACCGCCGCTCGGGGCGGTCATCATGAGGGCATGGCGGGGCAGCAGGGAGCATCGGAACAGCCGCAGCGGGTGACGATCCCGGCTGCGGGGCGGCCGCCCGCGGCGGCCGACGAACTGGCGGCATCCCTCGATCTGGTGGGGAACCCGTCCGAGGGCGAGGTGCCGCTCACCTCGCGCCCGGAGTCCGCGGCCACCGCACGCCGGCTGGCGCTGTCGGTGCTGCGGCTGTGGGGCCTGCCGCAGTTCAACGACGTGGTCGAGTTACTCGTCTCCGAGCTCGTCGGCAATGCCGTCCGGCACACCGGAGCCCGCACCTTCGGCCTGCGCATGCTGCGCCGCCGCGGCTGGATCCGGGTCGAGGTGCGCGACCCGTCCCGGGCGCTGCCCTGTCTGATGCCGGTGCGGGAGATGGACATCAGCGGCCGCGGGCTGTTCCTGGTGGACAAGCTCGCCGACCGCTGGGGCGTGGATCTGCTGCCGCGCGGAAAGACCACCTGGTTCGAAATGCGCGTCATGGACCGTTGAACACAAAGTGAACTTCACGCCTGCGTTTACAAGGTCAGTGGCCCACCTCACGCACACATCGTGAGGTCTGGGGTGGGGAATGACGTATAGTTGTGCGTAACGACCCCATCGACCCGGCTCGGTCGTTCCAGGACGTCATGGATCACACCCCCTGGTTCCATGACGAATGAGAGGCCCCCACTCCGCCGAACAACGGCGCGCAGGGGGCCTCTTTCGCGCGGGGGTCCCGCGTGGCCGGCCGTGCCGCGCGGACACGCCGACGAACGGGTGAGCATCCCCGGCGCCGGGCCGGACCGGGGTGATCGTGATCGTATGACCACACTGCGTATGCTGCGCCGGCTGAGCGCCGCCGCGCTTCCGCTGGGCGCCCTCGCCCTCCCGCTGTGCGCCACCGCCGACGCCGTCGCCCCCGGGCTTGCCGACGCCGCCGAGTGGTGCCCCCTCGTTCCCGACCGGCTCTACGCTGCGGCGGAGACCGATGTGGACCTCGCCAGGATGCGCCCGGACGCGCCCGCCTGGCGCGCCAACTGCCGTGCCCTGTACCGGTCCGACGACCGGTCGCCCGCGGTGGTCTTCAAGGAGGGCCTGCGCCCGGCCGACACCCACGGCCAGTACGACCTGCGGTCCTACGCCCAGCGCGACCAGCCGGCGCCCTACGTGGCCGCCACGTACGACCGGGAGGCCTACCGGCGGCAGGACGCGGCCTACCACTACTGGATCGACGCCCCCGGCGGCATCGACGTCAACGCCACCCTCGGCACCCGTACGGTGCGCGCGCCGCAGACGGGCATCGCCTTCCCCGGAGGCATCGCGCGGCAGTTCGTCGTCAAGGGCTGCCCGGTGGACCCCGCGACCCGGACCGAGATCACCGCCCGGTGCGTGACCAATCCCGACTACGCCCCCTGGCGCGGCTGGCCCGCCCCGGCCTGGACCGGCGTGCCGGAACCGGGCGTCCCGGCCGGGGCCACGACGTCGACGCCCGCCTCGACGGGCTGACGCGCGGGTGCGGTGACCGGCCGCGGCCGGCCACCGCACCCGGGAAGAACGCGGGCCCCGCGGGGGCCGGAACCACGGGTTCCGGCCCCCCGCGGGGCCCTTGTCCGGCGGACGGTCAGCCGCGCCGCAGCACCGTCGTCAGCACCCCGGCCACGGTGGCCTCGGGGTCGTCCACGGCGTCCTCGGCGCGCCACGCGACGAAGCCGTCCGGGCGGACCATGATCGCGCCGCGCGGCGACACACCGTGCAGGGCGGCCCAGTCCGTGTCGCCCTCCGGGGTCAGGTCGGCCTCGGCGGAGCCGCCGAGACGGTACGCGGCCAGCGGCACACCGAGGCGCGCGCCGGCCGTGCGGGCGGCGTCGTGCCACGCCCGGCCCTCGGCGCCGTCACCGCAGAGCAGCACCATGGAGCGCTCGTAGAGGTCCAGCGTGGAGCGGCGCTCGCCGTCCGGCGCCGTCGCCCACAGGTGCGGGGCGCGCCCGCCGGGCTCGGCGACCGGGCGGAAGTCCTCCGGGACGACCGACCGGCCGGGGTCGCCGCCGAGGAAGGCGCCCTCGGGGTAGCGGTAGCCGAGGGCGACCACGAGCACGCCCTTCTGCGGGCCGCCGCCCGCCGGCGGGGCGTACCCGGGGTGGGCGTGCTCGGCGGAACGGGCCGAGGCCCGCTCGCTGGTCGCCACCGCGACCGGGCGGCGCTCCGCCTCGTAGGTCTCCAGCAGCCCGGGCCCGGCCCAGCCGCCGACGACCGCCGCGAGCTTCCAGGCCAGGTTGTGGGCGTCCTGGATGCCGGTGTTGGAGCCGAACGCGCCGGTCGGGGACATCTCGTGGGCGGAGTCGCCGGCGAGCAGCACCCGGCCGCGGCCGTAGGAGTCGGCGACGCGCTCGGCGGCCCGCCAGGGGGCGCGGCCGGTGATCTCGATCTCCAGGTCGGGCACGCCCACCGCGGTGCGGATGTGGGCGATGAGCCGCTGGTCGGTGAAGTCCTCGATCTTCTCGCCCTGTTCGGGGTGCCACGGGGCGTGGAAGACCCAGTTCTCCTGGTTGTCGACGGGCAGCAGCACCCCGTCGGCCTCGGGGTTGGTCAGGTAGCAGGCGATGAAGTGCCGGTCGCCGACGGCCTCGGCCAGGCGCTTGGCCCGGAACGTGGCGCTGATGTTGGCGAACAGGTCGCCCCGGCCGCTGTGGCCGATCCCCAGCCGCTCGCGCACGGGACTGCGCGGGCCGTCGGCGGCGACCAGGTAGTCCGCGCGCACCGTGCGGCGCGCGCCGGTCTCCCGGTCGAGCAGTTCGGCGGTGACGCCGGCACCGTCGGCGGACTGCTCGAAGGAGAGCATCTCGGTGCTGAAGGCCAGGTCGCCGCCCAGGTCGCGGGCGTACTTCAGCAGCACCGGCTCCAGGTCGTTCTGGCTGCACAGGCACCAGCCGCTGGGGCTGATCCCGGCGAGCCGGCCGCCCGGGTCGATGTTCCGGAAGAGCCACTCGGCGTTGGCCGAGGTCAGCGACTCGGCCTGGAGGATGCCGTGGTTGTCGGCGAGTACGGAGGCGGCCTGCCGGATCAACTGCTCGGCGCCCGCCGTGCGGAACACCTCCATGGTCCGCAAGTTGTTGCCGCGGCCGCGGGGGTGGATGGACGTTCCCGGGTGCTTCTCGACGAGGAGGTGCCGGACGCCGAGCCGGCCCAGGAAGACTGAGGTGGAGAGCCCGACGAGGGAGCCCCCCACGATGAGGACCGGGACCCGGTCTTCGGCCTGTGGAGTCATAGCTCCCTTGATGCCCGATAACGGAGCGTATTTGCGCCCATCACCCAATCGGATCACATATCTCGCACCGGTTGGGCCACCACAGCACGATCAATGGACGACGGACCTCGGGGTTGCTCGCTCTCGAAAGAGGTGGAATATGACACCCCTGGCCGAAAAGGTCTCGCAGTCCGCGCTCGATGGCACTCGCCTGCGCGTCGTCCTCATGCTGGATGTCGAGGACGGTGCCGAGCAGCGGTTTCTTGACGCGTATGACCAAATGTGCCGCCATGTCGCTGCCGTGCCCGGGCACGTCAGCGACCAGCTTTGCCAGTCGATCGAGAATCCCTCGCAATGGCTGATCACCAGTGAGTGGGACAGTGCGCTGCACTTCCTGGCCTGGGTGGACAGCCCGACCCATCTGGAGATGGTGCAGCCGATGCACGGCTGCGTGAAGGACACCCGCTCGCTGCGCTTCGGCGTGCTGCGGGAGACCCGTACCTCGTACGAGCCGGGTCTCCTGCAGTCCGTGCCGAGGGTCGGCGACGGGCTGAACCGCCACGCCATCACCTTCACCGTGAAGCCCGGCAGCGAGGCGGCGGTCGCCGACATCCTGTCCGGCTACACCTCACCGCAGGCGCAGGTCGACGAGACCACGCGGCTGCACCGCACCTCGCTGTTCATGCACGGCAACCGTGTCGTGCGAGCGGTGGAGGTGGAGGGCGACCTGATCCGGGCGCTGCGCCACGTGGCGCGGCAGCCGGAGGTGCAGGAGGTCGAGGAGGCCATCAACCCCTACCTCGAGGCACACCGCGACCTCAGCGACCCCAGTTCCGCACGGGAGTTCTTCGCCCGCGCGGCACTGCCGGCCGTGCACCACGTCGCCAAGGGCGCCGACCGGCCGGAGACCCTGCGCCGGCACGCCCTGTTCTACCCCGCCAAGGACGGCTGCGGGCCCTCCGTCGCCAAGATGCTGGCGGCGCAGGACGAACAGGCGGTGGAGGACCCGAAGGGCCCGCTCGCGCGCAGCACGGTCTACCTGCGCGAGGACATCGTCGTCCGACTCATCGACCTGCGGATGCCGGTCGAGGAGGCGCCCCTGATCGCGG
Organism: Streptomyces sp. NPDC088354; assembly: GCF_044753585.1. NCBI lineage: Bacteria > Bacillati > Actinomycetota > Actinomycetes > Kitasatosporales > Streptomycetaceae > Streptomyces > Streptomyces sp. NPDC088354. Next base: position 78,793 of record NZ_JBIVNJ010000027.1, on the reverse strand, counting down.
TCGGGGCCGCCGGCCGGCACAAGGCGAGCGTGCTCGCCCGACTGCTGGACGTCGGCCCGGACCTGGACGTCTCGAGCGACCTGGGCCTCAAGCGGTTCCTCAACGAGTGCGACATGCGGATGCTCACCGACCGGCGAGCCCCCGTGAACGCGCCCGCGTCCTGACCCACCCCCACACCCGCCATCGCAACCGGCAGGTACCGGCCGGCCCCGGGTACGCCCGGGGCCGGCCCGGCCGGAGGAGAGAAGCATGGATGACCTGCTGACGAACGACCGGAGCAACCGGGACGTTCCGTTCACCCCGACGATCGTGAATCTCGGCGACACCGCGCCCAACCGCCGCCGCGGCGGTGACCTGCGGGCGATGCTCACCCCGACCGCGGTCGGCGCCACGAGCGGTTTCATGGGCGTGGCGCTCGTGCAGCCCGGCGAGCGGATCGGTGAGCACTACCACCCGTACTCCGAGGAGTTCGTGTACGTGGAGTGCGGCTCCCTGGAGGTCGACCTCGACGGGGTGCCGTGCCCGCTCCGGCCCGAGCAGGGCCTGATGATCCCCCCGTACGTCCGGCACCGGTTCCGCAACGTCGGCAGCACCGAGGCCCGGCTCGTCTTCCACCTCGGCCCGCTCGCCCCGCGGCCCGAACTCGGCCACGTGGACACCGAGGTCACGGAGGCCACCGGGTCCACCGCGGCCACTCACGGGTCCGATACACACCAGGGCCCGGCGTCATGACCCGCCGGGTGGCGGTCACCGGGGCAGGTGTCGTCGCCCCCGGCGGTGTCGGGGTCCCCGCGTTCTGGGAGCTTCTCACCGCCGGCCGTACGGCGACCCGCGGGATCACGCTCTTCGACGCGACGGGTTTCCGGTCCCGCATAGCCGCCGAGGTCGACTTCGACCCCGCGGCCTGCGGCCTGAGCCCCAAGGACACCGAACGCGCCGACCGGTACGTCCAGTTCGCGCTCGTCGCGGCCGCCGAGGCGCTGCGCGATGCCGGACTGGACCTGGACGACGAGGACCCGTGGCGGGTCGGGGTGTCGCTCGGCACCGCCGTCGGCGGCACCACCCGGCTCGAACACGACTACATACGCGTCAGCGCGTCCGGTGCCCGCTGGGACGTCGACCACACCAAGGCCGGCGCCCATCTCCACCGGGCGTTCGCACCCAGCGCGCTCGCCTCCGAGATAGCCGAGCGGCACGGCGCCCGCGGGCCCGTGCAGACCGTCTCCACCGGCTGCACCTCGGGCCTGGACGCGGTGGGCTACGCCTTCCACACCATCGAGGAGGGACGCGCCGACATCGTCATCGCCGGCGCCTCGGACTCCCCGATATCCCCGATCACGGTGGCCTGCTTCGACGCCATCAAGGCCACCTCGCCCAACAACGACGACCCGGCCCACGCCTCCCGGCCCTTCGACGCCCGCCGCGACGGCTTCGTCATGGGCGAGGGCGGCGCCGTCCTCATCCTGGAGGACCTGGAGCACGCCCAGGCCCGCGGGGCCCGCGTCTACTGCGAGATCGGCGGCTACGCCACCTACGGCAACGCCTACCACATGACCGGTCTGACCACCGAGGGCCTGGAGATGTCCGAGGCCATCGACCGCGCCCTGGACCACGCGCGGCTCGACCCCCGGGACGTGGACTACGTCAACGCCCACGGCTCCGGCACCAAGCAGAACGACCGCCACGAGACCGCCGCGGTCAAGCGCTCCCTCGGCGAGCACGCCTACTCCACGCCCATGAGCTCCATCAAGTCCATGGTGGGCCACTCCCTCGGTGCCATCGGCGCGATCGAACTCGCCGCCTGCACCCTCGCCCTCGCCCACGGCGTGGTCCCGCCGACTGCCAACTACGAGACCCCGGACCCCGAGTGCGACCTGGACTACGTCCCGCGCACCGCCCGCGAACTCAAGCTGCGCACCGTGCTGTCCGTCGGCAGCGGGTTCGGCGGCTTCCAGTCCGCGGTGGTCCTCAACCGACCGGAGGGTAGCCAGCGATGAGAAGCCGAGCGGTGGTCACCGGCATAGGCGTGGTCGCGCCCAACGGCATCGGTGCGGACGCCTTCTGGAAGGCGACCCGGGAGGGCGTCGCCGTTCTCGACTCGGTCAGCCGCGAGGGCTGCCAGGACCTTCCGCTGCGCGTCGCCGGAGAGGTGCGCGGCTTCGACGTCTCCGCGGTCGTCGAGGAGCGCTACACCGTCCAGACCGACCGGTTCACCCACTTCGCGATGGCGGCGGCGGACCAGGCGGTGGCCGACTCCGGCCTGCGCCCGGACGAGAACGCCCCCTTCGACATCGGTGTGGTGACCGCGGCCTGCTCCGGCGGCGGCGAGTTCGGCCAGCGCGAACTGCAGCACCTGTGGGGACAGGGACCTAACTTCGTCGGCCCCTACCAGTCCATCGCGTGGTTCTACGCGGCGAGCACCGGCCAGATCTCCATCCGCGGCGGATTCAAGGGTCCCTGCGGCGTCGTCGCCAGCGACGAGGCCGGCGGCCTGGACGCCATCGCGCACGCCTGCCGCAACATCACCCGTGGCACCGGCACCCGGGCCGTCGTCGTCGGCGCCGCCGAGGCGCCGCTGGCGCCGTACTCGGGCGTGTGCCAGCTCGGCTACCGGGAACTGAGCCTGGAGACCGAACCCGACCGGGCCTACCTGCCCTTCACCGACCGGGCCCGCGGCTTCGCCCCCGCCGAGGGCGGCGCCATGCTCGTCGTCGAGGACGCCGAGCACGCCGCCCGCCGCGGAGCCGAGGCCCGGGCCGTCATCGCAGGGCACGGTGCCACCTTCACCGGGGCCTCCCAGTGGGACAGGTCCCGCGAAGGCCTGGCCAGGGCGATCCGCGACGCCCTCGCCGAAGCGCAGTGCGCGCCCGAGGACATCGACGTCGTCTTCGCCGACGCGCTCGGCACCGTCGAGGCCGACCGGGCCGAGGTGCTGGCGCTCGGCGACGCCCTGGGACCGTGGGCCGCCCGCGTCCCCGTCACCGCCCCCAAGACCGGCACCGGCCGCGCCTACTGCGGCGCCCCGGTGCTCGACGTGGCCGCCGCCGTGCTCGCCCTGCGGGACCAGGTGGTCCCCCCGACCCCCAACGTCACCGACATCTGCCACGACCTCGATCTGGTCACCGGCCGGCCCCGCCCGGCGGACCTGCGCACCGCGCTGGTCCTCAGCCGCGGCCTCATGGGCTCCAACTCGGCCCTCGTGGTCCGGGCTTGAGGCCCGTCCCGTCCATCCAAGGAGAGAGCTCCATGTCCAAGGAACTCACGTACGGCGAACTCGCCGCTCTGATGAAGTCCAGTGCGGGCATCACCGTGGAACCGACCATGCTGGCCGGTCACCCCGACACGCCCTTCGCCGAGTACGGCCTGGACTCGCTCGGCCTGCTGGGAATCGTCGGCGCCCTGGAGAACGACCGGGGCGCGTCGATCGCCGGCGACGCCGATTCGTGCAAGACCCCCGGCGCCTTCATGGACGTCGTCAACAACTCACTCAAGGCAGGAGTCTGATTCATGCCCGGGCACACCGAGAACGAGATCACCATCCCCGCCCCGCTCGACCTCGTCTGGGACATCACCAACGACGTGGAGAACTGGCCCCAGCTGTTCAGCGAGTACGCCTCCGCGGAGATCGTCGAGCGCGACGGCGACCGGGTCGTCTTCCGTCTGACGATGCACCCCGACGAGAACGGGCAGGTCTGGAGCTGGGTCTCCGAGCGCACCGCGGACCGCGCCTCGCGCACGGTCCGCGCGCACCGGGTCGAGACCGGACCGTTCCAGTACATGGACATCCACTGGTCGTACCAGGACACCCCCGGGGGCGTCCGGATGCGCTGGGTCCAGGACTTCGCCATGAAGCCCGGCGCGCCGCTGGACGACGAGGCGATGACCAACCGCATCAACGAGAACTCCAAGGTGCAGCTGGAGCTGATCCGCGAGCGCGTCGTCAAGCGCCACAAGGACGGCGAGGGGCGCGCATGAGCACCTACCGCACGCTCATCGTGGCCCGGATCAAGCCGGGCGCCGAGGACCAGGTGGCCGGGGTCTTCGCCGACTCGGACCGGGGCGAGCTGCCCGGTCTGATCGGGGTCACCGGCCGCAGCCTCTTCCAGTTCGGCGACGTCTACCTGCACCTGGTCGAGGCCGACCGGCCGCCCGGCCCGGAGGTCGCCCGGCACAAGGACCACCCCGCCTTCCGCGACATCAGCGAGCGGCTGTCGTCCTTCGTGCTGCCGTACAACCCCGAGACCTGGCGTGAGCCCAAGGACGCCATGGCCCGGGAGTTCTACCGCTGGGAGCGGAGCGGCTGACATGGCCACCACCGAGCCGGAGTGGGTGCGCTGCGAACGCTGCGAGGCGCTCGTGTACGCCAAGCGCTACGCCCGCACCCTGCGCGTCTGCCCCGAATGCGGCGCGCACGGCCGGCTCACCGCCCGGCAGCGGCTGGACCAGCTGCTGGACCCGGGCTCGCAGGCGCCGCTCGTCCCCGAGGGTGGCGAGCGGCCGCCTGCGCACGACCCCCTGGACTTCACCGACACCCGGCCCTACGCGCAGCGGCTGCGGGACGCCCGGGAGACCACCGGCCTGGACGAGGCCGTGGTGTGCGTGCGCGGCACCATCGGGGGCCGGCCCGTGGTCGCCGCCGTCATGGACTTCCGCTTCCTGGGCGGCAGTCTGGGTCTCGGCGTGGGTGCCCGGATCACCCTGGCGGCCCGTACCAGCCTGCGCCATCGCGTCCCCCTGCTGCTGGTCACCGCCTCGGGCGGGGCCCGGATGCAGGAGGGCGCGCTGTCCTTGATGCAGATGGCGGCGACCGCGCAGGTGCTCGCCGAACTCGACGAGGCCGGTGTCCTGGTGCTGTCCGTGGTCACCGATCCGACCTACGGCGGCGTCGCCGCCTCGTACGCCACGCTTGCCGACGTCATCCTCGCCGAACCCGGTGCCCGCCTGGGTTTCGCCGGACCGCGGGTCGTGCAGCAGACGACCGGCCGGGAGCTGCCCGAGGGCTTCCAGACCGCCGAGTTCCTGCTCGCGCACGGTCTCGTCGACGACGTCGTACCGCGCGCCGCACTGCGCGGTGCGCTGTCCCGGCTGCTCGGCCCGCGGCCCGGTGCCCGGCGGCCCCCCGCGGCCCCCCGGGCACCCGCCCCCGTCGTCCGCGACGTGGACGCCCTGCCCGAGCCCGACGCCTGGGAGGCCGTACGACTGGCCCGCCACCCGCGTCGGCCGACCGCCGCCGACTACGCGGCGCACCTGCTGGAGGACTTCCACGAACTGCACGGCGACCGGCTCGGCGCCGACTGCCCGGCCGTGATCGGCGGGCCCGGCCTGCTCGACGGACACCGGGTCATGCTGATCGGCCACCACAAGGGCGGGCCCACCCTCGACGGCCGCCGCCGGCGGCACTTCGGCATGGCCGGCCCGGCCGGCCACCGCAAGGCCGCCCGCCTCATGCGCACCGCCGCGAAGCTCGGACTGCCCGTGATCACCCTGATCGACACCCCGGGCGCCGACCCCGGGCCGGAGGCCGAGAGCGGCGGCCAGGCGCTCGCCATCGCCGAGAACCTGCGGCTGATGTCCCGGCTGCCGGTACCCGTGGTCGCGGTCATCACCGGCGAGGGCGGCAGCGGCGGCGCCCTCGCGCTGGCCGTCGCCGACCGGGTGCTGGTCAGCGCCAACGGCATCTACTCCGTCATCAGCCCCGAGGGCTGTGCGGCGATCCTGTGGAAGGACCCGCAGGCCGCGCCCCTCGCCGCGGCCGCGCTGCGGCTGCACGCCCGCGACCTGCTGCGGCTCGGCATCGTCGACGGCGTCGTCCCCGAGCCGCCGGACGGCGCCCATCGCGACCACGCGGCGGCGGCCGCCTATGTCGGCGGCGCGCTCTCGGCCGCCCTGGACGAACTGCGCACGCGGGAGCCCGAGCGGCTGCTGGCCGAACGCCGCGATCGTTTCCACCAGTTCCACCGGTTCCACCGTTTCGGACGACTGGAGGAGGAGGCAGCACCATGACGCTCCACGGCGACAACAAGTTGCCCGGCCACGCCGCCGGCGTGGGCAGGAATCTGAACGGATCGGCCCCCACCGCGCAACCGGCGCACCCGGTGCTCGACGCCGTGTGCCGCAGCGCGACCGAACTGGCCGGCTCGGTGCCCACCCCGCCACGGCGCATCCGGCTGCGGCACGGCCAGACCTCGGTCGAGATCGAGTGGGCGGAACCCCGGGAGCGCCAAGGGACCGAGGCGGGCGGCACGGCGCCGCGGATCACATCGCGGACCGCCGGGGCCCGACCGGGCGAGGAGCCCGGCGAGCCGCCGGCCGAGACCCCGCACTATGTCCGCGCCCCCACCGTGGGCACCTTCTACCGCGCCCAGGAACCGGGGGCCGCGCCCTACGTCCGCGTCGGCGACCTCGTCGTCCCAGGTCAGCCGGTGGGCGTCCTGGAGGTCATGAAGATGATGAGCACGATCGGGTCTGACGTCGCCGGGCGGGTCGTGGAGATCGTCGTGGGGGACGCGCAGCCCGTGGAGTTCGACCAGCGGCTGATCGCCGTGGAGCCGGCAGCCGCCGCGCCCGCACCGGACGCCGGAGGGGAGTGAACGCCGTGTTCTCCACCGTACTGGTGGCCAACCGCGGCGAGGTCGCGCTGCGCGTCGCCCGCGCCTGCCGCGAACTCGGCCTGCGCACCGTCGCGGTGTACTCCACCGCCGACCGGGACTCGGCCGTCGTCCGGTTCGCCGACGAGGCCGTGCACATCGGGCCGCCCCCCGCGCGGGCGAGCTACCTCAACATCCCCGCCGTCATCGAGGCGGCCCGCCGCACCGGCGCGCAGGCCGTCCACCCCGGCTACGGCTTCCTGTCCGAGGACCCGGACTTCGCGGAGATCTGCGAGACCAACGGGCTGACGTTCATCGGCCCCTCACCGCGGGTGCTCGCCCGGCTCGGCGACAAGGCGGCCTGCCGCGCCCTGATGGCGGAGGCGGGACTGCCCGTACTGCCCGGCAGCCCCGGGCCGCTGGACGGTCCCGCCGAGGCGAAGGAGGCCGCGCAGCAGGCCGGCTACCCCGTGATCCTCAAGGCCGTCGCGGGCGGCGGCGGCCGGGGCATGGCCGTCGTCACCGAACCGGACCGGCTGCTGGACGCCTTCCGCGAGACCCGGGCGCACGCCCGCGCGGTCTTCGGCGACGACCGGCTCTACCTGGAGCGCTACATCGCCGGGGCCCGCCATGTCGAGGTGCAGGTCGTGTGCGACCGGCACGGCGCGGTGGTGCACCTGGGCGAGCGCGACTGCTCCGTCCAGCGCCACCACCAAAAGCTCGTCGAGGAGACCCCCGCCCCCGACCTCCCGGCCCGGCTGCGCGGCGCCATGTGCGACGCCGCCGTGCGCGGCGCCGTGGCGGTCGGCTACGAGGGCGTCGGCACCTTCGAGTTCGTCCTCACCCCGGAGCGCGACTTCTACCTGATGGAGGTCAACTGCCGGCTCCAGGTGGAGCACCCGGTCACCGAGATGGTCACCGGCGTCGACCTGGTGCGCGAGCAACTGCTGATCGCCGCGGGCCACCCGCTGACGCTGCGCCAGGAGGACATCGTGGCGCGCGGGGTGGCCGTGGAGTGCCGCGTCAACGCCGAGGACCCGGCCCGCGACTTCGCCCCCACCCCCGGGCTGCTCACCGAGTTCGTGCCGCCCGGCGGCCCCTTCGTCCGGGTGGACACCCACGCCTACCCGGGCTGGCGCATCGGCCCGGACTACGACTCCCTGCTGGCCAAGGCCGTGGTCTGGGCACCGGACCGGGAGCGGGCGCTGGCCCGGATGGACCGCGTCCTGGAGGAGCTGCGAGTGCGCGGCGAGGGCGTGTGCACCACGGCGGACTTCCTGCGCACGGTGCTGGCCCGCCCGGAGTTCCGGGCGGGCCGTCACACCACGTCGCTGGTACGGGAGATGACCGGCTGACCCGGACTCACACCCGCCCGATCGTGCTGTGGATCGCGTGCAGGAAGGGGTTGACCGGGGTGACCTCGCCGACGGCGAGGCCCGCCTCGGTCATCAGCCCGGTCAGGCTGTCCCGGGTGTGCTTCTGACCGCCGACGTTCATCAGCAGCATCAGGTCCATCGCGGTGGTGAACCGCATCGACGTGGTGTCGTCCACCAGGTTCTCGATGACGACCACCCGGGCGCCGGGGTGGCCCGCCGCCACGACGTTGCGCAGCGTACGGCGGGTGCTCTCGTCGTCCCACTCCAGGATGTTCTTGATGATGTACATGTCGGCGGTGACCGGGATCTCCACCCGGCAGTCGCCCGGCAGCAGCCGTGCGCGGGGGGCCAGTTCGCCCCCCTCCCGCAGCCTCGGGTCGGCGCCGGCGACGACCTTCGGCAGGTCGAGCAGCGAACCGTGCACCTCGGGGTGCTTCTCCAGCAGCGCGGCCAGCACGTGGCCCTGGCCGCCGCCGATGTCGGCGACCGAGGAGATGCCGGTCAGGTCCAGCAGATCGGCGATGTCCTGTGCGGACTGGCGGCTGGAATGCGTCATGGCCCGGTCGAAGACCTTGGCGCTGTCCTGCGCGTCGTCGTGCAGGTAGTCGAAGAACTCCTTGCCGTAGATGTCCGGGAAGATGTTGCGGCCGTGCCGTACCGCCTCGTCCAGCCGCGGCCAGGCCTCCCACGTCCACGGCTCGGTGCACCACAGGGCGATGTAGTGCAGGCTGTTGGGGGTGTCCTTGCGCAGCATCCGCGACATGTCGGTGTGCGTGAAGCGGCCGTCCGGCTGCTCCAGGAAGACCCCGTAGGAGGACAGCGCGCGCAGCAGCCGGCGTAGCGGGCGCGGCTCCGCGCCCACGACCGCCGCGAGCTCGTCGCAGGTCGCCGGCTGGTCGCCGAGCGCGTCGGCGACACCGAGCCGGGCCGCGGCCCGGACGGCGGCGGCGCAGGCCGCGCCGAAGACGAGCTCGCGCAGGCGCATCGCGCCCTGCGCGGAGGCGGCGCCGGTGGTGTCGGAGGGGGTGGTCTCGGTCAGGCTCATCGTCAGCACAGGCCCTTCGGCTGGGAGACGCGGCAGGTGCTGCCGCTGAACACGTTGTCCTTGCTCTGGTCGTCGGCGGACAGGTCGGCGGGGCTGTTGCCCATGGCGGTGTTGTCACGGACGGAGTTGCCGGTGTTGGGGGCGCCCACCACGCTGCGGAAGAGCACGATGCCGCCGGACATCGGCGAGGTGCCGATGTTCTCCACGACCCGGTTGTCGGTCACCTGGGTCTTCTCGGCGCCGGTCAGCACGATGCCGGCGCCCTGGATGAACGGCAGGCGGGCGTTGGCCGGGCAGAACTTGTTGTTGGCCGCCACCAGGTTGCGGGAGACGGTGAGCGACCCGGCCCGCGGCACGCCCTCGTCGCCGACGACGAAGACGCCGCCGCAGTTGGCGGTGATGTCGTTGTACTCGACGTCCACCGTCCGCACCCGGCGCAGCACGAGGCCGATCCGGTTGCCGGACAGCTCGTTGTCGGCGATCAGGGTGTGCTTGGTGTCCAGCGCCCCGCCCTCGGCGTCCACCGCGTTGGCCAGGAAGATCCCCGACTCGCCGTTGTTCTCCGCGACGTTGTCGCGGAACACGGCGCGCACCGACCGCTGCTGGCTGATGCCCTGCTGGCCGTTGGCACGCGCGGTGACCCGGTTCACCTCCATGCGGTCGGTCCAGGTGGCGTCGACGCCGTTCTTCCTGAAACCGGAGACGGTCAGCGACCGCAACCGCACATAGGTGAGCGGGCTCTGCTCCGTACCGGTGACGCAGACGCCGTGACCGGCCGCGGCGCAGGCGTTCTCGGTGCCCTTCTCGCTGGGCGTGATCACGGTCTCGCGCCCGGCGCCCAGCAGGGTCAGCCGGGGCTTGGTGATGCTGACGCTCCCCGGGTAGGTCCCGGGCGCGATCTCGATGATGTCGCCCGGCTTCGCGCGGTCGACCGCCGCCTGGATCGACTCCCCGGGACGCACCAGGAGCGGGGCGTCCGCGGCCTCGACCCCGGGTGCGCCGCACAGCCCCACGACGACGGCGGCCGTGGCGACCGCGGCCGCGGCCGCGGGGGCCCGACGAAGTGTCATGACTGCCGCACCTGCCTTCCTGGCGGCCTGCGCAGCCACCCGGAAAAGTACGTTATGAGTTGTTATGACCTCCTGCCACTCCGTCAGGCCATCAGGGGACGCGGCGCGCGGTCGGACCAGGTTTCCCCGACGGCCGCGCCCTTGGACGGCGCCGCGCCAACGGTGGCCCGAGCACGGTCCGCCTCCATACCCCCCACCGGGGATCAGGCGCATGACGAAACCGAGGGGGCGGGGGAGTTGGGGGCACCCCCGGCCGGAGGCTGGGGGAGGGTGGGTGTTCTGGACTGTGGAGCATATGTGGATGCATGACCCGGGGTGATCAACAGATCGTGCCGGAGGCACCTAAATGTGCTGTCCAGAATGGCCGGCCCCGGAGGCCCCGCACCCGGCCCACCCCGCAACGCGCGCCGGGGTCACTGACTTCACAGGGCTGGGGGCACCCCCGGCCGAAGGTTGGGGGAGGGCGGGCGGGGAAAAGCAACCCGGTACAAGGGCGCGCCCCGCGCCCGATGTGGTGCGGGTCACGTGAACCCGTTCCCGCCCCGTCCCGTGTCCGCCGTGAGGGATCTGCGACACGGATCGGGAGAGGACGGAGTGAGTGGATGGCGGCATTGTGGTCGCGCACTCGTCAGAGCCAGGGCACGAGTGACGAGGCGCTCATACGGGCGCTCTACGAGGAACACGGCAAAGCCCTGCTCGCGTACGCGACCCGGCTCACCGGCGATCGCGCCGCGGCCGAGGACGTCGTCCAGGAGACCCTGATCCGCGCGTGGCGGCACCCGGACGCGCTGGTCAACGGCAAGGGCTCGGTGCGTGGTTGGCTGCTGACGGTGGCCCGCAACATCATCACGGACCGGTTCCGCGCGAAGGCCGCCCGCCCGCAGGAGGTGGCCGAGTCCCCGGCCACGCCGCCGGTCGAGCGCGACCACGCCGAGGCCGTGGTCGACTCCATGGTCGTGATGGAGGCCCTCGACCGGCTCTCGCCCGACCACCGGGACGTGCTCTACCAGATCTACTTCCGGGGGCAGACCGTCGCCGAGGCGGCGGAGATCCTCGGGATACCGCCGGGAACGGTCAAGTCCCGGTCCCACTACGCCCTCAAGGCGCTGCGGGAGTTCTACACCAAGAAGCCGGTCGCGCTGCGGGAGGTGGCGGCATGAGCACGGAACACGAGCACGACAGCGGGACGCTCACCGCTTACGTCCTCGGTGCGCTCGACGACGAGGAGGTGCGTGCCGTAGAGGAGCACATCGCCGCCTGTGACCGCTGCCAGGCCGAAGTCGACGAGCTCCGCGAGATGGAGCGGGCGCTCGGTGAAGTCCCACCGGAGGCCTTCCTCGACGGTCCGCCGGACGACGGTGACCTGCTGCTGCAGCGGACGTTGCGGCAGCTGCGCTCCGAGCGCACGGGGGTGCAGCGCCGACGATGGACGGCCGCCGGTGCGGCGGCGGCGGCCGCCGCGGCGGTCCTGATCCTCGGCGGTGTGGTGATCGGGCAGAACACCGGGACGTCGGAGGTGGCGAGCCCCCCGGTGGCCACCGGGCAGCCCGGCGTCAAGGTCGCCTCGGTCACCGACCCGGCCACCGACGCCCGGATGACCGTGAAGGTGACCCCGGCCAGTGCGTGGGTCCGGCTCAACGCGTCGGTCAGCGGCATCCCCGCGGGGGAGCGCTGCCGGCTGGTGGTGGTCGACAAGGCCGGTCACCGGGAGATCGCCGGCAGCTGGGTGGTCCCCGAGGCCGGTGAGAAGCGCGGTGTGAGCCTGGACGGTTCGGCGGCGGTGGCCCCGGACGACATCTCCGAGGTGGTCGTCGAGAACGCCGCCGGCAAGGAGTACGTGACCGCCAGGGTCTGACCCCCGGTGCGGGAGCGCGGTACCGCCGTGGCGGCCGGTGCCGCGCTCCCGAGGTGTACGCCGCGGGGGGAGGTCCCGCACCCCGATGCGCCCTGCCCGTACGCGCGCCGACGCCGACGAGCAGCCGGTCGCGCACGCCCGTACCGAGCCCGCACTCAGGGCCGCCACGTCCCGGCGTGACCGGGGCCGCGCCCCGGTCGGTCGCGGCGCGTTCCTCCGCGCCGACGCGGCCGGAAGCGCACCCCGCTCCCGCGGCGCGGAAAGCGCCGTCACTCGGGCGGCAGTGCGTGCGGGCTCAGTGTCCTCAGCATGCGGCGCAGATCGGCCTTGAGCCGCGCCTTCTCGCGGTCCTCGAAAGGGGCCAGCGCCTCCTCCTCGCACGGCAGGAGCGCCTGCTCGCCCTGCTCGGCGAGCAACGCGCCGGACGGTGTGACCCGGATCTCGATGATCCGGCCGTGCGTGGGATGCGCGTGCCGCTCGACCAGTCCGCGATCGGCCAGCCCCTGCAGTGCGCTGCCCATGGACTGGGCGGTGACCCCGCAGCGGCGTGCGAGCTCGGCGCCCGACAGAGCACCGTCCAGCGTCAGCCGCATCAGGGCGCTGTACTGCGTCTGGGTCAGCCCAAGGGGACGCAGCGCCTGCTCCAGCCGCTGGATGTACGCCTGGGAGAGCTGCCAGATGAGATAGCCCAAGCGGTCGCCCGGGTTGCCGACGGCCATGACGGTCGCCCCTCCGTATTGTCTGTTAGCTTATATAAGTCAGCTTATATTGCAGGAGGACGGCCACCGTGTCCGACACCGTATCCATACGCGATGCCCACCCCCTGGAGGGGGAGCATCCCCTGCCGGAGCGCCATCGGCACCGTCATGTGCCCGGACCGCAGACCGACGCCCCGCCGTCCCGGCCGGGGATGACCGGGGCGCAGGCGGTGGTCAAGCCCGTCTTCACGGTGCTGATCATCGGCCTCGCCTTCGTCAGCGTCTTCCTCGCCGCCTTCCACACCCCCACGGCGCACCGGCTGCCCGTCGCGGTCGCCGCCTCCGACAGTTCGGCGGCCCTGTTCGACGTGCGGCTCCAGCGTCTCGCGCCCGAAGCGTTCCAGATCGACCGGTACCCGGACGAGGCCTCCGCCCGGCAGGCCGTCGAACACCGCCAGGCCTACGCGGCCTACCTCTCCCACGGCGGCAAGCCCAGGATCGTCTACGCCGGCGCCAACGGCCCGGCGGTCTCCGCCCTGGTCGCACCGCTGGCGGCGGTGCCGCACGGCGACGGGCACAAGATCCCGGTGGTCGACATCCTCCCCCTGTCGGACGGCGACAGCAGGGGGCTGTCGGTCTTCTACGCCTCGTTCGGCCTGGTCCTGGCCGGTTTCCTGTTCGGGCAGGTGACCTACCAGGTGGCGCCGAGACTCTCGTTCGGCCAGCGCATGCTCAGCCTCACGCTCTTCGCCGTCGTCGGCGGCGTGGCGACCGCGCTGATCGCCTGCACCGCCTTCGGCGCGATTCCGGGCTCGTTCCTCGGCATCATGGGCGTGGTCACGCTCATGGCCGGCGCCGTGGCCGCGGCCACCATCATGCTGATCAGAACCTTCGGCCCGATCGGCGTCCTCCTCGGTTCGATCTTCATGCTCGTGATGGGCAACGCCACCAGCGGCGGCGTCCTTCCGCCGGACTTCCTCCCTGGCTGGCTGGAGCCCCTCGCCTCGGTCATGCCGGCGGGTGTCGGCGTCCGCGCGCTCGACGGGCTCGCCTACTTCCACCACGACGGCCTCACCCGCGGTGTCGTCATCCTCTCGGTGTGGATCGCCGTCTGCGTCGGGGCGGTGTACCTGCTCGACCGCGTGGCGGCCTCCACGGGAATCGCGCACGCGGCACACCGCTGACCTCCGCGGCACTGCCGTCCGGCTGCTCCCGGGGGCGTACGCGGCCGGCCTCCGGGCGGAGGACGACCGGCCGCGGCACCCCCGGCAGGCTGGGGCCATGGCGACCACCACCCTCAGTCCGCGGCAGGCGTCGCGCACTCCCCGCGCGGCCGAGCGCGGCGCGTACGCGACCGGCGCGCTCCTGGTCGCGTCGGGCCTGTTCCACCTGGCGGTTCTCGCCGTCGACGGGGGCCCCTGGGACGGCCCGGTGTCCTGGCGCAAGCCCGTCACCTTCGGGGTCTCCTTCGGGCTGACCCTGATCGCCGTCGCCTGGGTCACCTCGTACCTGCGCGTCGCGGAGCGCCGGCGGACCGTCCTGCTCACGGTGTTCGCGGCCGACTGCGTCGTCGAGACCGGAGGCATCACGCTGCAGGCGTGGCGGCGGGTGCCCTCGCACCTCGACATGGAGACCGGCTTCGACACCGCGGTCTCCATGACGCTGGCGGTGGGCGGCGGTGTCCTGGTCGTCGTGCTGGGCGCCTTCGCCGCGGCGGCCTTCCGCCACCGTCCCGCCGGGCCCGCGGGCATGGCCCCGGCCCTGCGTTCCGGCTTCGCGATCCTGCTGGTCGGCCTGGCCTCCGGCGCCGCCATGATCGCCCGCGGTGTGTACCTCACCCGTACCGGCCACCAGGAGGCCGCCTACCACTCCACGGCCCCGCTCAAGCCCCTGCACGCGGTGAGCCTGCACGCCGTGCTCGTCCTGCCCGTGCTGGCCCGGCTGCTGTCGGGGACGCGGTGGAGCGAGGCGACGCGGACCCGGCTGGTCCTGCTGGCGACCGCCGTCTACGTCGCGGCGGTCATCGGCGCCGGGGTGTGGGCGGTGGTCTGAGCGTTTCCCGTCACGCGGAGTCGCGCAGCAGCAACTCCGCCCGGACGACCAGCTCCTCGGCGGCCAGCGGCTCGCTTCCCGACAGCAGCCGGGCCGCCTGGTCGATGGCGAGCGAGCCCAGCCGCCGGGTGTCCAGGGCGACGCTGGACAGCGCGGGTTCGACGAGCGTGCCGAGCTGCAGGCCGTCGAAGCCGATCACGGCGAAGTCGCCCGGGACCTGGCGGCCCGAGCGGCGCGCCTCGCGCAGGGCGCCCATGGCGATGATGTCGTTGAAGGTGAGGACCGCCGTGACATCGGGATGGCGGCCGAGCAGGGTCCGCAGCGCCGCGGCGCCGCCCTCGGCGGACTGGGCGGAGCCGATGACCGCGTCCGTGCCGAGCCCGTGGGCCGCGGCGGCCGCCGCGAACCATGCCCTGCGGACACTGGGTTCGGCGCGGCCGTCGTGGTCGAGCATGCCGATGCGGCGGTGCCCCCGGCCCACCAGGTGCGCGACCGCCGCGTGGAAGCCGGCCTCGCCGTCGACCCGGATCGAGCTGAACCGCGCGGTGTGGTGCTCACGGCCGATGAGTACCACCGGCATGCCCCGGGTGAAGTGCTCGAGTTCGCTCTCCGGGCTGTTGAAGTACCCCACGACCGCGTCCACTTGCGAGCAGATCACCTGCAGCGTGCCCGCTTCCTCGGTGGCGCGGTCGCCGGTGTCGTACACGACGACGTGCCAGCCGCGGGCGCGTGCCGCCTCCAGCGCCGCGGCGGCGACCTCGGTGAAGAACGGGTTGAGCAGGTCCGGGATCACCAGGCCGATGGTCGTGGTGTCCTGCCGGACCAGCCCCCGGGCGAACCGGCTGGGCCGGTAGCCCAGTTCGCGGGCGGCGTCCAGCACCCGCTGCTTGGTCAGCCCGTCGATCTCGTCCTTGTCGTTCAGCGCCCGCGACACGGTCTGCCGCGACACCCCGGCGGACCGGGCGACGTCATGGATCGTGATCCTCCGGGGCTCCGTCCCCGACGACGACACCATCGCGTACCTCCCGCTGCCCACGGGCGCCGATGCCCGAGGGGCCGAGTATGCCCCCGCGGGGCGCGACGGCGTCAAGAAGGTCCCCGGCGCCGTCCCGCTCCGGGCTCCGTCAGGCCGCGTCCGCCACCGCCTGGGCCGTCGCGTCGCGGAACGCGCAGTAGTAGGCCGCGGAGCCCGCGCGGTAGCGCCAGGGCAGGGCGCCGATGTATCCGTCGACCAGCTTGAACTGCTCCAGGGCCGCCTCGTCGCGGTCCTGGAGGCGCAGATAGAACGCGAGCAGATGGCGCAGCTCGACCAGACGCGGGTGCGTCGGGTCGGCGGCGGCCACATCCGCGAGGGCCGCATCGACCCGGGCCCGCATCTCGGGCGTGTTGTCGGCGGCGGTGTCGTCCGACTCGTCGTGCTCGAAGTGCGCGATGAGCGGCATCGCCGTCAGCAGACTGCCCAAGGGGGCCCGGCTCGCCGCCCGTTCGGCGAACTCGGACGCCAGCCGCTGCGAACCCCGCCACTTCGCGCACCAGTACTGAAGGGCCGAGAAGTGCGCCTCGTAGTGGTGCGGGGCCCGGGCGGTGATCTCGTCCCACAGCCTGTCCATCTCGGCATGGGGGTAGCCGAGGCCCAGCGCGACCCAGATCTCCGTGATGTACGGCGTCGGGTCGTCGGGGTTGAGGGCGGCGGCCCGCTCGATGTCCGCGCGAGCCTCCTTCAGCGTCTGGTGGAAGCCGTCGAACTGCTCCCGCGTCGTGTATTGGGCCCTCTTTCCGCCCCGAAGTTCCCAGGCGAGCACGACCGTGCTGCGCGCCCGGACCACGGCCGCGTCCTGGTCGCCGGCCCGCGCGGACTCCCATGCCAGCAGCCATTCGTCGTCCTCGGCGGCCTTCTCGGCAAGCAGGTACGCGACCGCGGACCTGCGCTCCCAGTCCCGGCCGACGCTCCGGAGCAATGCCGCGGCGGGCTCCCAGTCACCGCCGCTGACGGCGGTGAGGGCGGCGGCCCAGTCCTCGGGCAGGGCGGAGGCGTGCTCGACGTCCTGCCGCTCGGCGGGCAGCAGCCCGAGCCCGTGCGCCGTCCGCGCGGCCTCCTCGGCCCGGGTGTCCTCCTCGTCCGGGGTCGACGAGAAGAACGTCTTGAGGAACACGACGGCCAGCCATCCGCCGAAGAGCAGGGTGGGGACGGCCAGCGCGGCGAGGATCCAGAACAGGACGGTCATGAAAGCTGTGGTTCCGTTCGTGGGTGGGGTGACGTGGAAAGGAGGGGAGCCCGGTGCCCGGCCGGGCGGATGCCGCTCACGCGGGCGTGGGCAGATCCTCGGCCAGCAGTGCCCGCAGGGGACCGGTGTCGGGACGGTCGGCGAGCGCTGCGGCGACGGCGGCGGCCAGCGCCGGCTCGGACCCGACCTCCGACGGGATCCCCGAGGCGTCCCAGGCAAGGGAGTCGGGCAGCCGGACGGCGGCGGGGCGGGACCAGGAGAACTCCCATCCGAGCAGCGAGCGGGCACTGAACTCGGTCAGCACCATCGCCCTCAGTCCGTCGGTCAGCATCGGCCGGGCGAACGCGCGGAACGCGCGGCCCTTCGCCGCCGCCGCCTCCTTGGACAAGGGCAGCCGTTCGGCGAGCCGCCACAGCCTGCCGTCGTCGATCACGTCGAGCAGCGCGGGCAGTGTCGCGGGCCGCCCGGTGTACTGGGCCAGCACCTGGTGCAGCGGCGTGTGCGCGGACGACAGTGCGCCGGCCATCGCGGCGTTCAGCAGTTCCGGCCACCCGGTGGCGTGTTCGAAGGCCAGGATCTCGGCCTCCAGTACCGCCTCCTCCAACGCCGCCCACGTGCGCGCGGCGTCGGTGAGCAGCGCCGATGCCGCGCCCTCAGCCGCCGCGACGCGGCCGTCCGCGGGCAGTGACTCGATCCGGAGCACCCGCTCGGCGATCGGCGGGTGCGAGTCGTACGGCGAGACGGGCGCCGGTCGGAGCCAGGCGCGCGACGGCGCCGCATCGCCCTCGCGGGCCGCGAGCAGCCGGCTGAAGCCGCCGAAGAACTCGCCGTGTGGCGGCAGCAGCCGTACGGACAGGCCCAACGTGGCGTAGGAGTCGACGTAGACGTCGTAGGCGGCGGCGAGGGCCGGGATGTCGCGCAGCGACGAGGCGGTCGCCTCGCGGCCGGCGACGCGGGCGGCGGCGAGGTCCGCCGCGAACTCCTGGGCGCGGGCGGTGGACATCGACGCCCGCAGGTAGAGCCTGCCGTACCAGGTGAAGACGGCGGCCATCGAGCGGTACAGCGCGCCGGTGCGGCGGGTGTCCACCGCCTCGGGCTTCCTGCCCTTCGCGATGCGCCCGGCCGCGGCCCTCTCCTGGCGGGCGCGTTCGGCGGCGACCTTGCCGTCGGCGCGGGCGTGGAAGCCCTCCACGACGCGGCCGATCTGCCTCCGGCCGCGCACCACGAGCGCCGACAACCGGGTGTCGCCGCCGGTGAAGTGGCCGTACTCGTGGACGAGCACGGCCCGCAACTGCGCCTCGGTCAGACCGGCCAGCAGCGGCACGCCGAGGTGGAGCCGGCGGGGACCGGGGAGCAGCCCGAGCATGCGGGGCCGCTCGCTCACCGCCGCCTCGACGTCAGCGGTGAGCAGGATCCGGTCCGGGGCACGGGTGCCCATCGTCCGTGCGAGTTCCCGTACCAGCGCCCACAGCCGGGGTTCGTCCTCTTCGGCCGCCTCGATGCCGGGCGGATCCTCGTCCCTGGGCGTGCGCAGCACGAACACGCCGCGTACCAGGGGGACGGCGAGCAGCACCGAGACCGCCACGATCTTCACGGCGAGCAGGCCGTGGACCTCGGTGAGCAGCGCGGCGTCGAGGCCGATCAGCGCCGCGAGAAGGACGACGCTCAGCAGATAGAACCCGCAGAGCAGGATGAGGGCGCGCAGCGCGCGCAGAATCACACCCATCGGCACAATCCCTACCGGGCACGGGGACAGGACACGGCGAACACCCCCGGGAGCGGCACCGCCGGGTGGGTGCAGGTGGGGGGACTCGGAGCGGCCTTCGGCAAAGCGGAGGCAAAGCCGGGCGCACGGAGTATGCCCCACGGCAGGTCAGCAGGGCAATCCCGGTACCCAGGAGGGCAATCGGGCACATGGGCGCTTATCGGGAGATCCCGTCCGCTGGTCTCTGACACCTCGTCGGCCGGGGTCGGGCCGTCGGGCCGGGACCCTCACCGCAGGGAACGGGCCCGGCGTTTGCTCGGCGGCTCCGGAGGCGGCGCCGCGTCGCCCCCGCGGCACCCGGCACGCACACGATGTACGCATTCTCTTTCCCCGCTGTACGCATTTGCCGTGTGTGATGGCGGACGGTCGTGAACGCGGCGGGTGCGATCCCCTGTGTCCACGCTCCTATGGCACTGGGTCGCACGCCCGGCGTTTCGGGCTGACAACGTTGTCTACTGAAGAGGGCCGGACCGAGCGTGCGCATCGCGACGCTGGAGAGGTACGTGCCCATCAGATCCCATCCCCCCTTGCCCCGTGCGGTCCCTCGGGGAACCGCCCGCGGGCGCCGCTCGCCTCTGCGGGCGACGGTCGCCGCGGTCCTCACCGGAGCGCTCGGCCTCGCCGCGCTGGCCGGTGGCGGCGCGGCCGTGGCAGCGCCTGGCACGGCCTCGTCCGCGAAGACGTCCGGCGGCACTGACTGGACGCAACTCGTCGACCCGTTCGTGTCGACCGCCGGCGACGACGGCAACGACATGCCCGGCGCGCAGGCGCCCCACGGTCTGGCCAAGGTCAACCCGCTGACCACGCCGAACCGCAACCACACCGGGTACGACTACAACGAGGACCACATCGCCGGTTTCACCGCGACGAACCTCGACGGCGTCGGCGGCTCGGGAGGCGGTGGCGACCTGCTCGTCGTCCCGACCTCCGTGCAGTACGACAGCCGCCCGGCCGGCGGCACGTACGCCCACCCGTACAGCCACGACGACGAGACCGCGACGCCCGGCTCCTACCAGGTGGGCCTCGGGGCCGTCTCGGGAACCGCGTCGTCGGTGAAGCAGGACTCCGGCACCGTCAAGGCCGAGATGACCGCGACCACGCGCACGGCGCTGCAGCGGTACAGCTTCCCCGCCGGGTCGAACCCCGAGCTCGTCCTCGACCTGGCGAACAACTACACCAGCCGCACCCGTTCGACGATGAAGGCGACGACGCTCCCGAACGGGACCACGTCGATCAGCGGTCTCATCGCCGGGTCGTTCAACGGCGCCTCGTACAAGCTGTACTACGACGCCACCACCAACGTCCCCGTCACCTCCCTGAAGAGCTGGGGCAACGACGGCAAGCTGAGCGGCGCGACCACGCAGGACGGGACCGACACCGGTGCCGTCCTCGGGTTCGACCAGTCCGCCGGCAACGACATCGAACTGCGCATCACGCTGTCGCCGATCAGCGCCGAACAGGCCGCGACGGACCAGCAGAACGAGGTGGGCGGCCTCACCTTCGACCAGGCGCGCGCGCGGACCAAGGCGGAGTGGAACAGCGCACTCGGCGCCGTCGCCGTGCGCTCCTCGGCGAAGTCCGACCCCGGGTCGACGCTCACCAAGGAGTTCTACACGCACCTGTACCGCATGTACGCGCTGCCGGTGAACGCCACCAGCACCAGCGGCACGTACCGCGGCGCGGACGGAGCGGTGCACCAGGCGAACGGCTTCACGTACTACGACGGATGGTCCACCTGGGACGACTTCCGCAAGTACTCCGTCGAGGCCTACATCGACCCGGCCACCTACCGGGACATGATCCAGTCGCTGATCGAGCTCTTCGCCGACACGCGCACCACCGGCAAGAGCCTCGGCAGCCTCACCCACTCGGTGCCGACCGTGCGGTGGGAGCGCTCGGCCGTGCTGGTCGCCGACGCGCTGTCGAAGGGCTTCAAGAACTTCGACCGGCTCGACGAGGCCTACCCGGCGCTGCTGTCGTACAGCGGCTACTACACGGGCGCGCAGCTGCGGCAGGGCTACGTCACCGGTGACCCCGGCACGACCGTGCAGCGCGGCTACGACCAGTGGGCGCTGTCCGTCATCGCCGACGCGCTCGGCAAGAAGGACGACGCGAAGAAGCTGCGCACCCAGTCGACGATGGCGATCGACAACCTGGTGAAGTCCGGCGCCTGGACGGCGGCCGACGGCACCAAGGTCGGCCTGCTCACCCCGCGCGCCGCGAACGGCGACTGGCAGAGCGCCGACTACGAGAGGTTCGAGGCGGCCGGTCTCTACCAGGGCACGCTCTGGCAGTACCACTGGTACGACGCCTACGACATGGGCGGCCTCATCGACGCCATGGGCGGCCCGAAGGCCGGCAAGGCCGCGGTCGAGCACATGTTCGGCGAGGACTCCACCGTCGACGACGGCTCGACCATGCTGCACTCCAACGCGAACGAGATCGACCTCCAGGCCCCGTACCTCTTCAACTACGTCGGCGAGCCGAGCCTGACGCAGAAGTGGGTGCGCTCCATCTACACCGGCAGCACCTGGAACCGATACATCGCGACGGGCTCCACGAACGAGGCCCCCAGCTCCGGCGGCCAGTTCACCCCGCCGGTCAGGACCCAGGTCTACAAGCTCTCCCCGAACGGCTTCCTGCCGACCATGGACAACGACGCGGGCACCATGTCGACCATGTTCGTCGGCGCGGCGCTCGGCCTGTTCCCGGTGACCGCCGGCTCCAGCCAGTTCCAGATCGGCAGCCCGTTCTTCGACTCCACGACGATCACCTACGCCAACGGCTCCACGTTCACGGTGAACGCCGACGGCGTCTCGCCGAGCACCTACTACGTGCAGAGCGCGAAGCTGAACGGCAAGCGGTTCGACAACACGTGGCTCGACTACTCGCAGATCATCTCCGGCGGAACGCTCGACTTCACGATGGGCTCCAAGCCCTCCCAGTGGGGTGCCAAGACCCAGCCCGCGTACTCGCTGAACACCGACTCCGGCGACACGGGTGACGGCGACACGGGAACGGACAAGGGCGACACCGTCGTCTCCGCCCGCCCGGGCACCGTCGACACCGCCGCGGACGGCCGCGTGGACGACAGCGTGCAGCTCACCCTGGACGGACCGGCGTCGTTCGACGCCCGCAAGGGGACGAGCCTCACCAAGAGCGGTGCCGCGAGCGTGACCGGCCTGCCGGACGGCGTCACGGCCGACCTGCGCGTCGGCGACAAGCGGACGGCGACGCTGTCGCTCACCGGCACCACGCGGACCGACGTGCGCTTCGGCATCACGTTCCGCGACGCGGCCTTCGCCCACGGAGTGCGGGCCTCGACGGTGACGGGCACCGGGATCTCCCCGACCGACCCGCTCCTGATCTCCGCCGCCGCGGTGCACCGCAAGGTGCTCGGTGCGCTCGTCGACCAGGCGTCCCTGGTGCGCGGCGCCAACTACTCCTACGGCTCCTGGAACCTGTTCCAGTCCGCCCTGGAGCGTGCGCGGACCGTCCTCGCGGACACCTCCTCCGTGACGGGCACGATCATGGCCACGCAGGACGCGCTGCAGACCGCCATCGACGCCCTGACCATCGACGAAGGCGGCTACGCCGTCCTGCAGGCCGAGAGCCCCGACCAGAAGGAGGGCCCCAGCCTCATCAGCGAGCGGAACAATTCCGACGGCAACCTCGGTGGCGTCACCGAGGGATCGTGGGAGCGGTTCACCAAGCTGGACTTCGGCGGGGTCGCCCCGCGGACCGTCTCGGTCCGCTACGCGAACTCGCAGGCGACGAACGCGAAGCCGAGCAGCGTGGACATCCACGCAGGCGCCGCCGACGGCCCGGTCGTGGCCACCGTCTCGCTCCCCGGCACCGGCGGCTGGCAGTACTACTCGACGGTGCAGGCGGCCGTCACCGACGCCGACGCCCTGCTGGACGCGAAGAGCGCGACGTTCGTGTTCCATGCCCCGTCGGGCCAGCAGTGGGTGTCGAACTTCGACTGGTACCAGTTCTCGCCGTACGAGGTCTCGACGTCCCCCACCACCACGCTCGCCACGCTGACCGCGGTCAACAGCGCCGCGACCGGCAACGGTTCGCTGCCGCTCAACCTCGGCAACGGCATCTTCGAGAACGTGACGAACGGCGCGTGGGCGCAGTGGAAGGACACGAACCTCCGCAACGGCGCCGACACCGTCACCGTCCGCTATGACAAGCCCCAGTCGCGGGCCGCGTCGGACTCGCACATCGAGTTGCACCTCGGCTCGAAGGACGGCGCGAAGAGCGTCGACATCCCGCTCGACTACAGCGGATCGGGCTGGGGAACCATCGCCACCACGAGTGTGCACCTCGACCCGAGCGTCTTCACCGGCGTCCAGGACGTGTACGCGGCGTTCGTCTCCAGCACGCAGACGGCCTCCCAGCCCTACGTGGGCAACGTCTACTCGCTGGCCCTGACGCAGACCGCCGACGCCCCGGTGGGCTTCGACGCCACCGCGTGGCGCTCCAACAGCGGCGGCGGCCTCAAGAGCGAGCCCGTCGGCTGGACGGGTTCGGGTTCCACGACCGACCTCGGCGGTACCTACAACGGCGCCTGGCTCGACTACGGGGACATCGACTTCGGCGCTTCCCCGAAGAGCACCGTCACGATCACCTACGTCAACAACTCCGCCCGCTGCGGCACCGGCTCCGCCGTCCAGCTCTACCTGGACTCCTTCGACACGGCCAACCCCGGCACGCCGTACGCGACCGTGCCGCTGCCGGTCACGGGATCCGCGTGGTCCTCCGGAGGGACGACGAGCGTGACGCTGCCCAAGGCGGTCACCGGCACGCACACCGTCTACCTGCGGCTGACGACGAACCCGGACTCCTCGCACCCGTACGTCGCGAACCTGGGCCGGATCACCTTCACCCACGTCGAGACGCCCGCCGTCACGGACAAGTCCGCCCTGCGGAAGGCGATCGAGCAGTACGAGGGGCTCTCCGCCGACGCGGAGCGCTACGACGCGATCGACTTCGGTGTGTACGGGCGTGAACTCGCGGCCGCACGCACCCTGGTCACCGCCGATGACGCGACCCAGCTCGAGGTCGACACCCAGACCCGCAGCCTCACCCTGGCCGCGGGCCAGCTGATCCCGCTCCCGCGGCTGAAGCTGGAGGACCTGGTCGCCACCGCGTCCGCCCTCGACAACGACCGCTACACGGACGCGTCGTGGAAGGCCTTCACCGCGGCGCTCGCCGCGGCGAAGACCGCCGTCGCGGACGGCACGGCCACGGACGGCACGCTCACCGCACGCTACGACGCCCTCCGCCACGCCATGTCCGCCCTCGCCACGAAGCCCGGGACGGTGCCGGCCGCGCCCGACGCGGTCTCCGCCACGTCGTCCGGCACCAGCGTGACGGTCGCCTGGTCCGCGCCCGCGGACGACGGCGGCTCGCCGGTCACCGGCTACCGGATCGCCCTCAGCGACGGCCACCAGATCGAGATCGGCGATCCGGCGAGCCGGAGCACCACGTTCACCTGGCTGCGGGCCGGCAGGTCGTACACCGCGCGCGTCCAGGCGGTGAACACGTTCGGCGCCTCGCGCCAGAGCGCCGCGACGGCACCCGTGGTGACCGGCGGCGGCAAGCCGCAGAAGCCCGGCGTGACGGGTGTGGTCACCGACGGCAGGCAGGTCCGCGTGACCTGGCGGCCGGCCGGCGACGGCGGGTTCCCGGTCATCGGCTACACCGTGGCCCTGAACGACGGGACCACCGCGCACGTCTCCGGCACGACGGGCACCGCGCTGCTCAGCACCGCGGGCAAGGCGGGGGCGCACACGGCCACCGTCACCGCGGTCACCCTGGCCGGTACCTCGGACGACGCGCCCGCGACCACCTCGGTGACCACCTCGGTGACCGCCGCGGCGGACGCCTCCGACCCGGCGTACGAGCCGTCCCCCTTCCCGGACGAGACGCTCAAGGCGAACTACGCCTCGGACACGTGGCCGGGGACCGGTGACGGGACCGACTACTTCTACGGCCTGCTCAACGGCTTCCGCGACCTCGGCCCCGGCATCCTCGCCGCCAACACCAAGGTGCCGTCCGGTACCGCGCTCACCGCGGAGAACGACCGGATCGCCGTGCGCATCAACAACGCGGCGACGCAGAAGGAGGTGGACCGGGCGGAGGTCGACGCGACGAACAGCTCCACCGTCACCATGGCCGACGGCCTCGGCTCCCGCCTCGGCCAGATCTACCTCGACGCCCTGAACGGCGGCCGGCTGCCCAAGACCGGCGCGCTGTTCGGCCGCGTCACGCAGGGGCTCGACAAGGGCGGGGCGGCCAAGGACCACTTCGGCTACCAGCGTCCGTACGTGCGGCTCGGGTTCGTCGGCGACGGCGGGGACATCTACGAGTCGCAGGACGGCTCGTACGGCAGCCTCACCACCAGCGGCTCGTACCCCAGCGGCCACACGTACGGCGGCTACGAGGCCGGGACGATCCTGGCCACGCTGCTGCCGGAGCTGGCGCCGTCGATCCTCGCGCGTACCTCGGAGTACGGGGACAACCGGATCGTCCTCGGGTTCCACTACCCGCTCGACGTCATGGGCGGTCGCATCGCCGGTCAGGCCACGGTCGCGCACCGGTGGGCCGACCCCGACTTCGAGAACCTGCTGATGCAGGCCCACACCGAGATGGAGAACGTGCTGCTGGCGCAGTGCGAGAAGGAGGGGTACGGCGACACGCTCGCGGCCTGTGCGGGCGACCCCTACGCGGGCCTGAGCCCGGCGCAGGACGTCGACCTGTACACGCAGCGCCTGACCTACGGGTTCTCCCAGGTGGGCAAGGCCGGGCAGGCCCTCAAGACGCCGTCCGACGCGGCGGCCCTGCTGGTGACGGCCTTCCCGGACCTCACCGAGGAGCAGCGCACGCAGATCCTGGAGCAGACCGCGACGGACTCGGGCTACCCGCTCGACCTCACCGCGGACGGCGGCGAGAGCTGGCAGCGGATCAACCTGGCGGCGGCGATGGCGGCCAAGGTGGTCGTCCACGCCGACGGCTCGGTCACGGTGACGAACCACTCGGACGCCACCCAGGCCAGCGTCGCCGACGCCAAGGCCATCACCGTCGGGGGCGTGGCGATCGACGGGTTCGACCCGCAGGTGTCCACCTACGTCGTCGACTGGCCGAAGGACAGGAAGATCCCGTCCGTCTCCGCCGTGCCGGCCCAGTCCGGCGCGCGGGTGAAGGTCACCGACGGCAGCGCGGTCCTCACGGGCGGGCACCGGTTCACCACCCGCACCATCAAGGTGACCTCGGCCAACGGCGCGGTCACCCGGACCTACACGGTCGGGTTCCAGCCCACCGACCGCGACCACCGGCCCGTCGCGGCCGGCGGCCACGGCGACGACGGCGGTGTTGGCGGTGACCACGGGCACGGAGGATCCGGGCAGTGGCCCTTCGGCGGCGCCGGCTCCTGGGCGCCGGCCACCGAGTGGGCCGAGCCGATGTGGATCCCCGGGGCGCGGGACACGATGTGACCGCCGGTCCGGCCGCGCCCCTCGGGGAACGGCCGGACCAGCTGAGCGCCGACGGCCCCTCGGGGTGAACCACCGCGGTTCGACCCCGAGGGGCCGTCGGCATCGCGGCCTGGCCGCTCACGGCGTCGGTGGTCCCCACCCCCGTTTACGGGACGACGCGCCGTCGCGGGATCGCGTGGCTGTCAGGCGTGTCGATCTCCGTATCCCACCAGAAAAGGACAGATCAAGCCGGCAGCCATACCGCTGGTGTTCCGATATGGTGCATCTGTGGATTTGGGGATGATCCAGCAGTGGTATCCGGTGGGGGCCGAGGTGATCGTTTACCTCGGCGAGGGACGTTCGACGCGCGGCCGCATACAAGCGATCGGTGAGGACAGCATCGTCCTTGCTACTGCGAAGGGCCCGGCGCTGCTCAAGGCCGCGGCTGTGGAACTGATCGAGGCGATCGACGTTTCGGCGGAGGCGGTACCACCGCGACAGCGTGCCGCGCCCGCGAAGGAGTGGAACACCGAGGCCTGGGCGACCCTGGAAGCGGAATTCGAGTTCGCGGCAAGCGAATTACGTCTCACTGAGCCGAGCTTTGCCCTCGATCGTTCTGTTCCTCTGTCGTACTCGGTCTCCAAGGACGTCCAGGCACATCTGAACCGGGCCAAGAACCGGTTGACACACGCCCATCGCGCCGCTGAACCGGTCAAGGTCATCGGAGCGATCCGTGACCTCGTCCACGCTTCCGAGGATTGCGGCTATCGGCCGGGACTGCACCTGGCCGCACTGCTTCTGTTGCGTGCCCAGAATACGGAGGCGACACGTCGGCAGGCCGAGGCGTGGATGGCACGAGCCACGGACTGCGGAAGCGTCTACGCCTGGGACCTGGCTGTCCTGCTCACCTCGTCCGGACGCTTCGCCGACTCCGCGGTGGTGCTCGGTGAGGCGCTGAGGGGCTTCCCCGCCGAGGCCACCGACGACAGACTTCTGCGCGTCCTCGTCGATCAGACACTCAGGACCGGCGATGCCGCAGCAGCCGTGGCGGCGTTCGCCTCGGCAGCCGCTGCCGCACCGTCGGTGCGCCGCGTCGCGCTCCGTGCCGCCCTCTATCTGCTCTGGCGGCTGTTCCCTGACCGGGCAGGGCCGTTGGAGCCCCTGCTGCAGGCACAATCCGCGGCCCCGGGAGAACTGAACCGGGTACTCGAGGCCCTTTCCGGTGGATCCTCGCCGCCGATCGAAACGCTGCCCTCGAGCATGGCCGTCGCACCGGCGGTGGGCGGCGCAGAGCGGCCCTTGTCCTCGGCCGCCCCTCCTCGGACCGCTGCTGAGCCGGAGACGGGAGGGAGCCTGCCGCCGTCCCCGGCCGTCTCACGTTCCAGTGACGCCCAGCGTCAGTTGGAGGTCGCGGAACGGCAGTTCCGCACGGGCCGCTTCGAATCGGCGCTGCAGATAGCGCGCAGGGCACTCACCGATCACCCATCTGACCAAGGGCTGCTGAACTTCGTCGACATGGCGGAACGCCAGATTCCCGCCGGTCCGCCGCGCCGCCAGATGCTTTCCCGGCCGACCTTGCCCCGGGAACACCAGCCGCTCGGCTCCCTGTACGCCCAGGCGCAGTACGCGGACACTCAGGAGAAGGACTGGGACAAGGCCGAGCGGCTGTACCGGGAGGTTCTGTCCAAGGACCCGGCGCACGAGCGGGCGCGACGCTCGCTGGCCTGGGGCCTGCACAGTCAGCAGCGCAGTGACGAGGCGCTGACGCTGCTGCGTGATCCGAGGGCGGTGGTCAGGGAAGCACTGCCGCACCAGAACATGATCGTCACGATCTTGAGCCACCGGCAGCAGTACGCCGAGGCTGCGGATGCCCTGGAGAAGCTGCTCAACAGCGTGCACGCCAAGGACCGGCAGACCCGGACCGGCCTGCTCAAACGGCTGATCTGGCTGTATCGCAGGCTTCGCTCCGCAGAGCAGGCCAAACGTGCGGCGAAACACCTGTTGGACCACGGGCCGCGCAACGAGGAATTCCGTTCCATCCTGGCTGAGGTCGAGAAGGCAGAACGCACCGGTATCTGGGACAAGTTCGATGAGGTCCTCGCTCTGAGCGACTGGCAGCCGGAACAGCCGAACGCTTTGAGCTCCATCCTCCAACTCCATCTTGAACGCTGCGAGTACCTGGGAGTCAGCGCACGACGGATTCAGAACGGCACCGTCGGCGAGCAGGACGTCCAAGAACTGACCAAGCTCATCGAGCAGCTCGGCACCGCCCGTCCCGCGGATCGCGCTGCCTACAACCTGTCCGCCGCACGCATCCTCCGCGACATCGGCCAGACCGCCGACAACCAGTTCCACAAGTCCTTGCGTGCTTTCGGTGCCGCGATGGGCGACCTGTGCACGGCCGAACGGCGACATGGTGATGTGACGCGGACGTACTACACCGAGGCGGTCGCACTCGGTGGCTGGGACGACATGGGCGAACTGAAAATCAAACAGTTCATCACCTCCTACCTCGACCCGGACTGGCCTCAACCGGAGTCCCGGCCGTCGGTGGAGAAATGCATGAGATGGGTCCTGGAGGACAGAAGTCGGCACCGGGCGCTGACCATGGGACTGCTCACCCTTCTGTCGGTCAGTTCCCAGCGGGTGCAGCGCGAGATCATATCCCGCACCTACCGCGACGAAGCGATTCGCAGCGCCCTGGTCAGAGAGCTGCGTACCCTCCTGGAGAAGGATCTTTCCACTCCCAATTCGCTGGACGCCTACCGGGAACTGTGGCAGGAGGCGTTGCGCCGGCACCTTCGGGGGCTCGACGCCCAGCGCAGCACCCTCCGGCAGCTGCTGGACCGCAGTGAGTCCCTGGGGACCCTGGCCGAGGACCAGCAGTTGCTGGACAGCGTGGCCGCCCAGGTCTACACGTGCCCCCTTGATCTGGACAGGATCACCAAGACCATCGCGATCATCGCTGAGCTGCGGGGATACCTGGAACAGCCGTCGTATCTGGAGCAGGAGCGCCTCGAGTCCCGGATCCGCACCATGGTGGGAGACTTGGTGGACACCATTGAGCAGGCACCGACCCGGCTCAGCCTGGAGTACCTGGCTCCACTGCTGACCAAACTGGACAGAGCCTTGGCGGTGCACTTCCGAGACGTCCAGCGGGCCGCCGAACCGACCGACCTGGACGTCGAGCTGGTGCTGTCGTCCTACGCACCCAAGACGGCCGGATCCACGATCCAGGTTCAGCTCAGCGTCACCAACCCGCCTCGCCGCTCGCCGGCCGTCGACGTCCGCCTGCTGGTGCTGGACAACCCCGACGACTACGAGTCCGTGCCCGGTTCGATCCCGGTGGCCCACAGCCTCCGGGATGAGCAGACCGAAACCTGCACGGTGCCGCTGGTAGTGACGGAACGGGCCACGCAGGAGCAGGTCGTCACGCTGCGTTATCGCCTGGAGTTCACGGTTCGCTCGGACCAGCGCCGTCAGACCGAGCCTCGGACTCTGTCCCTGCGGCTCAGCGACACCGAGGACTGGGAGCCGATCAACAACCCGTTCTCCGAGGGAGCGCCCGTCGAGGACAAGCAGATGTTCTACGGCCGTGGCCCACTCATCGAGATCCTTTTGGAGGTGCTGGGGCGAACGGACACCAAGTGCGTGGTCATCTACGGTCAGAAGCGCGTGGGCAAATCGTCGGTTCTCCACCATCTCCAACAGGACCTTGTGCCGCCGGTGGTAGCCGCCAAGTTCAGCCTGCTCGACATCGCGACGGACCTCAACCACGCCACACTGCTGTACCGGATCTCCAATGCGTTCCACCGCAGGCTGGAGGACCTCGAAGACGTGGGTTACGCTCCTCTGGAGATCGACAGGCCGATCCTCAGGGACTTCACGGAAAGCCCCTCCCCGCACATCCACTTCGACAACTACATGCGCGAGATCCAGCGGCGGATGCGACGCAGCCAGGAACACCGGGAGTGGCGCATGGTGCTCCTCCTCGACGAGTTCACGGTGCTGTATTCGGCCATCCAGCGCGGCAACCTGCCTCGGGAATTCATGAAATCCTGGAAGGCCATGCTGGAAAGTCGCATGTTCTCCAGCGTGGTGGTCGGAAATGACCTGATGCCGAGGTTCCTCAAAGCCTTCCCGAACGAGTTCCAGGTCGCACGGCAGTCGCCGGTCTCCTACTTGGACGAAGCGCCGGCCGTGGAGTTGATCACCGAGCCGATCGCGATGCCCGATGGCAAGAGCAGGTATCGAGGTGATTCCGTTCAGCGGGTGATCGAGTTGACGGCGCGGAACCCGTACTACATCCAGCTGTTCTGTAACCGTCTGGTCCAGTACATGAACGCCGAGCGGCAGTCGCTGATCGGGCCAGCGGATGTGGACGCAGTCGCAGCCACCTTGGTACGCGGAGAAAGCGCTTTGGTGCAGGAGCAATTCGACAATCTGCTGACACCCGGTGACGCGGACGTCAGTGAACTGCGCGACGATGTGGTGCTGGCCGTGCTGAGACTCGGCCTTACCGGGCATCGTCGCGATCTATATATTGACGGCCCGAAGGTGCGTGAACACCCCGAAGGAAAGAGGGTCCTGGACGACCTGCTGCGCCGTGACGTCATCGACCGGGAGTCCGAGAACAGGTACCGGATCAAGGTGGGCCTCTTCGCCGAATGGCTCTGGCACCGGAAGGAGTAGGCGATGTCCGAAGTGTCACCACAGCACACGGCTGCGCAAATGGGGCTTCCGCAGCAGGCGAACGGCGGCTTCAGGGACCGCACCGGCAATCCGTTCGCGACCGTCGGTCATCCGGTCTTCGGAGACGGGCATGTGGGCCGCGAGGAGCAGGTGCGGATCGTGGAGCAGCGGGTTCTCGAGCAACCCACTGCGGGCGCCACGGCGATCATCGGGCCACCGCGTATCGGCAAGTCGAGCATGGCCTACCACGCGTTCATGCGGCCGGAAGCCCGGCAGCGTCACCCGAACCTTCTGCCAGTGTGGATGAATGTCCGCACACAGGGGGGAATCGTGCGCCTCCTGAATCGGCTGGTCGAGGACGTCTGGGAGATGCTCGAGGGACGCTCCGCCCCCCTGAGCCCACGATTGACCCGGGCCTACGAGCGTGCCACCCAGCCGGGAATGCAATGGATCGAAACCCAGGTTGAGATCCAGGAGTTCCTGCGTCTGGTGAGACGCCAAGGGTGGCGTGTGGTGCTTGTGCTCGACGAGTTCGACGCGGCCCGTGAGGTGTTCAAGTCTCAGCCGGGTACGTTTCAGGCCTTGCGGGAAATGGCCTACAACCTGGACTGGAACATCGGACTGGTCACCACCTCGCGGCGCCAGTTGCGGGAAATCGTGGACATGGCCGACCCGGACGAGTCGACCTTCGCTGGGATCTTCCGCCCTGTGTTCCTGACCTGCTTCGACGAAGGCGACCTGGGCAAGCTGGTCGACCGGATCCCGGGCGTGGGAGCGGATGACCGGGTTTCGGCCGTCAGTCGTCTGGGCGAACTTACCGGAGGGCATCCCTACCTTGCGAGTGTGCTCCTGGACAGGGTCTGCTCGGCGGGATCCGGGCCCCTGCCACTCCCGCCTGCCATCGACGAGCAGGCCCGTCCGCTTCCGGCAGAGTTCCTGTACTACTACTCTGACCTGGAAGAACTCTTGCGGACTGACGGTCGGCTCAGGCATCTCCTGGAGGTGGTATTGGGCCCCCAGCTCGTGGTCACCCCCGCGGATGCCCAGGCTTTGCTGCAGCAGGGTCTGGTCGTCGTCCGGGACGGTGCGTACCAGGCGTTCTCCGAGAATTTTCAGGACCACTTGATTCTCGTTGGCCGTCAACTGACGCACTGGGACAACTGGATGGCCGTCGAACGCAGGATCCGCAACGTGATCGAGAAGGCTTTCGTCGAACGTTACGGAGAAGATTGGCCCACCGCCCTGCGTGGCGTACGGCCCAAACTTTCTCGTCTCCTCGGTCAGTGCGAGGAGCTACATGAACGTGAATTGCGTTCCTTCGGCGCCGGCGCTTCCGCACGCTTGATCGACTTTACCTATCCGAGAGATCTCTACGATCTCATGGCTTCGCACTGGGATATCTTCGGCGGGATTCTCGGCAAGGACAAGTCATACTGGAACGAGCGGTTCTCGCTGCTGGCCAAGGTGCGCAACCCCATGGTGCACAACCGTATGGAGGTGGTGACATCCGTGGAACAGCGTATGTTCCATCTCTACTGCGACGAATTGATGGAGTTGCTGGACCGTCGTCCGGGGGCACCGATTGTTCGGACCCAGTGATGTGCGAGCGGAGTGGCCATGAGATGGGGCTACGCCGTCGATGATCGGCTCGGTGGTTCCCTCGGGGACTACCCGCGGTGTGGTCAGAGAAGGCCCTGACAGCTGCGGAAGGTGAGAACCCGCAGTTCAGGGCCGTCCCGGTCCCGCTAGCACTCGATGACGTTCACCGCGAGGCCGCCGCGCGCGGTCTCCTTGTACTTGACCTTCATGTCGGCCCCCGTCTCCTTCATGGTCTTGATGACCTTGTCGAGGGAGACGTGGTGCCGCCCGTCCCCGCGCATCGCCATGCGCGCGGCGGTGACGGCCTTGACCGCGGCCATGCCGTTGCGCTCGATGCAGGGGATCTGGACGAGGCCGCCGACGGGGTCGCAGGTGAGGCCGAGGTTGTGCTCCATGCCGATCTCGGCGGCGTTCTCGACCTTCTCGGGGCCGCCGCCCAGGACCTCGGCGAGGCCGCCCGCGGCCATGGAGCAGGCGGAACCGACCTCGCCCTGGCAGCCGACCTCGGCGCCGGAGATGGAGGCGTTCTCCTTGAAGAGCATGCCGATCGCGCCGGCGGCGAGCAGGAAGCGGACGACGCCGTCCTCCCGTTCGGCCTCCGTCGACCCCTGGGCGACGAAGTTGACGTAGTAGTGGAGGACGGCCGGGATGATGCCCGCGGCGCCGTTCGTGGGGGCGGTGACGACGCGGCCGCCGGCGGCGTTCTCCTCGTTGACGGCCATGGCGTAGAGGGTGACCCACTCCATCGCGTGCGCGGCGGTGCTGCCCTCGGCCCGCAGCTGACGGGCGGTGGCGGAGGCCCGCCGGCGCACCTTCAGGCCGCCGGGGAGGATGCCCTCGCGGGTGAGGCCGGCGTTCACGCAGTCCTGCATGACGCCCCAGATCTCCAGCAGGCCCGCGCGGATCTCGGCCTCGGAGCGCCAGGCCTTCTCGTTCTCCAGCATCAGGCCGGAGATGGACAGGCCGGTCTCGCGGGTGAGGCGCAGCAGCTCGTCGCCGGTGCGGAAGGGGTACTTCAGCACGGTGTCGTCGAGCTTGATGCGGTCCTCGCCGACCGCATCCTCGTCGACGACGAAGCCGCCGCCCACCGAGTAGTACGTCTTCTCCAGCACGGGCGCGCCGGACTCGTCGTAGGCGAAGAGCGTCATGCCGTTGGCGTGGTAGGGCAGCGAGCGGCGCCGGTGCAGGACCAGGTCGTTGTCGGCGGAGAAGGGGATCTCGTGGGCGCCGAGCAGGTTGATGCGGCCGGTGCTGCGGATGAGGTCCACGCGGGCGTCCGCGGTGTCCACGTCGACCGTGCGGGGGGACTCGCCCTCCAGGCCCAGCAGGACCGCCTTGGGGGTGCCGTGGCCGTGGCCGGTCGCGCCGAGGGACCCGAAGAGCTCGGCGCGCACGGAGGCGACGCCGACCAGCAGTCCGTCGTTCTTCAGGCGCTGGGCGAACATCCGGGCGGCGCGCATCGGGCCCACGGTGTGCGAGCTGGACGGGCCTATGCCGATCGAGAAGAGGTCGAAGACGGAGATGGCCACGGTGAAGGACTCCTCGGGTTCACGGACCCCGTTGTCCGTGGGTGGCCGGCGGGATCGCCGCCGGGTGGTACGGATGGCGCGCACGGGTGTCGCGCGCAAGGTCCAGTGTGCGGGACCGCCCGCCCGGGGCGGTCCCGCACACTGGGTGACGATCGCTACTTCAGGCCGGGGTACAGCGGGTGCCGCTCCGCGAGCGCGGCGACCCGGGCGCCGAGCGCCTTGGCCTTCTCCGCGTCGAAGCCCGGCTTGAGCGCCTCGGCGATGACGTCGGAGACCTCGCGGAAGTCGTCGGTGCCGAAGCCGCGGGTGGCCAGCGCGGGCGTGCCGATCCGCAGGCCCGAGGTGACCATCGGAGGGCGCGGGTCGTTCGGGACGGCGTTGCGGTTGACCGTGATGCCGATCTCGTGGAGCCGGTCCTCGGCCTGCTGCCCGTCCAGGTCGCTGTCGCGCAGGTCGACCAGGACCAGGTGCACGTCCGTGCCGCCGGACAGCACCGAGACGCCCGCCGCCGTGACGTCGGCCTGCGTCAGCCGCTCGGCGAGGATCTTCGCGCCCTCCAGGGTGCGGACCTGGCGGTCCTTGAACTCCTCGCTCGCCGCGACCTTGAAGGCGACCGCCTTCGCCGCGATGACGTGCTCCAGCGGGCCGCCCTGCTGGCCGGGGAAGACCGCCGAGTTGATCTTCTTGGCGAGTTCGGCCGTGGACAGGATGACGCCGCCGCGCGGGCCGCCCAGCGTCTTGTGCGTGGTCGTGGTGACGACGTCCGCGTGCGGCACGGGGGAGGGGTGGAGCCCCGCCGCGACCAGTCCGGCGAAGTGCGCCATGTCGACCATCAGGTAGGCGCCGACCTCGTCGGCGATCCGCCGGAAGGCCGCGAAGTCCAGCTGCCGCGGGTAGGCGGACCAGCCGGCGATGATCAGCTTCGGCCGGGACTCCTTGGCGAGGCGCTCGACCTCGGCCATGTCGACCTGGCCGGTCTCGGCGTCCACGTGGTAGGCGACCACGTTGTAGAGCTTGCCGGAGAAGTTGATCTTCATACCGTGGGTCAGGTGCCCGCCGTGGGCGAGGTTCAGGCCCAGGATCGTGTCGCCGGGGTTCAGCAGCGCGAACATCGCGGCCGCGTTGGCCTGCGCGCCCGAGTGCGGCTGGACGTTGGCGTGCTCGGCGCCGAACAGCGCCTTGACCCGGTCGATGGCGAGCTGCTCGACGACGTCGACGTGCTCGCAGCCGCCGTAGTAGCGGCGGCCGGGGTAGCCCTCGGCGTACTTGTTGGTCAGCACCGAGCCCTGGGCCTGGAGGACCGCGACCGGAGCGAAGTTCTCCGAGGCGATCATCTCCAGGGTGGACTGCTGGCGGTGCAGTTCGGCGTCGACGGCGGCGGCGACGTCGGGGTCGAGCTCGTGCAGGGAGCTGTTGAGAAGCGACATCTGGGGGGTCATCCGTCCGGAGGTCGGGGTGGGCAGGTCGGGGCGGCCTGACGCCGCCGCGGCGGCGTCAGCTGCCGGTGAAGGCGGTGTACTCGTCGGCCGAGAGCAGGTCGGCGGGCTCCTCGGACACCTTCACCTTGAACAGCCAGCCGCCCTCGAAGGAGGCCGAGTTCACCAGGGAGGGGTCGTTGACGACGTCCTCGTTGACCTCGGTGACCTCACCGGAGACGGGGGAGTACAGGTCGCTGACCGACTTGGTGGACTCCAGCTCGCCGCAGGTCTCGCCCGCGGACACCGAGTCGCCGACCGTCGGGAGCTGGACGTAGACGACGTCGCCGAGGGCGTTCGCCGCGTGCTCGGTGATGCCCACCGAGGACACGCCGTCCGCGTCCGCGGCCGACAGCCACTCGTGCTCCTTGCTGTAGCGCAGCTGCTGGGGGTTGCTCATGGCGTGAATTCTCCTGGATGACGGGATGTGCTGGTGAACGGCTGTCTTGACAGGTGGGACGGCGGTGCCCGGTGTGCGGGCGCGGCCTCAGCGCTGCCGCTTGTAGAACGGCAGGGCCACCACCTCGTACGGCTCATGGGTACCGCGGATGTCCACGCCCACACCGGAGGTGCCCGGCGCGGCGTGCGCGGCGTCCACGTACGCCATGGCGATCGGCTTGCCCAGGGTCGGGGACGGGGCGCCCGAGGTGACCTCGCCGATCACGGCGCCGCCGGCCACCACCGGGTAGCCCGCCCGCGGGACCCGGCGGCCCTCGGCGACCAGACCGACCAGCTTGCGCGGCGGCTCGGCCGCGGCGCGCTCCGCGGCGGCGGCCAGCGCCTGCCGGCCCACGAAGTCACCGGGCTTGTCGAACTTCACGACGCGGCCGAGACCGGCGTCGAACGGGGTGAGGGCGGTGGTCAGTTCGTTCCCGTACAGCGGCATGCCCGCCTCCAGGCGCAGCGTGTCCCGGCAGGACAGGCCGCAGGGCACCAGGCCGGCGTCCGCACCCGCCTCGGTCAGCGCCTGCCACAGCTTCTCGGCGTCGGCGGGTGCGACGAACAGCTCGAATCCGTCCTCGCCGGTGTACCCCGTGCGGGCGATCAGCGCGGAGACGCCGGCGACCGTGCCGGGCAGTCCGGCGTAGTACTTCAGGCCGTCGAGGTCGGCGTCGGTCAGCGACGCCAGGATGCCGGGGGACTCCGGGCCCTGCACGGCGATCAGCGCGTACGCGTCCCGGTCGTCGCGCACGGCGGCCTCGAAGCCGGCCGCGCGCTCGGTCACGGCGTCCAGGACGACCTGCGCGTTGGAGGCGTTGGCGACGACCATGTACTCCTGCTCGCCCAGGCGGTAGACGATCAGGTCGTCCAGGATGCCGCCGTCGGGGGCACAGATCATCGTGTAGCGCGCGCGGCCGACGGCCAGCGCGGAGATGTGGCCGACCAGTGCGTGGTCGAGCGCCTCGCCCGCGGCGGGGCCGGTGACCGTGATCTCGCCCATGTGGGAGAGGTCGAAGAGACCGGCCCGGGTCCGGACGGCGGTGTGCTCGTCGCGCTCGCTGGCGTACCGCAGCGGCATGTCCCAGCCCGCGAAGTCGGTCATGGTGGCACCGAGGGAACGGTGCAGGGCGTCCAGCGCGGTACGGCGGGGTTCACTCATCGGGCGGGCTCCCAAGGACATGGAAAAACAGGTCGGGCGATGACAGGAAGGGGGCTTGCCCTCCCCATCTGTCATCGGAACCTGAGAGGTTCACCTGGACCCTCCGTGCGGAGGAGCCCGGGTTTGCACCTTGGGTGGGGCGGCCGCCCCGGACCGGGAGGGCTCGCCCGCTTTTCAGATGTGCCTCGGACGCGCGGTATCTGTGCCTGAGAGATTCAAGGGAGGACTTGCTCCTTCGGCGCCCCGCCCGCCACGGCGGGAGCGGGGAACTCTCCCGCGCGGCCTCGAACGGCCGATATGTGATTGAGGCCGCCATCATTGCACGGCCGCTCGGCCTTGTCGCGGCCGTGTCCCCGATGTCCCGGTCGGGTCCCGATCGTGTCGTCACCGCGTTGCTTCCCTGGGTAGACGCATACCGAGGATTTACCATTTCTTGAAAGTCTCACCGGGAGGGCGACTGTGCGGTGGCAGAGTGCGTATGCGACGGCCGGGGCACCGGCCGCTCCCCGTCCGGCGGCCGTGCGCCGGCCGCCGGTCCGTCCCCGCAGCGCGGCCCGCGACGGGCGCTCGGTGCGCCCGGGCCGGCTGGTCGACCTGCGCGCGGGCCGCACCCGGGTGCGGCGGTTGCGCTACCCGGCCGGCGACGTCCTGATCGTCTCCGGACTCCCCGGCGGCGGCAAGAGCACGCTCATGCGCCGCGTGTCGGGCGACGCCTGGCTGATCGACTCCCAGGACGTGCGTGAGCGCTGGCAGGCCCGGATGCCCCGGCTGCTGCCCTACGCCGTCTACCGTCCGCTGGTGCGGCTGGCGCACTACACGGGGCTGTGGCGGGCCCTGCGTTCCGGGGCCGGTGTCGCCCTGCACGACTGCGGCACCCTGCCGTGGGTACGGGCCTGGGTCGGCCGGGAGGCCCGGCGCCGCGGCCGGGGGATGCACCTGGTGCTGCTCGACGTGCCCGTGGCGGCCGCCCTCGACGGGCAGCGTTCGCGGGGGCGGGCGGTCTCGGCGTACGCGATGGCCCGGCACCAGCGGGCCTCGCGGCTGCTGCTGCGCGCCGCCGAGGAGGGCCGGCTGCCGGCCGCGTGCACCTCGGCGGTGCTGCTGGACCGCGAAGCGGCCCGGCGGCTCGAGGCCATCGACTTCGACGGCTGAGCGGCCGGGCCACCACGTGACGCGGTGAGGGAGCGGTGAGTTCGCCGACTACTGGACCTGTGAGGCAGGGGCCATCGGCACCGCAGGCATCTCGGGAGCCTGGGGAACCGCGGCCGGGTCCTGCGCCGACTGGTCGTCCAGCGGCAGGGGGATGGGAAGGGGAAGCGCACCGGTCAGGAGCTTCGGCACGGACAGCAGAAGCGCCTGCAGGTCGGCGACGACGGTGGTCACACCGGCGGTCACCGCCGCGAGGTCCTTGGCCAGGACCGCCTTCACCAGCGCGGCGACGTCGTCCACCAGCTTGTTGAGCTGGTTCTGGACGTCGGTCACGGGGTCCGCCGCGCGCTCGCTGCCGTCGGCGGGCACAGCGGCACCCGCGGGCTGCGGGTCGGCGGCGGGATCGGCCGGGACCTGGACGGACGGGTCGGCCTGCGAGGGGTCGGCGGCCGACGGGTCGGCCGACGCGGCCGACTGGTCGACGACCGTGGACAGCTGCTGCGTCGCCTCCTCCAGGCCCTGGCGGAGCTCCTCGAGCTTCGCCGAGTCGGGAGCCTGGGCCTGGGCCTCCTGAGTGAGCTTCGCGCCGATCGACAGCGTGTCACCCAGCTTGGCGATGAGGTCGGCACGGCCGGTCTCCGCCGCATCGGCGGCACGCGCCAGGTGAACGGCCGTGATCCGGACCGGGGCGTGGGCACTCGCGACACCGCCGGTGAGGCCCATCGTCAGCGAACCGCAGACGGCGGCCGCTATGAGGGCGGAGGTGGTCCTGGTGATGCGCATATTGAGGAATCTCCCAAGTGAGGGTTTTGTCCTTGCCTGCCCCACCTTGTGAGAAGTCGTGACCCCTCGCAACCGGACGATCGCGTGGTGTGACGGTTCCCGGTCCGGAGGGGCCCGACGGGCCCGCCTGCGGATAGGGTTTTGGGAGAGGGCACCACGACCGGATTTTGCGAGGCGAGACGCAGTGAACATCCCTGGGCAGCGGATACCCGACGGATTCGCCCCGGCGTTCGCCGGCGCACAGCCCGCCGGCACCTGGCCCGCCAACGAACTCGAGGAAGTCCTCACCGCGGCCCTCGGCGATCCCGGTGCGACCGCGCGGGTCCTGGAGGTGCTGGGGCGCTCGCAGTTGTGGATCCCGCTGCCGGCCGGCGGCAACCAGAGCAGCCCCGACCTGGACCTGCCCACCATCGAACTCGGCGGCGGCGCCTATGTGCCGGTGTTCAGTTCCGAGCAGCAGTTCCTGCACGCCGCGCGGGGCATGGACTTCGCCGTCGCCCCGGCCCGCGAGTTCGCCCGCGGACTGCCGCCGCAGGTCGGCATCGCCGTCAACCCCGGTGGCGCGGTGGGCATTCCGCTGCCGCCGCCCGCCGTCATGGAACTGTGCCGCACCGACCGCGAGCCCGGCACGCCGACCGGGGCCCGGGTCCGGCTGTGGGAGCCCTCGCCGGACGAGGAGCCGGTGGACTTCCTGGCCGCCGCCGCGGGCGAGTTCGCGGTCACCCCGGTCGTCCTCACCGCGCGTCGGGCCCTGGCCAGCGTCGAGGGGGACCCGGCCGCGCTCTTCATCGGCGTCGAACTCGACCGCTGGCAGGAGGAGGACCGGGGCGCCGCGATGACCGCGCTGGGCCGCGCGCTCGGTGCCGTCCCGGTGCCGTGGCAGGTCAATCTCGTCCTCCTCGACGTCGCGCAGGACCCCGTGGGGGACTGGATGATCGAGCGCGTGCGACCCTTCTTTGTCGGCACCGGCGCATAACCTGGGTCCGGCAGGCGAAGCAGCAGACGACGCAGCGACGGAAGGGCGGGTCACGTGGGCGCGGGCGCGGGAGGGGACGGTGGGCTGGAGCATGCGCTGCGGCAGGTGACGCCCGGCAGGTTCGACGCGTACGAGACACTGCTGCGCACCCTGGCCGACAGCGAGGTGTGGATGCTGCTGTGGCAGGGCACGCCCGGCGGCGCGGACGCGCAGTACGGCAACATCGAGGTGGGCGGCTACGGTTACGCCCCCTGCGTGACCTCCTCGCGCGAACTGGCCGCCAGCGGCTGGACCCGGGCGCACGAGGTCGTGTCCGGCCGCGAGATCGCCGCCTCCCTCTTCCCGGACCGCTGGGGCCTGTGGCTCAACCCGCACGCCCCCGGCGGCGGGGTCGGCGTCCCCTGGCTCGACCTGCGGCGGATCGGTCTCGGGCTGGACCACGCCCCCGCGGGGCCGCTGCGGATAGCCGAGCCCGCGCTCCAGATCCCGCAGTACTACGCCCTGTTGTCCCAGCAGGCCCACCGCACCCCCGCGGTGCGCTCCCTGCGCCGCGCCTGGGTCCAGCCGGCCGTCGGCGAGCCGTACCTCGCGATCGGCGTCGACCTCTACGACGCCGGCCCCCAGTCCGCCGAGACGGTGCGTCTGATGATGCAGTCCGCCCTCGCCGCGGTGCCCCAGGGACTGCCCGTCGCCGCGGTCGCCCTCGCCGACGAGTACGACCCCGTCGGCATGTGGATGCGGGCGGCCGCGCAGCCCTTCTACGACCGAGACGCCCATGCGGGCGGCGGCGGTGGCGCGAGTGCCGTCCAGGGGTGGGCGCCGCAGCGCTACTGAGCCGGGGCGGCTCGCGGGCCCTGCCCGCGGCCGCCCCGTGGACCGTCAGAGCGCCGCCGAGATCAGCCCGAGCGGAGGGCTGCCGAGCTCCAGCAGGGACGTGTGGAACCGCTGCAGCGTGAAGTCCTGCCCCCACTGCTGCCGGGCCCGTTGCCGCAACCGCATGATCTCCAACTTTCCCCAGGTGTACCGCCCGTAGGCCGCGTCGAAGGTGCCCCTGCGGGCCTCGGAGGCGGCGCCCGCGCGCGCGAGGTGGGCGTCGCGCATGAACCGCGCGGTGGCCTCCTCCGGCGTCATCGCCCCCGTGTGCAGCCCGATGGCACAGGCGAGCCGCGTGACGCGGACGAGCGCCTCCAGGGCGACGCCGATGGCGAAGCGGGGGTCGCGGGAGCGGAAGCCCTCCTCCAGGCAGACCTCCTCCACGTAGTGGGCCCAGCCCTCGCAGAAGGAGAGCGAGTGCAGCACCCGCCGGACCTGGGTCGGCGCGTGCCGCAGTGCCCGGCCGTGGGCGAAGTGGCCGGGCGCGACCTCGTGCACGGTGATCGCGGGCAGGCTGGTGCGGCTGAAGACCGACAGCCACTCCTCGCGCTCGTCCTCGGGCCAGTCCGGTTCCGGCGGGGTGACGTGGTACCAGGAGGCGGTGTCGGCCTCCTCGGGGGCGGCCCAGGTCATCATCGCCATGGACCAGCGCCGCGACGGCGGCGCGGGGCCCACGAGGCAGTCCCCGTCCAGCCACGGCACGAGCCCCCGGCGCCGGGTGAACTCGATGACCTCCTCGGTGAGCCGGGCGGCCTCGGGGATCACCCCCTCCGCGGCGGGGTGGTCCGCGAGCAGCCGCGGGATCAGCTCGTCCACGGTGTGCTCCGGGTCGAGCCGCCGGCAGGACTCCGTCAGCAGCTCGGTGAGCCGGTCGCGTTCGCGTTCCGCCTCCTCCGCGAGCGCCGACAGATCCACCGGCAGCCCTTCCTGACTGCCCATCAGTGCGGCGAGCGCGTCCCCGCCGAGCCGCGGGTCGGGGTCGCCGGTCTCGGCGGCCCGGGCGATGTGGTCCACCAGCCGGCGGTGCGCGGCGAGCGCCGGGCCGGCCTCCGGCTCCTGCTCCGGGTCGAGGTCGGCGGCCAGGCCGCGGACCGCCCCCAGGAGTGCCCCGGCGACGGGCGCGCTCACCCGGTCGAGGGACGCCACGGCCGCGTCCACGGCGTCCGGCCACTGCAGCAGATGCCGCCTGCGCGCCTCCGCGAGCTCCTCGCGGGGGGCGTACTCCCGGTCGTAGGCGGTCAGTTCGAGGTTGGACAGATGGGGATAGGGGTCCCGCCGGTGCAGTTCCAGCTCGCCGTACTGGACCCTGAGGGTGTCCTCGAAGACCGAAAGGTGCCGTTCGTCGTGTGTGTCCGTCAGCGGCGCTTCGCGGCGTCGCGCGTGGGCCAGCGCGGACAGCCCGCGGCGTACGCCGTCCGGCGACAGATCCTGGACCTGGCCGTCGTACTCGTGCAGTCCTGCCATCTCCCTGACCACGGGGACCATGAGGTCGCACACCGCGCGAAGCCGATCATTCATGGATCCGACGGTAGCGAGTACGGGCCTCTCCCGGCGATCTGTCAACGCGCGTAACACTGCGGTAATAACGGACGAAGGGTCATCGCATCACGGTTGCGCATCGCTTCCCTGCCAGGTCTGGCGCCTGATCGATGCCGCATTGAAGACTCACGCCTCAAGGCCGCCTCTCACGAGCCTTAACGATCCATCACACGACCGACACACAGCCCAGCGCCACCGCACCACCATCAAGAGCTGCGCCCGACATGGTCGGTCCGCTCCGTCGACCCGGGCGGACGGCCAGGCGAAGCCGGCCACCGCCGGCAGGGGGATGCACGAGGAGACATGACAGCACCGCTGCACGACACCGCTGAAACGGCCGTGGCCGACGTCGCCGCCGACATACCCGCGAAGGCGATCGAGGGCCGTTCGCCCGGTCGTATCGCATGGATGCGCCTCAAGCGCGACAAAGTGGCGCTGGCGGGTGGCGTCATCGTCGTCCTCCTTGTCCTTGTCGCGATCTTCGCGCCCCTGATCGTCAGCGCATTCGGCCACCCGCCGAACGACTTCCACGAGGACAAGATCGACCCGCTGTTCGGCACCCCCACCGGCAAATGGGGCGGCATCAGCGGCGATTACCTCTTCGGGGTGGAGCCGGTCAACGGCCGCGACGTCTTCAGCCGCATCGTCTACGGAACGCAGATCTCCCTGCTGGTGGCGTTCCTGTCCGCCGTCGTCGCGGTGGTCCTCGGCACCTTCTTCGGCATCGTGGCCGGCTATTTCGGCGGCTGGGTCGACGCCGCCATCGGCCGCGTGATGGACGTCCTGCTGGCTTTCCCGCAACTCCTCTTCAT
This sequence comes from Streptomyces sp. NPDC088354, assembly GCF_044753585.1. Lineage (NCBI taxonomy): Bacteria > Bacillati > Actinomycetota > Actinomycetes > Kitasatosporales > Streptomycetaceae > Streptomyces > Streptomyces sp. NPDC088354. The sequence continues at coordinate 35,612 of NZ_JBIVNJ010000027.1, read as the reverse complement.
CATTTCCCTGGTCTCGGTCATGCCGAACTCGCTGCTCGGTTTCAGCGGCACCGGCGTTCGCATGGGCGTCCTGGTCGTGGTCATCGGCTTCTTCGGATGGCCGTACGTCGGGCGCATCGTCCGCGGTCAGACCCTGAGCCTGCGTGAACGCGAGTATGTCGACGCCGCGCGCAGCCTCGGTGCCGGCCGCGGGTACATCCTCTTCCGCGAGTTGCTGCCGAACCTGGTCGCGCCGATCACCGTCTACGCGACGTTGATGATCCCGACCAACATCCTCACCGAGGCCGCCCTGAGCTTCCTCGGGGTCGGCGTGAAGCCGCCCACCTCCTCGTGGGGCCAGATGCTCTACAAAGCACTGTCGTTCTACGAGACGGACCCGCTCTTCATGCTGATCCCGGGTCTGGCGATCTTCATCACCGTGCTCGCCTTCAACCTCTTCGGTGACGGCGTACGGGACGCGCTGGACCCGAAGGGCTCCCGCTAGCCCTTTGCACACCCGCCCCCTGCCGCTCTCGTCAGGTGGCTTTTCACCGATAGGAACGCAGGTCCGCGGATGTCGCGGACCGCGAATCACGGAGGTTGCGAAAAAGTGACATCCCCACGCTCATCGAGGCGCCTGGCCGCAGGAACGGCCGTCGTGGTCGCCGCCCTGCTGTCCACCGCTGCTTGCGGCGGCGGCGACGGCGGTGACAAGTCCGAGGGCAAGGCCAAGGCTCCGGGCTTCAACGCGGCCGTCAACAAGGTTGCCAACCCGTCCGAGAAGAAGGGCGGCACGCTCAAGTTCGTCGGCACGCAGGATGCCGACTCCTGGGACCCGCAGCGTGGTTACTACGGCTTCATGTGGGACTTCTCCCGCTACTACACCCGCCAGCTGGTGTCCTTCACGCCCCAGCCCGGCCCGGCCAGCACCACGCTGAAGCCGGACCTGGCCACCTCGCTGGCCAAGGTCGCGGACGGCGGCAAGACCTACACCTACACGCTCAAGGATGGCCTGAAGTGGGAGGACGGCTCCGCGCTGACCTCCAAGGACATCAAGTACGGCATCGAGCGCATCTGGGCCCAGGACGTCATCTCCGGTGGCCCGATCTACCTGCAGCAGGTGCTGGACCCCAAGGGTGAGTACAAGGGTCCCTACAAGGACACGTCGGCCGACAAGCTCGGTCTGAAGGCCATCGAGACCCCGGACGACAAGACGATCGTCTTCCACCTGGCCACGCCCAACAGCGACTTCGAGCAGATGCTGGCGATGCCGTCCGGCTCCCCGGTCCCGCAGTCCAAGGACACCGGCGCCAAGTACGGCCTCAAGCCGTTCTCCAGCGGCCCGTACAAGTTCCAGTCGTACACGCCGAACAAGTCGATGGTGCTGGTCCGCAACACCAACTGGAGCGCGTCCACCGACGACCTCCGCAAGGCGCTGCCGGACAAGATCACGGTCACCCTGACCACCAACGCCGACGACATGGACAAGCGCCTGATCAACGGCGACTACGACCTGGACCTGAACGCCACCGGCGTCGGCCAGGCCGCGCGCGCCGAGGTGCTCGGCAAGAACAAGGGCAACGCCGACAACCCGGACACCGGCTTCATCCGCTACGCGGTCTTCCCGACCACGGTCAAGCCGATGGACAACATCCACTGCCGCAAGGCGGTCATCCTCGCGGCCGACCACAAGTCGCTGCAGACCGCCCGCGGTGGCCCGCAGGCCGGTGGCGCGATCGCCCCGAACATGCTCCCGCTGGGCATCAAGGGCTCCGACGGCAGCTACGACCCGTACAACGTCCTCAAGGACACCACGGGCAACGTCGCTGAGGCCAAGAAGGAGCTCGCCGCCTGCGGCCAGCCCAACGGCTTCAAGACCACGATCGCGGTCCGCAACAACAAGCCGATCGAGATCGCCACGGCCGAGTCGCTGCAGGAGTCGCTGAAGAAGGTCGGCATCACCACCGAACTCGACGAGTTCGACGGCGCCCAGACCTCCGGCATCATCGGTGCCCCGAAGACCGTCAAGTCCAAGGGCTACGGCATCATCATCATGGGCTGGGGCGCCGACTTCCCGTCCGGGCAGGGCTTCCTCCAGCCGCTGGTCGACAGCCGGTTCATCCTGGAGAGCGGCAACAACAACTTCGCCGAGATCAAGGACAAGTCGATCGACGGCCTGTTCGACCAGGCGCTGCAGGCGCCCGACGCCAACGCGGCCGGCGAGCTGTACAAGCAGATCAACCAGAAGGTCTCCGAGGGCGCGTACTACCTGCCCTTCACCTTCGAGAAGAACATCATCTGGCGCAGCTCGCGCCTGACCAACGTCTACACGGCCGACACGTACAACGGCCGCTACGACTACGCCTCGCTGGGCGTGCAGTAAAACACCCTCGAATCGATCGAGTGCCACACCCGCTAGGCACGAAGGGCAGGTGATGGCCGCGTGCGGCGGCCCGGGGAACCCCCCGGGCCGCCGCCGGGCCGAGCACAGTGCTTGCATACCTCATTCGACGACTGTTCGCTGTCGTCGTCATGCTGTTGGTCATCATCCTGGTGACCTTCGGGATCTTCTTCCTGATCCCCAAATGGGTCGGTGTCGACCCCGCGACCTACTTCATCGGGAAGCAGGCGGACCCGGCCTCTCTTGAGGGCATCCGGAAGAAGATGGGCCTCGACGATCCCGTCCTCATCCAGTTCGGCAAGTTCCTGTGGGGGCTTGTGGCGGGGCGCGACTACGCCAACGGCGTCGACGTGACCCACTGCGCGGCGCCGTGCTTCGGCTACTCGTTCCGCAGCGAGCAGGCGGTCTGGCCGATTCTGACGGACCGGCTGCCGGTCACCCTGGGCCTCGCCGCCGGCGCGGTCGTCATCTGGGTGCTGGTCGGCGTCGGCACCGGCGTGGTCTCCGCCCTCAAGCGGGGCTCCGCGCTCGACCGCGGCCTCATGACCGTCGCCCTCGCGGGCGTCTCGCTACCGATCTACTTCACCGGCATGCTCGCCGCGGCGCTCGTCGTCTTCAAATTCCATTGGATCGACGGGCAGTACGTGGAACTGAGCGAAAGTCCATCGGGGTGGTTCGGCGGCATGCTGCTGCCCTGGATCACCCTGGCCTTCCTCTACGCGGCCATGTACGCCCGGATGACCCGCGCGACCATGCTGGAAATCCTCGGTGAGGACTACATACGCACCGCGCGGGCCAAGGGCCTGCGCGAACCGGTGGTCATCGGCAAGCACGCCATGCGGTCCACGATGACCCCGATCCTCACCATCCTCGGCATGGACCTCGGCGCCCTGGTCGGCGGCGCGATCCTCACCGAGACCACGTTCAGCCTGCCCGGCCTCGGCCAGGCCGCGGTGAAGGCCATCTCCGACAAGGACTTCCCGGTGATCCTCGGCATCACCCTGATCGCCGCGATGGCGGTCGTCCTTGCCAACCTGGTGGTGGACCTGCTGTACGCCGTGATCGACCCGCGAGTGAGGCTCTCATGACGGACCTCCCCATCCAGAAGACCGGCGCCGAGGCGCAGTCCGCGCCGAACGAGCCGGTTTCCGGGACGGCGTCCAGGCCCACGGCGTTCCTGGAGGTGCGCGACCTCAAGGTGCACTTCCCGACCGACGACGGCCTGGTCAAGTCCGTCGACGGCCTCTCCTTCCAACTGGAGAAGGGCAAGACCCTCGGCATCGTGGGTGAGTCCGGCTCCGGCAAGTCCGTCACGTCGCTGGCCATCATGGGCCTGCACCGGGCCGGGCAGTACGGGCGCAGCAAGGCCCGGATGTCCGGCGAGATCTGGCTGGACGGCAAGGAACTGATCACGGCCGACCCGGACGAGGTCCGGCGGTTGCGCGGCAAGGACGTCGCGATGATCTTCCAGGACCCGCTGTCCGCGATGCACCCCTACTTCACCGTCGGCGCCCAGATCGTCGAGGCGTACCGGGTGCACCACGGTGTGTCCAAGGCCGTGGCCCGCAGGCGCGCGGTCGAGATGCTGGACCGGGTCGGCATCCCGCAGCCCGACAAGCGTGTGGACGACTACCCGCACCAGTTCTCCGGCGGTATGCGGCAGCGCGCGATGATCGCGATGGCGCTGTCGAACAACCCCGAGCTGCTGATCGCGGACGAGCCGACCACGGCGCTCGACGTCACCGTGCAGGCGCAGATCCTCGACCTGATCCGGGACCTGCAGAAGGAGTTCGGCTCGGCCGTCATCATCATCACCCACGACCTCGGCGTGGTCGCCGAGCTCGCGGACGACATCCTGGTGATGTACGGCGGCCGCTGCGTGGAGCGCGGGCCGGCCGACAAGGTGTTCTACGAGCCGCAGCACCCCTACACCTGGGGCCTGCTGGGCTCGATGCCCCGTCTGGACCGTGAGCGCACCGACCGGCTCAATCCGGTCAAGGGCTCTCCGCCGAGCCTCATCAACGTGCCGTCGGGCTGCGCCTTCCACCCGCGCTGCCCGTACGCGGAGCTCACCGGCGGGGCCAGCACCACCGTCGTACCGGAGCTGCGCGAGGTGGGCAGCCGGCACCACGCCGCCTGCCACCTGGCCGCGGCGGACCGGGAGCGCATCTGGACCGAAGAGATTGCGCCGAAGCTGTGAAAGGCCAGGAGATGACGATCCCCCAGCAGTCGACCGCCGACGGGTCGGATGCCCTGCTCAAGGTGAGCGGCCTGGTCAAGCACTTCCCGATCACCAAGGGTCTGCTGCGGCGCCAGGTCGGCGCGGTCAAGGCCGTCGACGGCATCGACTTCCACGTCAACGCGGGGGAGACCCTGGGCGTGGTGGGCGAGTCCGGCTGCGGCAAGTCCACCATGGGCCGGCTGATCACCCGGCTGCTCGAACCGACCGGCGGGAAGATCGAGTTCGAGGGTCAGGACATCACGCACCTGGGCACCGCGGGTATGCGCCCGCTCCGCCGCGACGTGCAGATGATCTTCCAGGACCCGTACTCCTCCCTCAACCCGCGGCACACCGTCGGCACGATCGTCGGCGCGCCGTTCCGGCTGCAGAAGGTGCAGACGGAGAACGGGGTGAAGAAGGAGGTGCAGAACCTCCTGGAGCTGGTCGGCCTCAACCCCGAGCACTACAACCGCTACCCGCACGAGTTCTCCGGCGGCCAGCGGCAGCGCATCGGCATCGCCCGGGCGCTGGCGCTCAAGCCGAAGCTCGTGGTGGCGGACGAGCCGGTCTCCGCGCTGGACGTCTCCATCCAGGCCCAGGTGGTCAACCTCCTGGACGACCTCCAGTCCGAGCTCGGCCTGACGTACGTGATCATCGCGCACGACCTGTCGGTCATCCGGCACGTGTCGGACCGTATCGCGGTCATGTACCTGGGCAAGGTCGTCGAGGTCGCCGACCGCGAGGACCTCTACACCAAGCCGATGCACCCGTACACCAACGCGCTGCTGTCCGCGGTGCCGGTGCCGGACCCCAGGCGGCGCACTGCGCGCGAGCGCATCCTGCTCACCGGTGACGTCCCGTCGCCGATCGCGCCGCCGCCGGGCTGCCGTTTCCACACCCGGTGCTGGAAGGCGACCGAGGTGTGCAAGACCACCGAGCCGCCGCTGGTCGCACTGGCCACCGGCCACCAGGTGGCCTGCCACCACCCCGAGAACACCGGCGGGGACTCGGACGGGGCCGGCCCGGCGGAGAAGGCGGCCGAAAAGGCCTGACCGGCCCCCCCGGCACAATGGGACCGGTGCACACCGAACTGTTCAGCCACTCCGTCCAGCACCTGCTCGACCTCGCCGGAATCTTCGTCTTCGCGATCTCCGGCGCACTGCTCGCCGTGCGCAAGAACTACGACGTCTTCGGCATGGCGGTGCTCGCCGAGGTCACGGCGCTGGGCGGAGGGCTGATCAGGGACCTGATCATCGGGGCGGTCCCGCCGGCCGCCTTCACCGACCTCGGGTACTTCCTGACCCCGCTCATCGCGACCGCGGTGGTCTTCTTCCTCCATCCGCACGTGGAGCGGATCAACACCACCATCAGCGTCTTCGACGCCGCCGGGCTCGGCCTGTTCTGCGTCACCGGCACCACCAAGGCCTACGACCACGGGCTGAACCTGACCGCCTCCGCCACGCTGGGCCTGGCCACCGCGGTCGGCGGTGGTGTCCTGCGCGACCTGCTCGGCAACGAGGTGCCGTCCCTGCTGCGCTGGGACCGCGACCTGTACGCCGTGCCGGCCATCGTGGGGGCCACCGTCGTGGCGCTGCTCATCCACTTCCGGGCGCTGACCCCGGGCACCGGCGTGGTCGCCGTCGTGAGCGCCTTCGGGCTGCGGCTGCTGGCCATGCGCTTCCACTGGCGGGCCCCGCGCGCCTGGCACCGGCGCAGCCGGGCCGAGGAGGACGCCGCCACCGTGTGAGACGTGCCACGGCGCGCGCCGGGCGGCGCCTGTGCGGCCCGGGGCCGGGGCCCTGACGGGTCGCCGGGGCGGGTTCGCGGGGCCGGTGGACCCGTAGAATCGAGGTCACCATGGCCTACTTCGACCACGCCGCCACGACACCGATGCTGCCGGAAGCCGTGGCGGCGCTGACCGCTCAGCTCGCCGTCACGGGCAACGCCTCGTCCCTCCACGCGGCCGGCCGAAAGGCCCGGCGCACGGTGGAGGAGTCCCGCGAAGCACTGGCCGCCGCGCTCGGCGCCCGGCCCAGTGAGATCGTCTTCACCGGGGGCGGCACCGAGGCCGACAACCTCGCCGTCAAGGGCCTGTACTGGGCCCGCCGGGCGGCCGACCCGCGGCGCACGCGCGTGCTGGCCAGCCCCGTCGAGCACCACGCGGTGCTGGACGCCGTCGACTGGCTGGCCGAGCACGAGGGCGCGCGCGTGGAGTGGCTGCCCGTCGACGGTCACGGGCGCGTGCACGCCGAGGCACTGCGCGAGGCCATCGCCCGCGACCCGCACGACGTCGCCCTGGCCACCGTGATGTGGGCCAACAACGAGGTCGGCACGATCATGCCGATCAAGGAACTCAGCGCGGTCGCGCGGGAGTTCGACGTACCCCTGCACTCGGACGCGGTCCAGGCGCTGGGCCAGGCCGAGGTGGACTTCGCGGCCTCGGGACTCGACGCGATGACCGTCACCGGCCACAAGGTCGGCGGGCCCTACGGCGTCGGCGCCCTGGTGCTGCGCCGCGAGGTCGGCCCCGTCCCCCTGCTGCACGGCGGCGGCCAGGAGCGCGGCGTGCGCTCGGGCACCCTCGACGTTCCCGCGGTCGCCTCCTTCGCCGTCGCGGGCACCCTCGCGGCCGAGCGCCGCCAGGAGTTCGCCCGGGACGTCGGAGCCCTGCGCGACGACCTGGTCACCCGGGTCCGCGCCGCCGTCCCGGACGCCATCCTCAACGGCGACCCCGCCCCGGAGGGCCGCCTGCCGTCCAGCGCCCACTTCTCCTTCCCCGGCTGCGAGGGCGACTCCCTGCTGCTCCTCCTGGACGCCCAGGGCATCGAGTGCTCCACGGGCTCCGCCTGCACCGCCGGCGTCCCCCAGCCCAGCCACGTCCTGCTCGCCACCGGCGCCGACCCCGACCTCGCGCGCGGCTCCCTGCGCTTCTCCCTCGGCCACACCTCCACCGCGGCCGACGTCGACGCCCTCGTGACCGCCATCACCCCCGTCGTCGCCCGCGCCCGCAGCGCCGGACTGTCCTGACGCGCGCGTATTCTTGGCAGCGCTATGACTGACTTCCCCGGTGCACCCACAGGTCCTGGCGACGGCCGTCGCCTCCGCGTGCTCGCCGCGATGAGCGGTGGCGTCGACTCGGCCGTCGCGGCCGCCCGTGCCGCCGAAGCGGGGCACGACGTGACCGGCGTGCACCTGGCGCTGTCCGCGAACCCCCAGTCGTTCCGCACCGGCGCGCGCGGCTGCTGCACCATCGAGGACAGCAACGACGCGCGCCGCGCGGCGGATGTGATCGGCATCCCCTTCTACATCTGGGACCTCGCCGAGCGTTTCCGCGCCGACGTGGTCGACGACTTCGTCGCCGAGTACGCCGCGGGCCGCACCCCCAACCCGTGCCTGCGCTGCAACGAGAAGATCAAGTTCGCGGCGCTGCTGGACAAGGCGATCGCGCTGGGCTTCGACGCCGTGTGCACCGGCCACTACGCCACCGTCGTGGTCAACCCCGACGGCGGCCGCGAACTGCACCGCGCGTCCGACGCCGCCAAGGACCAGTCGTACGTCCTCGGCGTACTGGACGAGCGGCAGCTGGCGCACGCCATGTTCCCGCTCGGCGACACCCTCACCACCAAGGACGAGATCCGGGCGGAGGCGGCCCGCCGGGGTCTGTCGGTGGCGAAGAAGCCGGACAGCCACGACATCTGCTTCATCGCCGACGGCGACACGCAGGGCTTCCTCGCCCGCCGGCTCGGCACCGCCGAGGGCGACATCCTCGACGAGGACGGCAACCGCCTCGGCACCCACGACGGCGCCTACGGCTTCACCGTCGGCCAGCGCAAGGGCCTGCGGCTCGGCGTCCCGGCTGACGACGGCAAGCCCCGCTACGTCCTGGACATCTCGCCGGTGGACAACACCGTCACGGTCGGCCCCGCCGACGCGCTGGACGTCGTCGCGCTCACCGCCATCCGGCCGCGCTGGTGCGGTACCGCGCCCGCCGCGGACGGCCCGCGGGCGTACACCGCGCAGCTGCGCGCGCACGGCGAGGACGTGCCGGTCGTGGCGGAACTGGCCGGGGAGGAACTGCGCGTGCGCTTCACCGGCGACCCCGTCCGCGGTGTCGCGCCGGGCCAGGCGGTCGTGCTGTACGAGGGCACCCGCGTCGTCGGCTCGGGCACCATCGCCGGCACCGAGCGCCGCGCCCGCGCCGCCGCAACGGCCTGACGGTCCGTACCAGCCGCGTCGCCCGCCTCGCCCCCGCCGGCCGCTCGCGGTGCGGCGGCACCGGGATGCTGTGAGACGGCGAAACGGCGATACGGAAGACTGGACCGCATGAACATCTGCGTCTTCCTCTCCGCCGCCGACCTGGACGCCCGCTACACCGAACCGGCGCGCCGGTTCGCCGAGTTGATCGGCAAGGGCGGCCACACGCTGGTATGGGGCGGCTCGGACGTGGGCCTGATGAAGGTGCTGGCCGACGGGGTCCAGGAGCACGGCGGCCGGCTGGTCGGGGTCTCCGTGGGGTTCCTGGCGGCCAAGGCCCGCAAGAACGCCGACGAGATGGTGATCGCCGCGGACCTCGCCGAGCGCAAGGCGGAGCTGCTGGCCCGCGCCGACGCCGTGGTGATCATGGTGGGCGGCACCGGCACGCTGGACGAGGCCACCGAGATCCTGGAGCTGAAGAAGCACGGCCTGCACACCAAGCCGGTCGTGCTGCTCAACACCGCGGGCTTCTACGACGGGCTGAAGGAGCAGTTCCAGCGCATGGACGCGGAGGGCTTCCTGCCGATGCCCCTGACCGACCTGGTGCTCTTCGCGGAGGACGAGGTCTCGGCGCTCGCCTGTCTGGAGGAGACCGCGGGCATCGTGTGAGCCCGGGTGATGCGAGCATGGGGCCATGTCGATTCACCTGATCACCGGAGCCGGTTCCGGCATCGGCGCCGCCGTGGCGCGGCGCCTGCTCGACCGCGGCGACGAGCTGTGGCTGCTGGCCCGCGACGCCGGACGCGCCAAGGAACTCACCGGCCGCTTCCCCGGGGCCCGTACGCTCGTCGGCGACCTGGCCGAGCCCGAGCGGCTGTCGTGGGCGCTGGGCCACCAGGAGCCACCGGACCGGCTGGACTCCCTCCTGCACGTGGCGGGCGTCGTGGACCTGGCTCCGATCGGCGACCTGACCCCGAAGATCTGGAACCAGACGCTGGCGGCCAACCTCGTCGGCCCCGCCGAGCTGACCCGGCTCCTCCTGCCCCAACTGCGGCTGTCCCGAGGCCACGTGGTCTTCGTCAACTCCGGCGCCGGCCTCAACGCGCACGCCGGGTGGGGCGCCTACGCGGCCAGCAAGCACGGCCTCAAGGCGCTCGCCGACTCGCTCCGCGAGGAGGAGCACGCCGCCGGGGTGCGGGTCACCTCCGTCTACCCGGGTCGCACCGCGACGCCCATGCAGGCCAAGGTGCACCAGCAGGAGGGCAAGCCGTACGACCCCTCGCGCTGGATCGACCCGGAGTCGGTGGCGACGACGATCCTGACGGCCGTCGACCTGCCGAGGGACGCCGAGATCAACGACCTCACGGTCCGGCCGGGGGCCTGACCGGTGGCGACGGGCGAGGAAGAGCGGTTCGTACTGGCCGAGGGCACCGCCACCGGCGTCGGCTCCCTGCCGGGCGGCGACGCGCGCGAGGCGGCGCGCACGGCGACGGGGGCGGTGGAGGCGCTGCCGTTCCTGCCGGAGCTGCCCGCGCGCGGCCCCGGCGCCGACATGATCGGGCGCAGTCTCGGCCTGCTGGTCGAGCTGTACGCACGGGTGGAGCCCAGCGGCTGGCGGTTCGGGGACCGTCCGGGCCGGGACACCCGGCGCGCCAGGGCGTGGCTGGGGGAGGACCTGGACGCGCTGGAGGAGTTCACCCAGGGCTACCAGGGTCCGCTGAAGATCCAGGCGGTCGGTCCGTGGACGCTGGCGGCGGCGGTCGAGCTGCGGAACGGCGAGGCCGCCCTGTCCGACCCGGGGGCCTGCCGCGACCTGGCGGAGTCGCTCGGCGAGGGGCTGCGGCTGCACCTGGAGGACGTGCGCCGCCGGATCCCGGGTGCCCGTCCCGTGCTGCAGCTGGACGAGCCGTCGTTGACCGCCGTGCTGCGCGGGCAGGTCAGGACGGCCAGCGGGTACCGGACGCACCGCGCGGTCGACCGCGCGGTGGTCGAGGGCGGGCTGCGGGACGTCATGGCCGCGGCGGGCGGTGTCGGAGGTGTATCGGTGATCGTGCACTCGTGCGCGCCGGACGTGCCGTTCGCGCTGCTGCGGCGCGCCGGGGTGGCCGGGGTGTCGTTCGATTTCTCGCTGCTCACAGAGCGTGACTGGGACGCGTTCGGTGAGGCGGCCGAGGCGGGGACCGCCCTCTTCACCGGTGTCGTGCCCGGCACCGACGCCCCATTGTCGGACCCTGCCGGTAGCGTCAGTGGTGTTCGGGCGCTGTGGCGCAGGCTGGGGCTGTCCCCGGAGGCTCTGGGCACCTCCGTGGCAGTGACCCCGTCCTGCGGTCTGGCAGGGGCCTCCCCGGCCTATGCCCGTGCCGCGCTCGCGCACTGCGCGAAGGCGGCACGCTCGCTCGTCGACAACCCTGAGTGAGCCCTGAGTGAGGAAGGACGTGTACGTGGAGAACTCCGAGATCCCCGAGGGCGCCAGGAACGAGGACGTGCCGGCGGGCGCGCGCGAGCTGCACGCCTCACTGGCCGAGCAGGTCGAGGAGCACCGCTTCCGCTACTACGTCAAGGACCAGCCGGTCGTCAGCGACGCCGACTTCGACAAGCTGCTGCGGCAGTTGGAGGCGCTGGAGGACGAGCACCCCTCGCTGCGCACCCCGGACTCGCCCACCCAGAAGGTCGCCGGCGCCTATGAGACCGAGTTCACCTCGGTCGAGCACCGCGAGCGGATGCTCTCCCTCGACAACGCCTTCACCGAGGAGGAGCTCGACGCCTGGGCGGACCGGCTCGCCGGCGAGCTCGGCCCCCCGGCCGGCGACGGCGGCACCTACCACTTCCTGTGCGAGCTCAAGGTCGACGGCCTCGCCGTCAACATCACGTACGAGAACGGGCGTCTGGTGCGCGCCGCCACCCGCGGTGACGGCCGCTCCGGCGAGGACATCACGCCCAATGTGCGCACGATCGCCGAGATCCCCGACCGGCTGGCGGGGGAGCGGGTGCCCGCCCTGGTCGAGATCCGCGGCGAGGTCTTCTTCCCCATGGAGAAGTTCCAGGAGCTCAACGCCCGTCTGGTCGAGGGGGGCGACAAGCCCTTCGCCAACCCGCGCAACGCCGCCGCCGGTTCCCTGCGCCAGAAGGACCCGCGGGTCACCGCGAGCCGGCCGCTGCACATGGTGGTGCACGGCATCGGCGCCCGCGAGGGGTTCACGATCGACTGCCAGTCGCACGCCTACGAACTGCTGCACGAGTGGGGCCTGCCCACCACCAAGTACGCCCGCGTCGTCGGCACGATGGCCGGGGTCAAGGAGGCCATCGCCTACTACGGCGAGCACCGCCACGACGTCGAGCACGAGATCGACGGCATCGTCGTCAAGGTGGACGAGATCCCCCTGCAGGGGCGGCTCGGCTCCACCGCCCGTGCGCCGCGCTGGGCCATCGCCTGGAAGTACGCCCCGGAGGAGGTCAACACCAAGCTGGTCGACATCCGGGTCGGTGTCGGCCGCACCGGCCGGGTGACGCCGTACGCCGTGGTCGAGCCGGTCACGGTGGCCGGCTCCGAGGTCGAGTTCGCCACCCTGCACAACCAGGACGTGGTCAAGGCCAAAGGTGTGCTCATCGGCGACACCGTCGTGCTGCGGAAGGCAGGCGACGTCATCCCGGAGATCCTCGGCCCGGTCGTCGACCTGCGCGACGGCAGCGAGCGCGCGTTCGTCATGCCCGCGCAGTGCCCCGAGTGCGGCACCCCGCTGCGGCCGATGAAGGAGGGCGACATCGACCTCCGCTGCCCCAACGCGCGCGGCTGCCCGGCGCAGATCCGGGAACGGGTCTTCTACCTGGCCGGACGCAAGTGCCTGGACATCGAGAACTTCGGCTATGTCGCCGCGGCCGCGCTCACCGGCCCGCTGGAGCCCTCCGACCCGCCGCTGCGGGACGAGGGTGACCTGTTCGACCTCACCCCCGAACAACTGCTGCCCATCCGCGCCCATGTGCTGGACCAGAACAGCGGTCTGCCCAAGCGCGACCCGGAGACCGGCGAGGAGAAGGTCGTAGCGGTCTTCGCCAACCAGCAGGGCGAGCTGAAGAAGAACGCCGTGGCCATGCTGGAGAACATCCAGAAGGCCAAGGAGCAGCCGCTCGCCAGGATCATCACCGGGTTGTCGATCCGTCACGTCGGCCCTGTCGCCGCCGAGGCGCTCGCCCGCGAGTTCCGCGACCTGGACGCCGTCTTCGCCGCGGACGAGGAGCGGCTGGCCGGTGTGGACGGGGTCGGCGGGATCATCGCGGCCTCCCTCAAGCAGTGGTACGAGGAGGAGTGGCACCGCGAGATCCTGCGCAAGTGGAAGGCGGCCGGTGTCCGCTTCACCGAGGAGGGCTCGGAGGAAGGGCCGCGTCCCCTGGAGGGTCTGACCGTGGTCGTCACCGGCACCCTCGCCACGCACACCCGCGACGGCGCGAAGGACCAACTGACCGGCCGCGGCGCCAAGGTCACCGGGTCGGTGTCCAAGAAGACCGACTTCGTGGTGGTGGGCGACAACCCCGGCTCCAAGTACGACAAGGCGGTGCAGCTCAAGGTGCCGATCCTGGACGAGGCCGGGTTCGCCGTGCTGCTGGAGCAGGGCGCGGACGCCGCCCGGGAGGCCACCGTCAACCCCGCCGAGTGACGGCCCATCACCACCCGTTCGGCCCATACCAGAACGATCCGGGTGGCTGGGATCCATTCGGGCAACCCCCGCCGATCGGTGCCCGTGACAGCCTTCAGCGGCCTACTGTTGAGAGGCGCGCCTTCCGGGCATCAGCCCTGCAGCGGTTCCGCGGCTCCACGCCGCGGGCAGGCGTGTGGTTCGACGGCACACGCGGCTGCGAGAGGGACGGGCATGGAACCGACGGACAGCGCCGGACCGGCGCCACGGCTGCGCCGGCAGACCGTGCCGGTGCTGCCTGCCGCGGCACTGCGCTACGCGGTCCTGGGCGCGGCCACGGCGGCCCTTGCCGTGGGTGTCGTCCGGATGGTGCTGGACGGTGCCGCGTTCTTCCCCGGCGGTGACGTGGGCTGGGCGTTCGCCGTGCTCACCGGCATCATCGTCGGTCACCTCGTCGCGATGGGCCGCGACCGCTGGTGGGGCGGGACCGGCTCCGGCGCCGCCCTGACCCTGGCGATGCTGCTGCTGTACGGCTGGGTGCCCGCGGTCCTGGTGAGCCTGTCCGTCGTGGTGCTGGTCGGCACGGCCCGCCGGCACCGCTGGCGGCAGGCCATGATGCACGGCGCCGTGGACATCCTCGGCATCGGCGCGGCCTCGCTCGCGCTGTCCGGGTTCGGCATCCACCCGACCGTCGAACAGCCCTGGCAACCCGCCACTTGGGGGATGGGAGCGATCCCGTCGGTGTTCGGCGCCGCGCTGGCCTACCTGGCTGCGACCCGGACCCTCCTGTGGTATGCGATCGTGCCGCGCGCCGGCGCCCTGCCGACGGTGGCCAGGACCGCCCTGATACGCCAGGGCTTCGTCGGTGTGGCGCTGCTCGGGATCTCCCCGCTGATCATCATCGTGGCGGCCGACCTGCCGCTGCTGCTCCCGCTGTTCGCCGTGCCGCTCATCGCACTGGACTCCACCTTGTGGATCGCCCACGCGCGTGCCGAGGAGCAGTTGCGCGATCCGCTGACCGGCCTGCCGAATCGTCAGTGGCTGCTGGAACGCACCTGGGCCGCGCTCGAGGAAGCCGACCGCGAGGGCGCACGGACCGCGCTCGTCCTGATCGACCTCGACAAGTTCCGCTCCGTCAACGACACCCTCGGCCACATGGCCGGCGACCGCCTGCTGCTGCAGATAGCCGACCGGCTGCGGCTGGCCCTGCCGCGCGGCGCCGAGGCCGCCCGGCTCGGCGGCGACGAGTTCGCCGTGCTCCTCCCCACCTGCGACTCGCCCACCCGGGCCCAGCGCATCGCCCGGGCCCTGGTCGCGGCGCTCGGCTCACCGCTCAGTCTCGACGGCCTGACCCTGGTGCTGGAAGCCAGCGCCGGGGTCGCCGTCTTCCCCGACCACGCCTCCGACGCCGAGGGTCTGCTGCGCCGCGCCGACGTCGCGATGTACCAGGCGAAACGTGACCGCAGCGGGGTCGAGGTCTACGAGTCCTCCCGCGACGGCAACACGCCCGACCGGCTCGGCCTCCTCGGCGACCTGCGCCGCGCCCTGGACCGGGGCGAGGTCGAGCTCCACTACCAGCCCAAGGTGCGCTTCGACGGCCATGTCGCCGGCCTGGAGGCGCTGGTGCGCTGGGTCCATCCGGAGCGGGGGCGGGTGAGCCCCGAGGAGTTCATCGCCATCGCCGAGACCTCCGGGCTGATGCCGCAGCTGACCGAGTACGTCCTGGAGACCGCGCTCGGCCAGGTGGCCCGCTGGCGGGCGATGGGCCTCGACGTGCCCGTCGCGGTCAACGTCTCCCCGCGCGACGTCCACTCGCCGGGCTTCGCCGGGGCCGTCGCGGCGCGGCTGGCCCGGCACGGTGTCCCGCCGGGGGCGCTGCAGCTGGAGATCACCGAGCACGTGCTGCTGGACGACCCGCAGCGCGCCGCGGACACGATGGCCGGGCTCACCGGTCACGGCGTGAAGATGTCCCTGGACGACTTCGGCACCGGCTACTCCTCCCTGGTCCACCTCCGGCGCCTGCCGGTGAGCGAACTCAAGATCGACCGCTCGTTCGTCGCCCGCCTCGTGGTCGACGCCGAGGACGCGGAGATCGTGCGCTGCACGATCGATCTCGCGCACTCCCTCGGCCTCCTCGTCGTGGCGGAGGGCGTCGAGGACGACCTGACCTGGGAGCGCCTGCGCGACCTCGGCTGCGACGCCATCCAGGGGTGGCTGGTCGCCGCCGCCATGCCCCCGGACGAGGCCACCGCCTGGCTCCGGCTGCGCAGCCACGTCGGCTGGCACCGGCCCGCCGAGCTGGAAGCCGCCAAGGAGCGCGCCGCCGTCCCCGACGCCCAGTGACCGGGCCGCGGGCGCCCGGGCGGCCTACCGCCGCGCCCCGGGAATCCGGCGCCGCGGCCCCGTCCGCCACAGGGGTACCACGGGTCCCAGGAGCGGCCTGACGGCCCCGCGGACGGCGGGAAGCGCAAACCGTTTCGCCCCCGGGGTGCCCGCGCCCATAGGATTGGGCGCGAAAAGACCGAACTCACCCCCAGAGGATCGCTGCATGCCAGGCATCACGCGCGAGGAGGTCGCCCACCTCGGACGGCTGTCGCGTCTTGAGCTGAAGGACGAAGAGCTCGACCACTTCGCCGGACAGCTCGACGCCATCATCGGCGCGGTCGCCCGCGTCGCCGAGGTGGCCGGCGAGGACGTACCGCCGACCTCCCACCCGCTGCCGCTGACGAATGTCATGCGCCCTGACGAGGTCCGGCCCAGCCTGACCCCGGCGGAGGCGCTGTCCGGCGCCCCCGCACAGGAGCAGCAGCGCTTCAAGGTGCCGCAGATCCTGGGGGAGGACTGATCACGATGAGCGAACTGACCAGGCTCACCGCCGCGCAGACCGCGGCCGCCGTCGCCTCCGGCGAGACCTCCGCCGTCGAGGTCGCCAAGGCCCACCTGGACCGCATCGCCGCGGTCGACGAGAAGGTGCACGCCTTCCTGCACGTGGACACCGAGGGCGCCCTGAAGGCGGCCAAGGCCGTCGACGACAAGCGTGCCGCAGGCGAGAAGCTGGGCCCCCTCGCGGGCGTCCCGCTGGCCCTGAAGGACATCTTCACCACCAAGGGCATCCCGACGACCGTCGGCTCCAAGATCCTCGAGGGCTGGATCCCGCCGTACGACGCGACGCTGACCGCCCGCCTCAGGCAGGCCGGCATCGTCATCCTCGGCAAGACCAACATGGACGAGTTCGCCATGGGGTCGTCCACCGAGAACAGCGCCTACGGCCCGACCGGCAACCCGTGGGACCTCACCCGGATCCCCGGCGGCTCCGGCGGCGGCTCCTCCGCCGCCCTCGCCTCCTTCCAGGCCCCGCTGGCCATCGGCACCGACACCGGCGGCTCCATCCGCCAGCCGGCCGCCGTCACCGGCACGGTCGGCGTCAAGCCGACCTACGGCGGTGTCTCCCGCTACGGCATGGTGGCGTTCAGCTCCTCCCTGGACCAGGGCGGACCCTGCGCCCGCACGGTCCTGGACGCCGCGCTGCTGCACGAGGTCATCGCGGGCTACGACCCGATGGACTCGACCTCCATCGACGCGCCGGTCCCGCCGGTCGTGGAGGCCGCGCGCAACGGCGACGTCAGGGGCCTGCGGGTCGGCGTCGTCAAGGAGTTCGCGGGCGAGGGCTACCAGGCCGGCGTCATGGAGCGGTTCAACGACTCCGTGGAGCTGCTGCGCGAGCTCGGCGCCGAGGTCGTGGAGCTGTCCTGCCCGTCGTTCCAGTACGCGCTCGCCGCGTACTACCTGATCGCGCCGTCCGAGGCCTCGTCCAACCTGGCCCGCTTCGACGGCCTGCGCTACGGCCTGCGGGTCGGCGACGACGGCACCCGCAGCGCCGAGGACGTCACCGCCCTCACCCGCGAGGCCGGCTTCGGCCCCGAGGTCAAGCGCCGCATCATGCTCGGCACGTACGCGCTCAGCTCCGGCTACTACGACGCGTACTACGGCAGCGCCCAGAAGGTCCGCACCCTGATCTCGCGGGACTTCGAGCGTGCCTTCGGGCAGGTCGACGTGGTGATCTCGCCGACCACCCCGACCACCGCCTTCCCGATCGGGGAGCGCGTGGACGACCCCATGGCGATGTACCTCGCCGACCTGTGCACCATCCCGGCCAACCTGGCGGGCAACTCCGCCATGTCGGTGCCCTGCGGCCTCGCGTCCGAGGACGGTCTCCCGGTCGGGCTGCAGATCATCGCCCCGGCCATGGCCGACGACCGGCTCTACCGTGTCGGTGCGGCCGTCGAGGCGGCCTTCACCGCACGCTGGGGGCACCCGCTGCTGGAGGAGGCACCGATCCTGTGAGCGTCGCACGCACGGCCGCCGGCCCGCAGACGACCACGAAAGCCGCACCTCTTCGCCGTGCGGGCGGAGAAGCGAGCGAGGAGGCGCAGTGAGCAAGCTCGAGAAGGCCAAGGGCTTCAAGAAGAGCAAGTCCGGCACGTACCTGTCGATCGGTACCACGCTCTTCGGCGCGGTGAGCGTGGCGCGGCAGGTGAAGAAGGGCCGGGCCGAGAGCGACACGCTGCTGCTGATCGACGCGGTCGTCAGCGCCGCGGCGATCGCGACCGGCGTCGCCCTGCTGGTCCGCCAGCTGCGGCGGCTCGGCGACGACGACGTCTTGTCATCCTGACGGGGAACTGAGAGGTATCGAACTGTGACCGTCACGGACCTGGTGTCCTACGAGGACGCGCTCGCGTCCTACGACCCGGTGATGGGCCTTGAGGTCCACGTCGAGCTCGGCACCAAGACGAAGATGTTCTGCGGCTGCTCCACCACCCTGGGCGCCGAGCCGAACAGCCAGGTGTGCCCGGTGTGCCTGGGCATGCCCGGCGCGCTCCCGGCCGTCAACGCGACGGGCGTCGAGTCCGCCATCAAGATCGGCCTCGCGCTCAACTGCGAGATCGCCGAGTGGTGCCGCTTCGCCCGGAAGAACTACTTCTACCCGGACATGCCCAAGAACTTCCAGACCTCCCAGTACGACGAGCCGATCGCCTTCAACGGCTACCTCGACGTGCAGCTGGAGGACGGCGAGGTCTTCCGCGTGGAGATCGAGCGCGCCCACATGGAGGAGGACACTGGCAAGTCCACCCACGTGGGCGGCGCCACCGGCCGGATCCACGGCGCCTCGCACTCGCTGCTGGACTACAACCGCGCCGGCATCCCGCTGATCGAGATCGTCACCAAGCCGATCGAGGGCGCCGGTGAGCGCGCGCCCGAGGTCGCGAAGGCGTACGTCACCGAGCTGCGCGAGCTGATCAAGGCGCTGGGCGTGTCCGAGGCACGCATGGAGATGGGCCAGATGCGCTGCGACGTGAACCTGTCGCTGCGCCCCATCGGCCGGGAGAAGTTCGGCACCCGCAGCGAGACCAAGAACGTGAACTCGCTGCGCAGCGTCGAGCGGGCCGTCCGCTTCGAGGTCCAGCGCCACGCCGCGGTGCTCTCCTCGGGCGGCACGATCGTGCAGGAGACCCGGCACTTCCACGAGGACACCGGCTCCACCACCTCCGGCCGCATCAAGGAGGAGGCGGAGGACTACCGGTACTTCCCGGAGCCCGACCTCGTCCCGGTGGCCCCGGCCCGGGAGTGGGTCGAGGAACTACGGGCGGGCCTCCCCGAGCTGCCGCGCGTGCGCCGCAAGCGCCTCCAGGAGGACTGGGGCATCTCGGACCACGAGATGCAGTCGGTGCTCAACGCGGGCGCGATCGACCCGATCGTCGCCACCATCGAGGCGGGCGCCGACGCGGCCTCCGCCCGCAAGTGGTGGATGGGCGAGCTGGCCCGCCGCTCCAACGAGGACGGCGTGGAGCTGACCGCGCTGCCGATCACGCCGGCCCAGGTGGCCCGGGTGTCGGCGCTGGTGGCCGAGGGCTCGCTCAACGACAAGCTGGCCCGCCAGGTCATCGAGGGCGTGCTGGACGGCGAGGGCGGCCCGGACGAGGTCGTCGACAAGCGGGGCCTGAAGGTCGTCTCGGACGAGGGCGCGCTCGGCGCGGCCGTCGACGAGGCCATCGCGGCCAACGCGGCGGTCGCCGACAAGATCCGCGGCGGCAACCTGGCCGCGGCCGGCGCCCTCATCGGCGCCGTCATGAAGATCACCCGCGGCCAGGCGGACGCCAAGCGTGTCCGCGAACTGGTGCTGGAGAAGCTCGGCGTGCAGGGCTGATCCCGGCGCGGCCGAAATGGCCGGCACGGCATCGCAGGAAGGGGCGGGCTCCCGTGGGCGGGGGTCCGCCCCTTCGGCGTCGTCGCAGGTCCGCGGCGTGTAGGGCCGAGTTAAATTCCCATCAAGAGGTGTGATTAGGCGCACGAAAGCGGCAAACGATCACTTCTTCCTGGTTCAGTCGAGGGCGAACGTGGTGTTCTTCGTGGGGCCTTCTGCTCCCGGAAAGATCCGCGCAACCTCCAGGGAAGAGCAGATATGGCTGCACTGGCCCGATGGTGCCTCGACCGCCGTCTCCTCGTCGTCGTCCTGTGGCTGGCCGCCCTCGTCGGCCTGTCCGGGGCGGCACTCGTTGCCGGCTCCGCGTACTCCAACGACTACGACATCAAGGGCACGGACTCCAGCAGGGCGACCGCCCTGCTCAAGGAGGCGTTCCCCGGTTCCTCGGGCGACAGCGACACCATCGTCTGGCACACCGTCCGGGGCACCGTCAGCGCGGCGCCCGTCAAGGAACGGCTGACCGGAGCCCTGGAGGAGGTCGCGGCGCTCCCCGGGGTCGCCTCGGTCACCGGCCCGTACGGCGCCCAGGGCGCCGAGCAGATCAGCCGGGACGGCCGTACCGCGTACGCCACGGTGATGTTCGACCAGCCGTCGGAGGAACTGCACGCGGACGAGGTGCGGAAGGTCGTCGACACCGCGAAGGCGGCCGCCGACGCGGACACCACGGTCGCGCTGGGCGGCAGCGCCATCGCGCTCACCGAGGGCGGCGGCGGACACATCAGCGAGGTCGTGGGCGTCGCCGTCGCGGCCGTGGTGCTGCTGCTGGCGTTCGGTTCGCTCTTCGCGATGTTCCTGCCGATCATCACCGCGCTGGTCAGCGTGGGCACCGCGTACATGGCCATCGAACTGCTCGGCCACCTGATGCGGGTGGCCGATTTCGCGCCGATGCTCGGCATGCTGGTGGGACTGGGTGTCGGCATCGACTACGCCCTGTTCATCGTCACCCGGCACCGCCGGGGGCTGAAACAGGGCCTGTCGGTGCGCGAGGCCGCGGAGAAGGCGGTCGCCACGACCGGGCGGGCGGTGGTCTTCGCGGGCGGCACGGTGTGCGTGGCGCTGCTCGGCATGCTGATCCTGCGGCTGTCCTTCCTCAACGGCGTCGCCGTCGCCGCCTCGCTGACCGTGATCCTCACCGTGGCCGCCTCGGTGACGCTGCTTCCCTCCCTGCTCGGCGTGATCGGCACGAGGGCGCTCAGCCGCCGGGAACGGCGCCGGCTCGCCGAACACGGCGCCTCGCCGGAGCTGCCCACCGGCTTCGCCGCCCGCTGGTCCGCCTTCGTCGAGCGGCACCCCCGGATCCTCGGGGCGGTCGCCGCCGCCGTGATGCTGCTCCTGGCCGTGCCCACCATGTCCCTGCACCTGGGCGCCTCGGACCAGGGCAACAACGCCGCGGGGACCTCCACCCGGCAGGCGTACGACATGCTGTCGGACGGCTTCGGGCCCGGCTTCAACGGGCCGCTGCAACTGGTCGCCACGTCCGGCGACGCGGCCGACCGGGCGGCCCTGGAACGGCTCACCGACGTGCTGCGGCGCACCGAGGGCGTCGCCGCGGTCCACCCGGAGTCCGCGCAGCACGGCAACGGGCTCAACGTCGTGGACGTCGTCCCGACCACCGCCCCGCAGGACCAGGCCACCGACCGGCTCGTCGCCCACCTGCGCCAGGACGTCATCCCCGAGGCCACCGAGGGCAGCTCGCTGCAGGTCTACGTCGGCGGTGTCACCGCGGGCTACGCGGACTTCGCCTCGGTGATCGTCGGCAAACTCCCGCTGTTCGTCGGCTCGGTCGTCGGACTCGGCTGCGTGCTCCTGCTGCTGGCGTTCCGCAGCATCGGCATCCCTCTGAAGGCGGCGGTCATGAACATCGCCGCGGTCGCCTCCTCCTTCGGCATCGTGGTGGCGGTCTTCCAGTGGGGCTGGGGCAGCGAGTTGCTGGGGCTCGGGGCCGCGGGGCCGATCGAGCCCTTCCTGCCGGTGATCATGATCTCGGTGCTCTTCGGGCTCTCGATGGACTATCAGGTCTTCCTGGTGAGCCGCATGTACGAGGAGTGGCGGGAGACGCACGACAACCGCCGTGCCGTCCGGGTCGGACTGGCCGAGACCAGCCGCGTGATCAACTCCGCCGCGGTCATCATGGTCTCCGTCTTCCTGGCCTTCGTCCTCAGCGGTGACCGGGTCATCGCGATGTTCGGCATCGGCCTGGCCGCCGCCGTCGCCCTGGACGCCTTCGTCCTGCGGACGCTGCTGGTCCCGGCGCTGATGCACATGACGGGGCGGTGGAACTGGTGGCTGCCGGAATGGCTGGACCGGCGCCTGCCGCGGATCTGCATCGAGGGCCCGCAAGGCACTTGCTCCGGTGCCGATGGGCCCGAAAGCGCTGATTCTCAGGAAGTTCTCAGAATTTGACCCTACGGTTGCCGCTCATGGAGACCATCAAGACCGCGGACGCGGCAACAGACACGACCACCGACGCCGTGGAGACCGTGTCAGACGACGCCGCCGAGAAGAACGCGCGCATCGAGAACAGCACGAGCACCGAGAGCACCAAGGCCACCGGGAACGCGGCGCCCGTCGAGGATGCCGAGGATGCCGAGGACGCCGCCGACGCCGACGACGAGGACACCGACGAGGACGACGGGCTCGCCGCGGACGAGGGGAACGGGGACGCCCCCGCCGCCCGTTCCTCCGCCGTCCTGCCGGGCGCCGCGGCCGTCGTGGGCGCCGCCCTCGGCCTGGTCTCCCTGACCGGCACCTGGATGGGCACCGTCCTGTCCGCCCGCCGTGAGCTCGTCGGGCAGATCGGCGCCTCCTCCGCGAGCCCCGCCGAGCAGATCAACCAGATATACGCCGCGCCGTGGCACACCGTGGCCGCGGTCAACGGCGGCTTCGCGCTGGTGGCCCTCATCGTCGCCGGGGTCGTGCTGCTCGCCGTGCGCGACTCCGCGCCGTGGACGCGCGCCCTCGCCTGGGGCGGGCTGGTGCTGGGCGTCCTGGGCCTGCTCATAGCGGTCGGCATGTACTTCGACCTGTTCGCCTCACTGCCCACCGTGCCCGCCGCGACCGCCCCCGCCGGCAGCGGCGGCTGAACCTGGGCACCTGCCGGAGCCGCCTAAGGCATCCCGGCCGCCGAAGCCTGGGAGGTTGCCCGATGCGGCGCCCCCGCCTTGGGGACGAGGCTGAAGTCACCGGAGAAGGAAGCCGGTTGACCATCCGCCCCGTCCCCAAGGAGTCGGCGATGTACCTGCACGAGATGCTCGGCCGGGCCCGCAGCGAGGAACTGCTGCGCGAGGCCGAGGAGTTCCGCCTGGCACGCGCGGCGCGCCGGGCCACGCGCGAGGCCCGCCGGACCGCGCGCCGCGGCGGCACCGAGGCCGCCCCCCACGAAGCGGGGCCCCGGCCCGACGGGCCGGCCCGGCGCGGGAGGCGGCTGCGCGGACTGGGGGCGGCCGGATGACCGTCGTGGTGCCGGCGCAATCCGGTACCGCTCTGTCGGACCCCCGTGCGATGCTCGGGACCGTGCAGAACCAGTCCGTCAGCCCGGTGTTCGTGGGTCGTGACCGCGAACTGACCCGGCTCGCCTCCGCGCTCGCCCGCGCTCACGCGGGCGAGCCGCAGGCGCTGGTCATCGGCGGCGAGGCGGGGGTCGGCAAGACCCGGCTGGTGGAGGAGTTCCTCGCGGCGGCCTGTGGTCCCGGCACGGTCACCGCCGTCGGCGGCTGCGTGGAGATCGGCGCGGACGGACTGCCGTTCGCCCCCGTCGCCACGATCCTGCGGGCCCTGCACCGGCAGCTGGGCGCCGAGCTGATCGCCGCCGCGGCGGGCCGCGAGGGCGAACTGGCGCGCCTGCTCCCCGGGATCGGACGGGCCGACGGCCCCGACGCACCGCGGGAGCGGCACGACGAGGACGGCCGCGCCCGGCTGTTCGACCTCACCGCGCGCCTGCTGGAGCGGCTGTCCGAGGACCGCACCCTCGTCATCGCCCTGGAGGACCTGCACTGGGCGGACCGCTCCACCCGCGAACTCCTCGCCTACCTCCTGCGATCGGCGTCCCGCGGACGGCTGGTCGTCCTGGCCACGTACCGCTCCGACGACATCCACCGCCGCCACCCGCTGCGGCCCTTCCTCGCCGAACTCGACCGCATGCGCACCGTCGAGCGCATCGAGCTGTCCCGCTTCAGCCGGGCCGAGGTGCGGGCCCAGGTCGCCGGCATCCTCGCCGCCGAGCCCACGCCGTCGCTGGTCGAGCGGGTCTTCGCACGCTCCGACGGCAACCCCTTCTTCGTCGAGGAACTGGCCTGCAGCATCACCCAGGGCTGCCGCACCGGACTCAGC
This sequence comes from Streptomyces sp. NPDC088354, assembly GCF_044753585.1. Taxonomy (NCBI): domain Bacteria; kingdom Bacillati; phylum Actinomycetota; class Actinomycetes; order Kitasatosporales; family Streptomycetaceae; genus Streptomyces; species Streptomyces sp. NPDC088354. The sequence continues at coordinate 11,595 of NZ_JBIVNJ010000027.1, read as the reverse complement.
GACAGCCTGCGCGACCTGCTGCTGGTGCGCGTGGAGACGCTGCCCGAGACCGCGCAGCGGGTCGCCCGCGTCGTCGCCGAGGGCGGCTCCACCGTCGAGCACTCACTGCTCGCCGCCGTGGCCGGGCTCGGCGAGGACGAACTCCTGGAGGCGCTGCGGTCCGCCGTCGGCGCCAAGATCCTCATACCGACCGAGGACGGCGACGGCTACCGCTTCCGGCACTCGCTGGTCCGCGAGGCGGTCGGCGACGACCTGCTGCCCGGCGAGCGCAGCCGCCTCAACCGCCGGTACGCCGAGGCGCTGGAGGCCGAGCCGGCCCTCGTACCGGCCGACGAGCTGCCCGCCCGGCTCGCGAGCTACTGGTACCACGCCCACGACCCGACCCGCGCGCTGCCCGCCGTGCTGCGCGCCTCGGTCGAGGCGCGGCGCCGGCACGCCTACGCCGAGCAGCACGGCCTGCTCGAACGCGCCCTGGAACTGTGGGACGACGCCCCGCGGGAGGTCCGCGCGGCACTGCGGCCGATGGACTACGTCGAGGTCTACCCCCCGTGCGGCTGCGACCCCGCCGGCACGCCCCTGCGCTACCTCGACCTGCTCGCCGAGACCGCCGTCGCCGCCCGTCTCAGCGCCGACCGCGAAGGCGCGTACGACGTCACCAAGCGCGCCCTGCGCCTGCTGGAGCGGGACGACGACCCGCTGCGCGCCGCCTGGTTCTGGATCCAGCGGTCGCGGCTGATGGCGGCGATGGGGCGCGGTGACGGATGGGCGGAGATCTCCCGCGCCGAGGAACTGGTCGAGGGGCTGCCGCCGTCACCCGTCCACGCAGAGGTGCTGGAGACCGCCGCGGGCTGGGGCATGCTGCACGACCCGGGGCCGGAGAGCATCAGCACCGCGGAGCGCGCCGCCGAACTGGCCCGGCTCGTCGGGGCGGAGGAGACCGAGCTGCGCGCCCGCATCACCCTGGGCGTCCTGCGCGGCGCCTGCGGCGACGCGGACGGCGGCCTGGCCGAGCTCACCGCGGCACGTGAGCAGGCGGCGGCCTCAGGACGCCACGCCGGCCTCGTGGTCAACGCGGACGCCAATCTGGCGGCCGCGCTGGAGACGGTGGGCCGCTCCGAGGAGGCCGTGGCCGTCGCACGCCGGGGCGTCGAGAACGCCAGGTGCCACGGACTGCGCGACGGTGCCGCCTTCGCCGCGGCCAACGAGGCCGAGTCCCTGCTCGCCCTCGGCCGCTGGGACGAGGCGGCAGCCCTGGCCACCCACGGCCGCGACACCTCCGAGCACGCCCTCTATCTCGGCTGGGCGGCGATGCTCCTGGCCCACGTCGCCGTCCTGCGCGGCGACCACGCGGCGGCCGAGGCCCGGATCGCCGCTGCCCGGGAGCACCTGGGCGCCCAGGACCACCAGCCGCAGAACACCGTGCCGCTGCGCCACTTGACGGTGGCCGTGGCGGCCGGACGCGGGCGCTTCCTCGAAGCCCGTGCCGAGGTGCGCGCCGCGCTGGCCGCCGGTTTCCCGGCCGCCGTCCACCGGTACGCCTGGCCCCTGCTGCACACCGCCGCCGCCGTGGAGGCCGACGCGCTGGGCCTGCCGGGCGCCGACGCCGACCGGGCCGCGACGCTCGCGCTCATCCGCGGAGCCGCGTCCCGGCTGCCCCGCCTCGCCCCGGTGTGGGCGGCGTACGCCCAGCTGGTCGACGCCGAACTGACGCGCGCCGAGGGCGGCACCGACCCCGCGCCCTGGGCGGCCGCCGAGGAGGCGTTCGGCGCGCTGGACCGTCCCCATCCGCTCGCCCAGGTACGGCTGCGGCACGCCGAGGCGCTGCTCGCCGAGGGCGGTCCCGAGGCCCGCGACCACGCGGCCGTACTGCTCCGTCAGGCCCGTGAGGCGGCCGCGGCCCTGGGTGCGGCGCCGCTGACCGAGGCCGTGGAACTCCTCGCCCGGCGCGGACGCCTCGCGCTGGACGATCCGGGGACCCACTCCGCCGAGCCGCCCGGGGAGGAGCCGGAGCCCTTCGGCCTCACGACGCGGGAGCGCGAGGTGCTGCGCAGGGTCGCCGCGGGCTGGACCAACCGCCGTATCGCCGAGGAGCTGTTCATCTCGCCGAAGACGGCGAGCGTGCACGTCTCCAACATCCTGGCCAAGCTCGGCGTCTCCGGCCGCGGTGAGGCCGCCGCCCTCGCCCACCGCCTGCGCCTCTTCCCCGACGTACGGGCCTGACCCGCCCCGGCTTCCGCCCCCGCTTCCGCGGCCCGGATCGGCGTCGCCGGCCTCGTCCCGTGCCGGCTCCAGCCGCTGCGCCCGTCCTCGGTGTGCCGTCGTCACGGCACGAACAGCTCCTGCGGCGCGCCGAACATGGCACCGCCGGGGTGGCGCCGTCAGCCGACCTTCAGCCGCAGTATGCGATCGTCGCCCTTGCGGGGCTCACCCCTGCCGTCGGTGTTGCTCGTCGTCAGCAGCAGATCGCCGTCGGGGTCGGCCACGACCGTGCGCAGCCGCCCGTACGTGCCGACGAGGAAGGCCTGCGGCTTCGCCGCCGCCTTGGTGCCCGCCAGCGGGATGCGCCACAGCCGGGCGCCGCGCAGCGAGGCCATCCACAAGGAACCCTTGGCCCAGACGATGCCGCTGGGCGAGGCCTCGTCGGTGTGCCACGTGGCGATCGGGTCGGCGTAGCCCGCGCGGTGGGCGAGGCCCTCGACGACGGGCCAGCCGTAGTTCTTCCCCGGCTCGATGAGGTTGACCTCGTCCCAGGTGTCCTGGCCGAACTCCGAGGCCCACAACCTCCCCTGGGCGTCCCAGGTCAGGCCCTGCACATTGCGGTGGCCGTAGGAGTAGACGAGCGAGTCCGCCTGGGGATTGCCGTGCACCGGCTCGCCGTCCGGGGTCATGCGCAGGATCTTGCCGCCGAGGGACTTCCTGTCCTGGGCCAGGCCCCGGTCGCCGCTCTCGCCGGTGCCCGCGTACAGCATGCCGTCCGGGCCGAAGGCGATCCGGCCGCCGTTGTGGATGGCGCCGTGCGGAATGCCGCGCACGATGGTGTCGGGGGCGCCGAGCTGCTCACCGGCGGGCTTCGCCGGGTCGTACAGCATGCGGGCGATGCGGTTGTCGGAGTCGGTGGTGAAGTACGCGTACACCAGGTGGTCGGTCGCGAAGCCGGGGGAGACCGCCAGCCCGAGGAGGCCGCCCTCGCCGCCCGAGGACACCCCGGGCACGGTGCCCGCCAGGGTCGTGCGGCCGGTGTCCGGGTCCACCCGGGCGATCCTGCCGGTGTCGCGCGAGGCGACCAGCAGCCCGCCGTCCCGCAGGACGGCCACGCCCCACGGGGTGTTCAGCCCGGTCGCGACGGTGCCGACGACCTCTGCCGAGCCCTTGGCGGGCGCGGCGGGCGCCTCCGTGCCGCCGGGCGGCGGGGCCGGGGCGGCCGAGGAGGAGGCAGGGGCGGAGGTCGCCGGGGGCGTCAACGGGTCCCCGGCGGACGAGCATCCCGTCGTCAGCAGCGCGGCACTGGCCAGCGCGGCGGTGACGACGGCGGCACGGCGTCCCACGCTTCCCTCCCGGTGGTCCTGCGGCACGGACTTCCAGCACATCACATCTGTCACTACACCGCCCGGCCGTTGCGGGTTCCCGCCGTGGCGGGAAAGCGGGAGGGCCGCGCGTTCAGTCCCAGGAGCCGCGCGCCGGCGGCAGGCCGGCTATCTCGTTGAAGTCCTCCGTGGTCAGGGTGAGTTCGGCCGCCCCGGCGTTCTCTGCCGCCCACCGTTCCCGCTTGGCCCCCGGCACCGGCACCACCTGCGGCCCCTGCGCGAGCACCCAGGCCAGCGCCACCTGCGCCGGCGTCGCGCCGTGCGCCTCGGCGACCCGGCGCAGCCCCGCCACGATCGGCTGGTTCGCGGCCATCATCTCGGCGGTGAACCGCGGATGCCGGGCCCGTGAGTCGTCGCGCTCGAAGCCCTGGCCCGGGGTGAGGGTGCCGGTCAGGAAGCCGTTGCCCAGCGGCATCGCCGCCATGAAGCCGATCCCGCGCTGCGTGCACCAGGGCAGCAGCTCGGCCAGCGCCTCGGGCGACCAGACCGACAGCTCGGCCTGCACACAGCTGACCGGGAACACCTGCTGCACCCGGCGCAGATGGGCGAGCGTCTCGTCGTACGTCCGGGACCCGGCGCGGCGAGCCGCCCGCGCGCCCACCGCGCACCAGCCCAGCGCGCGCACCTTGCCGGCCGCGACCAGCTCCGCCATCGCGCCCCAGGTCTCCTCGACCGGCACCTCCGGATCGGCCCGGTGCAGTTGGTAGAGGTCGATCACGTCCGTCTGCAGCCGCCGCAGCGACGCGTCGCAGGCCCGCCGCACATAGGAGGGCCGCCCATTGGCCACCAGGTGCTGTTCGCCCACCAGCAGCCCGCCCTTGGTGGAGACGAACACCTCGTCCCGGCGCTGCTTCAGCACCCGCCCCAGCAGCAGCTCATTGGTGAACGGACCGTAGATGTCCGCGGTGTCCAGCAGGGTCGTCCCCCGGTCGAGCGCCGCGTGCACGGTCCGCAAGGACGCTTCCCCGTCCTGCTGCGAGGTGGTGTACGCCCAGCTCATCGGCATGCACCCCAGTCCCACGGCGCCCACCTCGAGAGCCGCCGCCCCGACCGTCCTGCGCTCCACTTGGATGACCTCCGCTGACCTCTCGCGCCGCCCCACTGTGTCATAGCCTCCTGACCATGGCTGACATCACCCGGAACCACCGACCCACCGCATGGCTGCCGATCCCCGCCGAGGGCATCGAGGGGCTCCCCGACACCGTGGACTACCTCTTCTGGGACGGCGCCGAGGACTACCCCGGCGACCCGGCGGAGGCGGACTTCTACGTCGTGCCGTACATGAAGGGCGCGGAGGTCGTCGGCCGCCCGCTCCCGCGGATGACGGGTCTTCAGGTGGTGCAGACGCTCAGCGCGGGCGTGGACCACGTGCTGCCGCACCTGCCCGCGCTCCCGTCCGGCGTGCGCCTGTGCAACGCCCGCGGTGTGCACGAGGCGAGCACCGCGGAGCTGGCCCTGACGCTCACCCTGGCGTCCTTGCGGGGTGTCCCGCGCTTCGTGCGCGGGCAGGACGCCGAGGAGTGGCACGACGGCTTCTACCCGGCCCTGGCCGACAGGACCGTCCTGATCGTCGGCTACGGCTCCATCGGCGCCGCCATCGAGGACCGGCTCACCCCCTTCGAGTGCGACGTGGTCCGCGTCGCCCGTCTGGCCCGCCGCTCCCCGCGCGGCCCGGTGCACGCCCTGGGGGACCTGCCCGCGCTGCTGCCCGCGGCCGACGTGGTCGTCCTGTCCACCCCGCTGACCGAGGCCACCCGGGGGCTGGTGGACGCCGCGTTCCTGGCCCGGATGAAGGACGGCGCCCTCCTGGTGAACGTCGCCCGCGGGCCCGTGGTGGACACAGCCGCCCTGGTCGCCGAGCTGACGACCGGCAGGCTGCGGGCGGCACTCGATGTCACCGACCCCGAGCCGCTGCCCGCCGGGCATCCGCTCTGGCACGCCCCCGGCGTCCTCATCAGCCCGCACGTCGGCGGCAGTACGTCCGCCTTCCTTCCCCGGGCCAAGCTGCTGCTGCGCGAGCAGCTGCGCCGGTTCGCGGCGGGCGAGAACCTGGCCAACATCGTGACCACGACCTGACGGGCCCTTAACTCCCTTGTGGCACCCGGTGACTGAAAGCCCCTCCGGATCCTCTTGCCGGTCACGCTGTGTAGAGGAACTATGTCCCTGAGTGACCACTCTGGTGTATCGTCCCGGATTGGGGGAACGCGACCGGCGTGGCATGGAATGCCGCGAACGGGCGCGGGACGGCTCAGGACTTGATGGGGGGCGACGGGCGATGTGCGGCCAATGGAGAGAGCACCGGAAGCGGGACCACGGCACACCACGCCGGGAGCGCTCACGGCATTCCCGGACGACGCCGTGAGTGCCCAAGGGGCGGTTCTCGCGGGGGCGGCGGTCCCGGACGGCCGGGCGGCGCTCCTGCCGCAGCTCGTCGTGGCCGTGCTCTGCGGCGGCTACGCGACCGGTGCCGCCCTCGGATGGGGCTCCGCGGAGCTGGCCGTGGTGATGGGGGACTTCGGGCTCTCCGGCGCCGCCCTGGCGGCCACCGTCTCGTGCCTGGCGTACGTCCGCACCGTGGCCCGCCGGCAGCGGCCCGCCTGGGTGCTGTTCGCCGTCTCCTCCGCCATGGTCGCGCTCGGCAACGGCATCTGGGGCTGGTACGAGGTCGTGCTGCGCGAGGACGTGCCGCGCACCTCGCTCGCCGACTTCTGCTTCCTGCTCTTCGCCCCGCCCGCGATCATCGGCCTGCTCGTGCTCGCCAAGCGCCCGGTCACCCGGGCCGGCTGGGTCTGCCTGGGGCTGGACGCCTGGCTCATCGCCGGGTCGCTGCTCACCTTGTCCTGGACTCTGGCCCTGGCCCAGGCCGCGCTGTGGGAAGGGCGCAGCACCGCGCGCATCGCCCTGTCGCTGGCGTACCCGCTGCTCGACATCCTGCTGGTCAGCATGGTGCTGGCGCTCCACTTCCGGCGCTCCTCGGCCAACCGCGCGGCGGTCAACACGGCCATCGCCTCGCTCGCCCTGACCGTGCTGTGCGACGCCCTGTTCACCTCGCCCCTGCTGCGCGAGCACTACCGCTCCGGCCAGATCCTCGACGCGGGCTGGTTCGCGGGCAGCATGCTGCTGGCGTACGCGCCCTGGGTGGGCAGCCGGGAGAAGACCGTCGAGCGGCGCCCCGCGCCCCAGCCGCGCCGCGCGAGCGGCTCCCTGGCCGCGCTGACGCCGTACCTCGCCGCCGCGGTCTGCGTGCTCGGGATCCTCTACAACGCCATCGACGGCCGGAAGATCGACCGCGTGGTGCTCTTCGCCGGCTGCACCGTGGTCCTCGCCCTGGTGGTGCGCCAGGGCATCATGCTGCTCGACAACATCTCCCTCGCCCAGGAGCTCGCCCAGAAGGAGAACCACTTCCGGTCCCTGGTGCAGGGCTCCAGCGACGTCATCATGATCGCCTCGCCCACCGGCGTGCTGCGCTACGTCAGCCCCGCCGCCACGGGTGTGTACGGGCGGGAGGCGGAGGAGATGGTCGGCACGGAGTTCGCCTCCCACATCCATCCCGACGACCTCGGGCGCGTACTGCACGAGGTGCGCCGCTTCCTGGCCGCGCATCCCGCGCAGGAGCCCGCCACCCGCATCGAGTGCCGCATCCACCACGGCGACGGCAGCTGGCTCAACGTCGAGTCCAGCGTCAACCGCTACCAGGGCGGCCTGATCTTCAACAGCCGCGATGTCACCGAGCGCGTCCGGCTGCAGGCGCAACTGCAGCACAACGCCTCGCACGACCCGCTCACCGACCTGCCCAACCGCGCCCTGTTCACCGAGCGCATCCGGCAGGCGCTCGGCGGCCGCCGCTCGGGCGACGGCGAGCCCGGCACCACCGCGGTGCTCTTCATCGACCTCGACGGCTTCAAGGCGGTCAACGACACCGTGGGCCACCAGGCCGGCGACGAGCTGCTCGTCCAGGCCGCCCGCCGGCTCCAGGAATCGGTGCGCGCCGGGGACACCGCGGCCCGCCTCGGCGGCGACGAGTTCGCGGCCCTCATCTGCGGCACCAGCGCCGACCGCCATCTGCGCGAGTACCAGGTGCACGAGGTGGCCGACCGGCTGCGGGCCGCGCTGTCCGAGCCGTACCGCGTGGACGGCACGGAGGTGCGGGTGGCCGCCAGCATCGGGGTCGCCTTCGCCGACGCCGGCGTCAGCCCGGGCGAGCTGCTGCGCAACGCCGACCTGGCGATGTACCGGGCCAAGCAGGCCGGCAAGGGCCGGGTGGAGATGTACGCACCGGCCATGCAGGCCGAGGTCGTGCGCCGCGCCGAGCTGGCCGGACGCCTGCGCTCGGCGCTGCGCGACGGCGAGTTCGCGCTGCTCCACCAGCCGGTGGTCGACCTGTGCAGCGGCGAGGTCACCGCAGTCGAGGCACAGGCCCGCTGGCGCTCCGCCCAGGGCATCCTCTTCACCCCCGCGGAGTTCCTCCGGGTCGCCGAGGACACCGACCGCACCTCCCAGCTGGCCCGCTGGCTGCTGGAGGAGGCCGTGCGCCAGGCCGCCCAGCGGCACACGGCGGGCCTCCCGGTCCCCGTCGCCGTCCGGCTCTCCACCCGCCGGCTGATGCACCGCGAGCTGCCCACCAAGGACATCGAGGCGCTGCTCCACCAGCACGAGCTGCCGCCGGGCGCCCTGGTGCTGCAGCTCGCCGACCAGGACCCGCGCATCTCCTTCGACGAGCTGGAGCGCCGGCTGACCGCGCTGCGCCGTCTCGGCGTACGTATCGCCCTGGAGGGCTTCGGCACCGGCTACGCGCCGATGAACGCCCTGCGGCGGCTGCCGCTGGACGTCCTCAAGCTGGACCGGAGCCTCACCGAGGGAGTCGCGGAGTCCGCCCGGCTGCGCAAGATCACCGCAGGTCTGCTGGGCATCGCGGAGGATCTCGGCATCCGGTCGGTGGCCGAGGGGGTGGACCGCCCCGAGCAAGTGCTCGCGTTGCGCGAGATGCGCTGCACGCACGGGCAGGGCATGGCATTCTCGGGGCCCCTGGACGAGCACCGGCTGCGCTCCTCGCTGACCCGCGGCGGCTACCCCGTCCCCGGCGAGACGGCGCTCCTGGCCGGCGGCAGGACCCCCGCACAGGGCACACGCGTCCCGGACGAGGTTCTCTCGAATGCTGAGACGCCCGTCCCACCCGCTTGACACCCCGCAGGCCCGAGGAGGAAGGTCAGTGCCATGCGCACCCGAATTCTCGTACTTGGAAAGCGCGTCGGCTGACCCGGGGCCTCATCCCGCCTCGTGGAATGCACCGACGCGCTCCCCTCGCTTGCCCCTGGGCACGAGGGGTTTTTTGTTGCCTGGGATCCAGACATACCACCCTCTCCACCCTCAAACTTCTGAGAGATGAGAAGCAGATGACCGAGCAGGCCACCGGGGCCCACCACCCGCAGCCGCGGGCCCGCGGCGCCGCGCCGCAGCCCGTCACCGCCGAGCGCGTCACGGGCGCCCAGTCCCTCATCCGCTCGCTGGAGGCGGTCGGCGCCGACACGGTGTTCGGCATCCCGGGTGGCGCGATCCTTCCGGCGTACGACCCGCTGATGGACTCGACCAAGGTGCGCCACGTCCTGGTCCGTCACGAGCAGGGCGCCGGACACGCCGCCACCGGGTACGCGCAGGCCACCGGCAGGGTCGGTGTCTGCATGGCCACCTCCGGTCCCGGTGCCACCAACCTCGTCACCCCGATCGCCGACGCCCACATGGACTCCGTCGCCATGGTCGCGATCACCGGCCAGGTGGCGTCCAAGGCGATCGGCACCGACGCCTTCCAGGAGGCGGACATCTGCGGCATCACCATGCCGATCACGAAGCACAACTTCCTGGTCACCGATGCCGCCGACATCCCGCGGACCATCGCCGAGGCCTTCCACATCGCCTCCACCGGCCGCCCCGGACCGGTCCTGGTCGACATCGCCAAGGACGCCCTGCAGGCGCAGACGACGTTCTCCTGGCCGCCGGTCACCGACCTGCCCGGCTACCGCCCGGTGACCAAGCCGCACGCCAAGCAGATCCGTGAGGCCGCCCGGCTGATCAACGAGGCCAAGCGCCCGGTGCTGTACGTCGGCGGCGGCGTCCTGAAGGCCCGCGCCACGGCCGAGCTGCGCATCCTCGCCGAACTGACCGGCGCCCCGGTGACCACCACGCTGATGGCGCTGGGCGCCTTCCCCGACAGCCACACCCAGCACGTCGGCATGCCCGGCATGCACGGCTCGGTCTCCGCCGTCGCGGCGCTGCAGAAGGCCGACCTGATCATCGCCCTCGGCGCCCGCTTCGACGACCGGGTCACCGGCAAGCTGGACTCCTTCGCCCCGTACGCCAAGATCGTCCACGCCGACATCGACCCGGCGGAGATCTCCAAGAACCGGGTCGCCGACGTGCCGATCGTGGGTGACGCCCGCGAGGTCCTCGCCGACCTGATCGTCGCCGTCCAGGCCGACCACGACGCCGGCCACCGCGGCGACTACACCGAGTGGTGGAAGCTGCTCAACGGCCTGCGCGACACCTACCCGCTCGGCTACGACCTGCCCGCCGACGGCAGCCTGTCCCCGCAGCAGGTCATCCAGCGCATCGGCGAGCTGGCCCCGGAGGGCACCCTCTTCGCCGCCGGCGTCGGCCAGCACCAGATGTGGTCCTCGCAGTTCATCTCCTTCGAGCGCCCCAACACCTGGTTCAACTCCGGCGGCGCCGGGACCATGGGCTACGCCGTGCCCGCCGCGATGGGCGCCAAGGCCGGTATGCCCGGCTCCACCGTGTGGGCGATCGACGGCGACGGCTGCTTCCAGATGACCAATCAGGAACTGGTCACCTGCGCGCTGAACAACATCCCCATCAAGGTCGCCATCATCAACAACGGCGCCCTCGGCATGGTCCGCCAGTGGCAGTCGCTGTTCTACAGCGAGCGCTACTCCAACACCGTCCTGCACGGCGGCGAGACCAACGCGGGCAGCGGCTCCCACACGGGGGCGAGCGAGAGCCCGCGGGGCGGCACCCGTGTCCCGGACTTCGTGAAGCTCGCCGAGGCCATGGGCTGCGTGGGCCTGCGCTGCGAGGACCCCGCCGACCTCGACGAGGTCATCGAGAAGGCCAACGCGATCAACGACCGCCCCGTGGTCGTCGACTTCATCGTGCACGAGGACGCCATGGTGTGGCCGATGGTCGCCGCCGGCACCTCCAACGACGAGATCATGGCCGCCCGCGACGTCCGTCCGGACTTCGGCGACGCGGCGGACGACTGAGGACCGAGAGAGAAGCAGAGGAACGACGCGACATGTCCAAGCACACGCTCTCCGTCCTGGTGGAGAACAAGCCCGGTGTCCTCGCCCGGATCACCGCCCTGTTCTCCCGCCGCGGCTTCAACATCGACTCCCTCGCCGTCGGCACCACCGAGCACCCCGACATCTCCCGTATCACCATCGTGGTGAACGTGATCGAGGACCTCCCGCTGGAGCAGGTCACCAAGCAGCTCAACAAGCTCGTCAACGTGCTGAAGATCGTCGAGCTGGAGCCCGGTTCCGCCGTCCAGCGCGAGCTCGTCCTGGTGAAGGTGCGCGCCGACAACGAGTCGCGCTCCCAGATCGTCGAGATCGTGCAGCTGTTCCGGGCCAAGACCGTCGACGTCTCCCCGGAGGCGGTCACCATCGAGGCCACCGGCGGCGCCGACAAGCTGGAGGCCATGCTGAAGATGCTGGAGCCCTTCGGCATCAAGGAGCTCGTCCAGTCCGGCACGATCGCGATCGGCCGCGGCGCCCGCTCGATCACCGACCGCTCCCTGCGTGCCCTCGACCGGACCGCATAGCGAGACCGCAAGACTAGTTCCGCGCCCACGGACGTACTGTGTGGGCAACCCGCGAGATCCCAAGGAGAGACCCCAAGTGGCCGAGCTGTTCTACGACGACGACGCCGACCTGTCCATCATCCAGGGCCGCAAGGTCGCGGTCATCGGCTACGGGAGCCAGGGCCACGCCCACGCGCTGTC
>NZ_JBIVNJ010000026.1:0-111975 GCF_044753585.1 Streptomyces sp. NPDC088354 | reverse complement strand
CCGGGCTCGTCGTAGTCCATCAGGCCGTGAGCCGGGGCGACACCAGGTGGCCCCTGCGGGCCGGTCTCGCCCTGAGGACCGGCAGGACCAACAGGACCAGCAGGTCCGGGAGGTCCGGGAGGCCCGGGAGGCCCTGGCGGGCCGGGAATCCCGGGGCGCCCCGGGTGCCCGTGATGCCCGGGGCGGCCGGGGCAGTACCCGGGGAAGTCCGGGAACAGCAAGCACGGGTCCGCGAGACCGGCGACGGCGCTGGGTTTTGCGGCATCAGCCATGCCACCCTCGGCGCTTTCCGCATACGCGGCACCCGTCAGAGCACTGGACGTCAGGGCCACGCTCGCGGCCACCGTCCACATCCGCACACATACTCGGCGCCGCCGTTGAGGCGCCTGAGGCACGTCTATTCGAGACAACACGCCACCTCCAGCAAAGCGGCCCGCAACGCGCGGCAGCGCCGCTCACCAGAAGAGAAGAGCTTCGGAGGCAGCAGCGAGCCCACAGCAAGAATCGCCCTGCGTACTGACCAGTGCACATTCAGTAGCCCACCGGGTGATCTCAGCCTTCACGCAGCCCAGCGGCCCGCATCCCCACGGTTGGGGGATCCGAGCCGCTGGGCCTCGCCAGACGCCCGTCAGGCGAGGCAGACGTCCTCGAGCCAGGCGCATCGGCGGCGGCCATGGGGGCGGTACGCGACGCACGCCGTGCCAGGTCCTCGAACCAAGTGGCCGGTGAGCCGGCAGCGGTGCTGGAGGACCGCGTTCTCGCGCGGTTCCGGAACCGGCTGCCGGATCTCCCCACGCGGGGTGGCCCGGTGCTCGTCCGCGGATCGAGAGGACGTCACCAGTCCGAGTTGGTCGCCCCCAGACTCAGCAGGACCTGGTCGAAGGAATTGCCGTCGTTGTCATCGGTGTACGCCATGGAGAGCGTGCCGAACGGGGAGGAAGCCAGCGAGAGCTGCTCCTGCCGACCGGTCGTGACCTGGCTGACGGACTGGGCCGGCAACCGGCCGGCGAACGTGCCGTCGGGGTTGAGGCCCCGGGCCCAGACCGCTGGATCGGTGCCGGCGACGCTCCAGCCGACCACGGTGTCGCGCTGGTCGTCGATGCCGACAGTGGGGTTGCCGGCTCCGGCTCCGCTGGAGAGCTCGACCTCGGCGGAGCCGGCGGTGCCGGTCGCGGTGAACGATCGGGCCCAGACGCCACGGGTCCCGGTGTGATCGGACTCCCACGCCACGGCGAAGTCGCCGTTGAAGTCGGCGGCCACGGCTGGGCGCTGCTGCTGCCCGCCGCCGAGGCTGTTGGCACTGCGGCGGCTGAGTGCGACAGCCCCGTTCGCCTTGGCCAGCTTCACCAGACCGATCTGGTAGACGCCGTTGTTGTCGGTGTCCTCGTCCCAGACGACGACGGCGTCGCCCGAGGCGGAGGTCGCGACGTCGGGGTTGTGGTGCGCGCCGCCGGCCGCGTTGACCGTCACCTCGTAGGCCTTGGTCGTGGTCCCGGTGAAGCCGGCTGCCCTCACCGTCGCCGCCGCTGTGCCCTGGATGTCCTCCCACACCACGGAGAACGCGACCGCCGTGGTGCTGTTGGGCGCGCCGTCCGGATCGACCGCGACGCGCGGATGGATCTGCTGGCCGTCGGCGCTCGCATTGGCCTGGCCGGAGCCGAGGAGCGCGCCGGCCGGGGAGAGCACACGGTAGGTGATGTTGTCGTACCCGTTGCCGTCCGGGTCCTCCGCCCACACGACGACGGCGTTGCCCCGGTCGTCGAGTCCCACGTCGGGTTGGAGATGCCGCCAGGCCGCGCCCGCGGTCCCGCCGGCCGAGAGCTTCTTCTCGTACGCCGAGACGCCGTTGCGGTACATCCGCACCCACACGTCGCTGTGCGCGCCGTCGCCCGGGTTGGTCGAGTCGCGGTCGTCCTCCCACACCACCGCGACGTCGCCGAGGCGGTTGGCCGCGGTCGAGGCGGTGTCCTGGTCACCCGCGGAGTCGCTGTTGGCGGTCGCCCAGGACGAGGGACCCGCCGCCGAGGCCGGGGCGACGACGGCGAGGACGGTGACCAGGCCGGCGATGGCTGCGCCGAGTACGGAGAGCTTACGCATCGGCCAACCCCGGCTTTCCGTCGTGGATGACAAAGGTCCGGGCAGTGGTCGCCGGCGCACCGTGTTCCGTCACCGTCGCCACCGACCGGAAGTCGGCTGTGAGCTGCGACGGCGTGATGTGCGTGCGGACGTAGCCGCGCCGTTCGGAGTAGAAGCGCAGATGCGGGTTGAGCGATCCGTTGGGGATCGCCGTGGTGGCGCTTCCGTTGCCGGTGCTGGTGATGGAGGTGCAGACGAGTTCGGAGCCGATCGTCGCCGACGACGGATTGGCGTAGTCGGCCTTGAGGTCGTTGCCCCACGACGCGTGCACGTCACCGGTGAGGACGACCGGGTTGCGTACGCCGCGGTCGATGATGCCCTGCTGGATCCGTGCCCGGCTGCCCCGGTACCCGTCCCAGGCATCCATGTTCATCGCGCCGGCCGAGTTCACGTTGCGGGCGAAGAAGACCTGCTGGCCGATGAGGTCCCAGGTGCTCAGGTGCTGGCCGAGTCCGTCGAGCAGCCATGCCTCCTGAGCCGCGCCGGTGATCGAACGGGCCGGCAGATCGGCGTCGGCGCAGACCTTCGTCCCGTCGCCGCAGGCCTGGTCGTCGCGGAACTGGCGGGTGTCGAGCATGTGAAACGTGGCGAGGGTGCCCCAGCGGACCCGGCGGTAGAGCTGGATGCTGTTGCCGGAGGGGGTCGCGGCGGCCCGCAGCGGCATGTTCTCGAAGTAGGCCTGGTACGCGGCGGTACGACGTGCGGTCCACTGGGCCGTCGTCAACACGGGGCTGCTGTCGGCGCGGACCATGTCGGCGTAGTTGTTCTCCACCTCGTGGTCGTCCGGCACGACCAGCCACGGCGCGATCGCGTGCGCGGCCTGCAGGTCGGGGTCGCTGCGGTAGAGCGCGTAGCGGCGCCGGTAGTCGGCCAGCGACACGATCTCGCTGCCGAGGTGCTGGCGCACGGCGCCGGCGGTGGCGCCGCCCTCGTAGATGTAGTCGCCCAAGTGCAGGATCAGGTCGGGGCGGTCGTCGGCCATGCGTCGGTAAGCGGTGTAGTAGCCCTGCTCGTAGTGGGCGCACGAGGCGAAGGCCATGGTGAAGTCTCGCCCGACCGTGTTCGGAGCCGGCGCGGTGCGGGTCCGGCCCACCGGGGAGATGAATCCCTGGGCCCGGAACCGGTAGTAGTACTCCGAGTCCGGGGCGAGTCCGCCGGCCAGCACGTGCACCGCGTGGGCCTGTGCGTAGCGCGCGGTGGACGTACCGGAGCTGACGAGGGTGGTGAAGTTCTGGTTGGTCGACACCTGCCAGTCGACGGCGACGTCGGCGTTGGGCATGCCGCCCTGACCGTCCGCGTTGGTCGGTGCGGGAGCCAGACGCGTCCAGAGAACCACGCTGCTGTCGTCCGGTTCGCCGGACGCGACACCGAGAGTGAAGGGGAAGGGAGTGGAGGCGGCGGCCGACGGCTGGGCCATCGCCCCGAGTTGGAGCGCTGCGACGCTCGCGGTGGTGAGCCCGCCTAGGATGAAGATGCGGCGACTGAGGTTGCTCATGGCCGCAGATGCTCGCGGTCGCAGGTGAACTTCCCGCCCCGCGATGAGGGCGGTCAAGTGACATGACAAAGCCGCCAGTTGGTGGGTTTTGTATGGATGTCGCGGGTGTTTGAGCTGGGATTGCGCCGCTGATCAGCCGTTGCGGTTCAGCCGCACTGTTCACATCCTCGGCCTCCGTTCACCGCCCGTCCAATGACGGCCCTGACACGCAACCCGTCCTTCATCTGCCGACATGCCTCGACCGACGAGCAGCACATCCTGACGGGCCCTCACCTCGCACGCTGGGGAGCCCAGTGGATACCACCGATGTCTCCCGGAACGCGCCAAGGCATCACGCCGGCCGGGTGCTCGCAGCGGCCGGCGAGAACGCAGCCGCCATGCTCGGTGTCCGGCGACTGCACAACCTGACCCTCGGCGGGTAACCCTCCGGAGCAGGTGAAGGCCCACCCTGCACAAGACGGCGTGCAGATCGTTTACGGGACAGCCCTTGGGCCCAACAGGACCCGCCGGTCGGCCGTGTACCGAGGAGGCCGGACTCGTCGAACGCGTAGGCACGGGCCGCGGGCCGGACCGCGCCGGAGACTGGCCGGTAGTCCCACCCGGACACCTTGGCCGAATGGTCGGGGGCTTTCCCGACCGCACCGCCATGATCCTCCTGGTCGGCGCAGTCCCGGCCGAGCGGAACGACGAATGGACCGAAGCCCGCCGCTCCACGGGCCGCGACCTGCTCGCCAAGGCCCGCCTCCACCCCATCGAGTCAGGAACCGACGAACCAAGACTCTCAACCCAACCCACCGCACAAGACAAAAATGGACCACCAAGTGACCGTGGATACAGCACCCCAGCGGACGTGACCGAAGTCGCCAGTGGATTGCGACGGACCATCCCCGCCGCCCGTATTGTTTCGCAGACCTCATTTGCATGAATCCGGGCGCCATCTTTCTTGGATATGCGCGCCATTTGTTTCGTCTCCATTGAAACGAATGCCGGCCGCCCCCGGTCCGGAGTCCAGCCGGCTCGGGTATTCGCATTCTTCGACGAGTCCTCGACCTCAACTCGCCTGCAATCCAGCCACGTTGAGCCATGCCGGCGTCTTTCGGGAGGCCATTTCTCTCACATTGGGTCTGATCATGTCTTACGTGATGTCGAATCTGCCGGTACTGTCACGCGAAACAAGGTCCGACAGACCGGCAGGAACTTTGTGCCGCGCTGGCGGCCGACCATGCTCATCTCGGAAAGAATCACTCTTATCCATGCGAAGAATCAGAAATTCATCTGTACCTGCCGGCAGACGCGTGGCGACTGCGGCCGCTGTGGCGCTGGCCGCCTTGGTGGTCCAGCCGCTCCTGCCCGCCTCGGCTGTTTCCGGGGGTGGTGCGTCGGAGCGGGCGTCGATCGGGGCGGCGGCATCTCGTCCGGCCGCGCGCACCGTCACGCTGATCACCGGTGACAAAGTGACGGTAACCACCGACGCCCTGGGCAGGGTCACCCGTTCCGTGCAGGGTGTGGACGGCCGGCTCACCGGCGTCACGACCTACAAGGTCGGCAAGGACGTCTACATGTACCCCGACGCGGCCGTTGGTTACGTCGCGGCAGGGAAGCTGGACCGTGAGCTCTTCAACGTCACGAAGCTGCTGGCGGACGGTTACGACGACGAGCAGCGCAGCAGCCTGCCCCTGATCGTCACCTATACCGACGCCGCCGTCCGCGCGCGGACCCAGGGCGTGCCGTCCGGCGCCGCCAGGACCCGCACCCTGAGCAGCATCCAGGGGGCGGCGCTGTCCGAGTCGCGGTCCAAGGCCGGTGACTTCTGGCAGTCGCTCACCGGCGGCACCGCGACGGCGAGCGGCCGCGGTGCCGATGCCGATGCCGGTCGCCAACTGCACGGCGGGATCGCGAAGGTCTGGCTGGACGGGAAGGTCAAGGCCGCGCTGGCCGACACCACCGCGCAGATCGGCGCGCCGCAGGTGTGGGCGGGCGGTGACACCGGTCAGGGTGTGGACGTGGCCGTGCTGGACACCGGTGTGGACACGCAGCACCCCGACCTGGTCGGTCAGGTGGCCGCGAGCGAAAGTTTCGTGCCCGACCAGGATGTCGAGGACCGCAACGGCCACGGCACCCACGTGGCCTCGACCATCGCCGGCACGGGCGCCGCCTCCGACGGCAAGGAGAAGGGTGTCGCTCCCGGCGCGCGCCTGCACATCGGCAAGGTGCTGGACAACGAAGGCAGCGGCCAGGACTCCTGGCTTCTGGCGGGTATGGAGTGGGCCGCCCGCGACCAGCACGCCAAGGTCATCAGCATGAGCCTGGGCGCCGGACCCACCGACGGCCACGACCCGCTGAGCGAGGCCGTGAACCAGCTCAGCGCCGAAACCGGTGCGCTGTTCACCATCGCGGCCGGCAACGACGGCCCCTACACCGTCTCGACGCCCAGTGTCGCCGACGCCGCGCTGTCCGTCGGCGCGGTGGACACCTCGGACACCCTGGCCGAGTTCTCCAGCACCGGCCCGCGTCAGGGCGACGCCGGCCTGAAGCCGGAGCTGACCGCACCCGGCGTCGATGTGCTGGCGGCCCGCTCGCAGTACGCCGAAGACGGCACCGGCTATTACCAGACGCTGAGCGGGACCTCCATGGCCACCCCGCACGTCGCCGGCGCCGCCGCGCTGCTCGCCGCCGCCCACCCGGACTGGACCGGTCAGCAGCTCAAGGACGGCCTGGTCAGTACCACCCACGCAACTCCCCAGTACAGCCCGTACGAGGGCGGCAGCGGCCGCCTCGACGCCTCCGCCGCGGTCAAGGGCACCGTGTTCGCCACCGGCAGCGTGTTCGGCGGCTACCGCGACGCCTCGGCTCCCACCGGCCAGAAGACCGAGAAGGAGGTGACCTACACCAACACCGGGAACGCCCCGGTCACTCTCGACCTGGCGATCCAGGTGCCCGCGGCTCCCGCGGGCGCGTTCTCGCTGTCCGCCCGCCAGGTGACCGTCCCCGCGCACGGCAGCAGCAAGGCCACCCTCACCACCGATTTCGGCCTGATCAAGGGCGACACCACGACCTCGGGACAGATCCTCGCCACCGGCCCGTCCGGTGCCCTGCTGGCCCACACCGTGATCGGCGCCTACCTCCAGGCTCCGCGCTTCACCCTCACGCTCAACGGCAAGGACCGCAGCGGCCGCCCGATGACCGGCGAGGTGTACCTGATCAGCGAGAAGACCACCATGGGGCCGCTGCAACTGGACGCATCGGGCACCGGCACGGTGAACGTGCCGGCCGGGACGTACCTGGTGACCCTCGAGGGCGACGTACAGGGCGCTCACGGACCGCACTCCAAGGGCAGGGCGATCCTGACCGCCCCCGAGGTCGTCGTCGAGAAGGACACCACGGTGAACCTGGACGCGTCCGGCGCGAAGCAGGTCTCCGTCCGGACCCCGCAGGAAAGCACCCCCGCGGACACGCGCATCGACCTCTACCGCGGGTTCGACAGCGGGAACTCCCTGATGATGCAGCGGTGGCCCTCCACCGAGTACGACAGCGTGTGGGCCCTGCCCACCAAGCCGGTCACCACGGGCACGTTCGGGTTCGGCGGCGACTGGCGCCTGACGGAGCCGGCCCTGACGGTCGCCTCCGACACGCGCACCTTCGACGACATGATCGTCGCCCGCGGACAGACACCGCTCAAGGACGGTACGCGCCGGCTCAAGGCCGTCTTCGCCGGTGAGGGCGGCAGCGACGCGTACGCGGGCCTCAACGCCTCGGGCAAGGCCGTCGTGGTCCGGCGCAGCGATTCCGTCGGGCCGGCCGAGCAGGCGCAGCAGGCTGCCCAGGCCGGCGCGAAACTGCTGCTGGTCGTCAACGACAGTGACGGCCGCCTGGACCCGTGGGGCACCGACCTCGACAACCCGTACGCCCAGGAGGGGAACCCGCCTCCCCTGACGGTGGCCTCGCTCACCGCGGACGAGGGCGACGAGCTGATCGCCCAGATCAAGCCGGGCCGGAACATTCCGCTCGAGGTGACCTACCAGCCCACCACGGACTACCTGTACGACATCAGCAAGCACTGGGACGCCATCCCCTCGGACCCGACCTACCGGCCGGAGAGCGGCGACCTCAATCGGGTGGATGTCTCCTTCCGCAACAACCGGCCGGCGCGGGCCCTGGAGCTGCGTTCCGCGGTGTGGCAGACCTTCTACGGGTCGAACCCGCTGCCCACTCCGGCCCAGGCCGAGCGCACCGACTGGGTGTCACGCGACACGGACTGGGTGGAGCAGGCCGATGTCAACCAGCAATTGCAGATCAGCAGCGACTTCGTGAAGCGGTACCCGAGCGGCACGACCTCGCACCTGGCCTACTTCGGGCCGATCCAGCGTCCCCGGTTGAACAGCACCTTCGTCCCGGTGCGGGTGGGCGACCAAGTGCTGGCGGTCATCCCGGGGTGGGCCGACTCCGAGCCGGGGCACGTCGGCAGGACCCTGTTCAACACCGGTGTCCGCAACAGCGTGAAGATGTACGAGGTACTGCCTGAGGGCGATCCGCTCCTGCTCAGGGAGTCCACCACCGACACCATCGGCAGCCCTCGGTACCCCCTCACGCTGGACAGTCCCGACAAGCGGCCGTACCGCCTGGTCTCGGAGAACGCCCGGGACTTCTGGGAGAACGACTACTCGGTCACGACCAGGACCGAGTGGGGCTTCACCTCCGCGCAGCCCGCGCCCGGCACCTACGCCGTTCTGCCGCTGATCCAGCTCGACTACACGGTCGAGGGCATCAACGCGGAAGGCAAGACCGGCCGCCATGCGGCGATCACCGTCACTCCCTCGCACCTCGCCGGAGCTCCCGCCTCCGACACCATCGGAACGGTCGGCCTCGACATCTCCTACGACGACGGCGCCACGTGGCAGCACGCGGCCCTGACCCGTACCGCAGCCGGCTGGAGCACCAGTCTGAAGGCCCCCTCCAAGGCGAAGTTCGTGACCCTGCGCACCAGCGCCGCCGACAACCAGGGCAACACCGTCACACAGAAGATCAGCCGGGCCTTCGGCCTGAAGTAGGGACCCACCGGGCCGGCCCGGGCCGGCCCGGGCCGGCCGCCCCATGGGCGGGACCGCATCCAGCGGTCCCGCCTCAGGCCGACAGGGCCACCGCAAGCCCTGGATCCCCGCCTCGTGTCCGACGTGCCCCACCGGGGTTGCCGATGGGCGCAGCCCTGGCATCACGAGAGTGAGACGAGGAGCCCGGTTGCTCCCGCCGGCACTCCAGGCTGCCCGAGGGCGCGAACGTCGGCCTCGATCGTTGCCGGGTCCATGACGCCGGCACGCACGGCGCGGTAGCGGATGACCGGTATCTACACTCAGTATCCAGCTGGCGTCAGTGGGCGCCCCTCCCGGTGCGACACCCGGTCAGTACATGTGATTCCGGGAGCAGATGACCGGCAGCGCGACCTCGATGCCCGGGCTGCCGTCGCCGCAGGGCGGCCGGGACGCGCACCCCTTCGTGCACACGAAGGAGCCGAACGGCCCGTTCCTCAGGGATGCGACGGGGAGCCGATCGCATGCGGGTGATCACCCCCCAGTAGTCGGCGATGACGCTCTTTCGTCCGCGACAGCGGCCGAGGGTCCTGACGCCGACGCCGCTATTACACCCGGGGGATGGTCGCCAGTGCCTTGCCTCGGCGGGACGACTGCAGCGATTGGGGCGGCAGCGACCCCATTGTCGTGGTGGGGTTCGTGGATGCGCCGTAGGGATTGTTCTCTTCCTGGTGATTCTGGCCACCGCCGTGGTGGCTACGGTTGGGCCTCCTCATGGTTGACGGACTGCACCGCGCCTCGTCACCCAGTCGGCCAGGTACTCGCAGCGCGCGGCCGCGTACGGCGGCAGCCATTCGGCGACGTCCTGACCCGACTTGGACCGGTTGGAGCGCGCGGTGACGGCGACCAGGGCGCGTGATTCATGGAGGTTGTAGGCGTAGGACTGGCGTTGGGCGGCAGGGGCCTCGCCGTGCTCCGATGACAGGTGCTCCTGCGGCGCGCCGAGCTTCGGCCACCCTGGACAGTCCGCCCCGACCCGTGATCAGACTGGCTACTTTCATCTGCCCGCGGCTGCCGTATCAACGGTCACACTGCTCGATGTCCAGATGGAGCGGGCCCCGAAGAACGGGGCTGGGCCGGTACGGCGGCGGGTCGGCGACCAGCCTGGGGCGTTCGAGCCGGCGTACCAACTCTACGTGCTGCAGACGCCGACCGGGGGGAGTCCCACCTGTCACGTCCGTGTTGTGGCGCGGCGAGGACCATACTCAACGGGGTCACCTGGCTGTGGTGGCGCAGCAGGGGCGGCGGATGACCGCAGTTGACCGTCCTGACACCCTCTTCCTCGCTCCGTGGCCGGTCGGGAGTTTCGTGACAGGAGCGAGTGAGAAGAAGTGCATGGCGAACCGTGGGTGATCGGATTTTCGTGGAATGGCTGCTCCCCGCAGGGTCCGCAGCTTCTGTGCCGTCTACACCGCCGGATACTGCCGCACCAACGAACGGTTCCTCGAACACGCGGGCGGGCAACGGCGCGGCGCTCGGTGGCGGGACACCCACGTCAGGGTCACCGGCCCCGCGGTGGACGGGCTGGCCGCGGCCTCCGCCCAGAACTGGGCCGACTGTCGGCGCAACGGGCTCTTCGACGACCGCGACCGCTTCGGCGAGCACGAGCAGAGCGGAGGCGCGATCGCCCAGGTCGTACGCGGCTCGGCGAGCGTCGGCTGTCAGGACATGCGCACCCTGCTCCTCGTTCGTGGTGATCGCCTCCGCGGAGCAGCGCACCCGGCTCGCGACCGCGTACTTCGCGCCCGACCCCCACTTCGTCGGCCTGCTCTGCCACGCGGCGGCGCGCGGTGTAAAGGTGTGATGACCTTGGCGTGCATCATCGTCGGCAGGTAGTGCCAGATCCGCACACCGCAGTCCAGGAACCGCGTTAGTACCTCTGCCCGCCCATCTGGCAGACGCGTTTGTCGGTGTACGGCCCCGGCAGCAGGATCTCGACTTCAACCGCCGCTCCCTCGACCACGACGAGGAGGTCATGCTGGCGGTGCTCGACCAGTCCTTCACGTCCATCCTCGACGCCCACTTCGACAAGGACCTGCTGCGCAGCGCCCCCGTCGACGGCACCCGCCGGCACGACCGGCCGGCACTGGAGCGGGTCCAGGAGGTGGCGACCGCGCCCATCCGCCGCTTCGTGTGAGCATCATGGTGTCGCCCCACGAGACGGCCGCCGGGGCGTACGGACACCGGGCGCGTCAGCGCACCGCTCACCCTGGAGGGCGACATCGACGTCAACACCAACCCCGAACCGGCATCGACAGGCAGCCGGACCGACGCCGCCGTCGCGGCGGCGCACGAACCGTTCCCCGCCGACCTGGAGGTCGCGGCGGTCGCGGAGCTGTCGGCCCTGATGGCTTCGGGCCGCACGACGAGCGTCTCCCTCACCCGCGCCTACCTGCGGCGCATCGAGGACCTGGACGTCGGAGGACCGGCCCTGAACGCGGTGCGCTGCGTCAACCCCGCCGCCCTGCAGGAGGCCGCGGTGGCCGACGCGCGCAGGGCCGGCGGCGACCCCGGCGGGCCGCTGCTGGGCATACCGGTGCTCGTGAAGGACAACATCGACGTCCTCGGCATGCCGACCACCGCCTGTTCGGTGGTGCTCGCCGGTTCCCATCCAGCACAGAACGCGCCACTGGTGACCCGGCTGCGGGAGGCGGGGGCGGTGATCCTGGGGAAGGCGAACCTCACCGAGTTCGCCAACTACCTCACCGTCGGCATGCCCAGCGGCTACAGCTCGCTGGCCGGCCAGGTGCTCAACCCGTACGACCTGAGCGAGACGCCGAGCGGCTCCAGCGCCGGTTCGGGGGTCGCCGCCGCGGCCGGACTGGCCGCCGTCACCATCGGCACCGAGACCGACGGCTCCATCCTCAGCCCGGCGTCGGCCACGTCGGGGGTCGGGGTGAAGCCCACCCTGGGCCTGGTCAGCCGCACCGGCATCGTGCCCATCGCCTCCAGCCAGGACACCGCGGGCCCGATGACCCGCACCGTCGCGGACGCCGCCGCCCTGCTCACCGTCCTGACCGGCAGCGATCCCGAGGACCCGGCCACCGCCGGCAACCCGCTCGAAGGGCACGACTTCACCGCCGACCTGTCACCCGACGCCCTGCGCGGCGCGCGCATCGGCGTCGTCGCGGAACAGACGCCCGAGGACGGCACGGACGAACGGGCTCTGTGGGACGCGGCCCTGGACGCACTGGCGCGACGCGGCGCCGAGCTCGTCGACGTCGGCATCGAGGCGCGCCGCCGGTACGACGTCGCCTCCCCGGTGCTGAGCCACGAGTTCAAGCGCGACCTCAACGCCTACCTCGCGCGACTGCCCGAGGGGGCACCGGTGCGCACCCTCGCCGACGTGATCGCCCGCAACGAGGCCCACGCGGACCTGGCCCTGAAGTTCGGGCAGACGCTCGCCCTGGCCGCCCAGGCCAGGGACCTCGGACCGGACAGCGCGGACACCGTCGAGTACAAGGCCGCCCGCGCCCGGGACGTGGAGGAGAGCAAGGACCGCATTGACGCCCTCATGGCCGAACACGACGTCACCGCCCTGCTGTTCGTGAACAGCGGCAGCTCGTCCATCGGCGCCAAGGCCGGCTACCCCTCGGTCACCGTCCCCGCGGGCTACCTGGCGGCCAACCGCAGGCCGTTCAACATCACCTTCCTCGGGCGGGCTTGGAGCGAGCCGCTGCTGCTCGGCTACGCGTACGACTACGAGCAAACGACGCGGCTGCGCAGACCGCCGTCCGCCGTCAACCCCACCCTGCTGCGCCGCCGTCCCCCGGTCCTGCCGGCGCCGAGGACGGCGGAGGCGGAGCACTGACGGGCGGCCGCTCGCGGGACCGCCCCTGCACCCAGTGGCGGTCCCGTGCTCAGCCCTCCCCGGCGTCCTCCATCAGGCCCCGCGCTATTCGGCGGTGGTCTCGCGGAGTTCCTCGCCCACGAGCAGCCGGCGCGTGATTCCCGGGGGAGTCCAGGAACGGCAGTCGCCGCGCTCAGCCGAGTCGCGGCCACTGTCGTGCACGCGTCGGTACAGCCCCGGCGGCAGCAGGACCCGCATTGCGCCGTGCAGCTGCGCGGTAGCCGGGTCCGGTCCGTGCCGGGCAGGCAGGGCCGATTCCGCCCACAGGTGCCCAGATCTGCTGTCGTCCGCCGCTGTTGTCGTCAGCCATGGTTGTCAGGTTCCGAGGCACGTCGGCGCCCTCGCAGCTGGCGGTAGATGCGGTACAGGCTGAAAAGTGCGACGCCCACGGCAGCCGCTGCCGGCCAGCCCAACGAGCCCCCGTGGGTGGATATATCGCCGCAGAGCTTCATCAATGCAGTCCCGAGCAAGAGCCACGGCATAACCTTGTCCACGATGCCGCCATCTTCGAACGGATCTCTCACTGGCCCCCCTGTTCACCTGCTGTCACCGTCGTCCACATCCTCGCAGGTGATTCGCCGCGTATTCGAGGCGCTGGCCACCTGGCCGGGCTCGGGTGGTGGGCAAGCCAGGGATGACGTCCCGGTTCGGCGTGGCCCGGTGGCGGGTGCCGGCTCGGGGACGGCAGCTCCGAAGGGGGCCTGGACGGCCATGGCCGTGGTGGCGGCCGCGCCAGCGCTCCGATCAGAAGCCCGCCGACGGGTGGGCCGGCGCTGGTGCTGATCCAGTTGGTCGTCTCGAACAGACTGTTGGCACGAGGACGGTGCTCGGGCAGACAAGTGCCTTCAGGTGCGCCCCACTCGCCGCGTCGAACGCGACAGATGCCGCCGTCTGGAGAACTCCGACGCATACAACGGGGCGAAGGTGATCCCGTCGAAAGCATGGCGACCGGAACGCTCACCAGCAGCACCCAGCGGGCCAGATCGGCAGTGATTATGACCGGCCGCTGTACTGGTGCTCGATACGCACACCGCGCGGCAAAGCGATCACCCCACTGACCACTGCGGACGACGCAGCCAGCAAAGAGACCTGGAATGCGGAGGGATCCAACACGAGGAGGGCAATCAGCGGCAACGCCCCATGCCGACGGCACTGCCTGCTGCGCTGACCGCATAGACACCCCACAACCATCGGAAGTCCTGCCCGAGTGTGCTCCCCCGTATCAACCGAACCTCCCGAGACGTGAAGGCGCTCAGCGTAGGGACTCGGCCCACCTACCACCTCGTGATCAAGCCATCACCAGACGCACCTCAGAGCTGAGCTCAGAAGCAGGTATCCACTCCCGCGTGTCAGCGGCCAGTGTCAATTCCCCGGGGACGGCCAGATGGCGGTCCCCGCCAGCGGCCAGTTACGGGTCGTCTCTGCCTTCGTCCTCCCTGTCAGTGGTGGCCGGCGAAGATCTCCCTGACCTCGCGGATGGCGTAGTAGACGAGCACGTAGCCGGCGGCCGGGTCGGCCCACCACCAGCCGACGGCACTGTTGAGGACCAGGCCGAGCAGGACCGCGGCGGCCAGCAGGCCGTCGATCAGGGTGACCCGGCCCTCGGTCTGCAACACGGGGTTGTCCAGCACGGCGCCGGTGCGCGCCTTGCCTGCGGCGAGGGCGAACATCACGGCGGCGGTGATCGCCGTCCAGATGATGCCCAGCGGCGAGTGGTGCGGGTGGTAGCCGGCCACCAGCACCCAGGTGGACTGCACCAGGAGGTAGACAGCGAGCAAGGCGAACCCGACGCCTATCAGCTTCAGCGCGCGGCGTTGGCGGGCCTCACCGGTGCCCGACAGCTCCCAGACCACCGTCGTCGAGGCGCCGATCTCGATCAGGGAGTCCAAGCCGAACCCGGCCAGGGCCACCGACCGCGCCGACCAGGCGGCGATCGCTAGGACAACGATGCCGATCACATTCCAGGCGAGGGTCGCGTACTCCAGGATGAAGCCCCGGCGCAGCAGAGCCGGGCGGATGGTGTCGTTCGCAGTCACCGCCCGAGTCTCTCAGCCACCTGAGGCAGCCTCCAACCGGGCACGGAGCGTAGCCAGTCAACGGCGGTGACGTTCCCGTTCACAGTGCCCGACGACGACCACGAGGTCTTCTTGCTCCCCTTGAAAGGCCAACCGAACGGCGGCTGCGGGAGCCTGTCCGCTGCAACCCCATAGGACGCGGGGTCCAGGTCGCCAATGGATGGCCCGGCCACGGCAGACCGCGCGGGTCGCTCATCGGGGAAGCCTGGCACTGGCCGTCTCGGCCTGGAGTTGGGCCAGCTTCTCCGCGGACGGGCTGCCGGGTTCGGCATGGAAGACGACGATGAGCTGACCGTGGGTCCCCGCCACGGTGAGCCGCTCGTACTGCAGGGTCATCTCGCCGACGCCCGGGTGGTTCAGCCGCGCTACGCCGGCGCCGCGCGGGCTGACGTCGTGGCGGACCCACAGGCGCTGGAACTCCGGGCTGGCGGCCGTCAGTTCGCCGACGAGTTCCACCACTCGTCCGTCTTCCAGTTCTGTCCCTACCAGGGCGCGGAGGCCGGCCACGGCACGGATGCTCATCTCGTCCCAGTTGAGGTACAGGCTGCGCAGGTCTGTGTCGAGGAACGCGGCACGGATGACGTTCACACCCGGGAGGAAGATCGGGGACATGGCGGTGGCCAGCGCGTTGGAGGCGAGGACATCCATGGACCGGTTGAGGACGATCACGGGTGTTTGCGACCACCACGTCGAGATCAGTTGTCGCATCCCCGGGCTGACGTGGTCCGGTTCAGGGAGCTCGTGGTTTCGCCGCGGCGGACCGGCCAGTGCGTGGAGATGGGCGGTGGCGGGTCCGTCCAGCTGCAGGACGCGCGCCAGGGCGTCGAGGACCTGCGGTGAGGGGTTCTGGTCCCGGCCCTGTTCCAGTCGCAGGTAGTAGTCGGTACTGATGCCTGCGAGCAGTGCGAGTTCCTCTCGGCGCAGGCCCGGCACCCGGCGGCGGCCGCCCGGAGGGAGACCGACGTCTTCGGGCCGGACGATTTCACGGCGGGCCCGCAGGTAGTCCCCCAGTTGCTTGCCACCCATGGTTTCCACGGTACGTCGTCGTGTGCGTACGGGAGGAACCGAAGGGCCCTGTGAGTGGACTGGCCAATGATGGAGCGGCGCGTTGTCCGCGCCTCACCAGCAGGTCAAGAGTCCGACAAGGAGGATGTGATGCCGGTCTTGGCAGATTACTCCCGGTGACCTTCGGTCGCGCTGCGGCGGGAGTCGCAGGGAGCGCGGGAACACGGATGCGGTCTGGGGCCCACCCTACGGAGCGCTGCTCCTCGTTGGGGAATGGGGGCCGGTGACGTTGCCGTCACCGGCGGGAACTCGGCGTGTTCGACCACGGAGGCGAGGGTGGCGGTACTGGGCGACGTGTCGGCCCTCCACAGCACCGTTGGGTGGATGGCCGTCCGCGTCATGGCCTGGTGGGCCATGACGCGGACGTGGCGCGTGCCAGGTGGCGTCGTTCTCACGGCGGTCGCCTTGCCCATGCCGGCCGCTGTGCCGCCTGGTGCGCAGACGGCGGCCGGAGTTCAGGCGGCCGGCGCCGGGCCGGGTACGCCGGCGGTGATGCGGGCCGCTCCGGGCAGGCCGCGTGCTCCCTCCACCGCCCGGGCGGTGATGTCGGGGACGCTGTGTCCCAGGGCCCGGACGGCGTCGTCGAAGATGTCCATGTCGATGAGCTGCAGCGTCGTCAGGTGCTCGGCGTTGCCGGTGGTGACGGCGCCGCCGAGGGCCTGCAGGGCAAAGCTCGAGCCGGTGCCGGAGCGCAGGAGGTCGACCAGGGCGGCGATGTCCAGGCCGAGGTCCTGGGCCAGTTGGAGGATCTCCTGGACGTTGCGCTGGTTCATCATCAGCAGGGTGTTGTTCATGAGCTTGCCCAGCTGGCCGGCTCCTGTCGGGCCCATATGGGTGACCTTCTTCGAGAAGGTCTCGAAGACCGGACGGCACCGTTCGACGATCCGCGCGTCGCCGCCGACCATGGTGGTCAGCCGGCGGGCGACCGCTCCGGCGTTGCCGCCGCTGACCGGCGCGTCCAGGACGTGAATGCCCCTGGCTGCCGCCATGTCGGTCATCTCGTTGGCGAACTGGGGAAGGCCGGTGCCGTGATTGACGATGACGGAGCCGGGCTTCATGCCGGCGAGCAGCCCGCCGTCGGTGAGGACCTCCCGGATGTCGGAGTCCTCACGCAGGCACAGTCCGACGATGTCGCCGGCTGCACCGAGCTCGGCAACGGTGGTGTGGACGGTGTAGGGCAGGCCGTCGAGCGCGTCGAGCGAGCTGCTGCGACGGGCCCATACCTGGAGCGGGTAGCCGGAGTCGGCGATTGCGCGGGCCATGGGTGCGCCCTGGTCGCCCAGGCCGATCCATCCGATGTTCTGCAGCGCGTGGTTGTTCGTCACGTAGCTCTCTCCTGGGGTGATGGTGCTCGGGCTCGGCGGTGCCGGTGACAGGGTGTCCGTGCACGGGCGTGTGGGAGGGCCGGCTCCGGGTTCCGCTCGGGTGGAGCGGATGGAGCCCGGGGTGGGTCCGGCCTCAGCCACCGCGTGGTGGCTGACGGCCGCGGCCCGTTCTTCGTGTGTGCGTAACTCGTTCGCGTCCGGCGGGCAGGTGCGGCGTTCGTGGCGTCGTCCGCCTGCGGGGGACTTCCACCGGCGAAGTGGAGGTCATGCCCGCGTTGGCGCGGGGGGTGGTGGCGTCAGCCGCGGCCCGCCTCGCGCAGGAAGCGGTGGGAGATCTCCCAGATGCGGTCGGCGTTGTCGGGGTCGAGGGCGTAGGGGGCGACGCCGCTGGTCCAGCCGTTGCCGTCGGGCACCTGGATGGCCTCGTTGCAGTCCTCGAAGTAGTGGCCGCCGACACCGGCGAGCTGCGGAGACGTGGCGACCAGGAGGGTGGTGGCCGCGCCCTGCTCGACGGTCTTGCGCAGCTCCACGGGGGTCCGCAGGCCGCCGGTGTGCTTCTGCAGGTTGGTGGCGATGGCGCCGGGCATCAGGGCGTTGGCGGTGATGCCGTCGGCGGCCCAGCGCTGGTTCGCCGCGACGGCGAACAGCACGGTCGCGGTCTTGGACTGGCCGTAGGCGCCGATGGCGTCGTAGGCGCGGTAGCGGTAGTTGATGTCGTCGAAGACCACTGGGGAGATGAGGTGTCCCTGGGAGCTGACGACGACCACGCGGGCTTCGCCGTCGGCGGCCAGCGCGCCGTGCAGGCCGTTGGTCAGCGCGAAGTGGCCGAGGTGGTTGGTGGCGAACTGCATCTCCCAGCCCTCGGGCGTGCGCTGCAGTTCCGGGATGGCCATGACGCCGGCGTTGTTGACCAGCAGGTGCAGCGGGCCGCTCCAGGACCTGACGAAGGCCGTGACCGACTCCTGGTCGGACACGTCGAGGCGGCTGACGTGCACGTTCTTGTTGCCGGTCGATGCGGTGATCTCGGCAGCGATCTTCTCGCCCGTGTCGGTGTTGCGTACGGCCAGGGTGACCTCGGCGCCGATGGAGGCGAGGACACGCGCCGTCTCGACGCCGATACCCGAGGACGCGCCGGTGACGACCGCGCGGCGGCCGGTCAGGTCGATGCCTTCCGCGACTTCCGCTGCCGTGGAAGAAAATCCGAAGGAAGTGGTGATGCGAGTCATGGTGTTGAAGCCCTGCCTGTCGTGAGGTTCCTGGCGGCGAATGGAACGCCATTACGGATTTCCGGTCCCGACCTGTCGCGCAATCCCGGGCGAGCGCATTGACGAGAACAGTCCGGGGCATTACCGCTCAGGCCGACACAGCAATACTGGGCGAGGGCTCGATGCAGAGCCAGAACCCTGCGAACCCTGGGACTGGCAGGGCTATGCCCGGCCTCGTGCCGATTCGCCGGAACCTCTCGGACGGGTCCCGCGGAGCCTGGTGGGCGCAGGGCCGGCCATGTGCGGCGTACAGCGCCTGGCCTCCCGGTATGCCTTCTCAGAATGCCCTCGGCAGCTTTCCGCGTGCCCGTCGCGGACTGATCAGGCCGGAGGACGCGGGGATCGGCACCGGAGGGCGCAGGCGAGTCCCGGGCCTGGGTCGGGAGGAGCTCGCGATGCTCGCCGGCATCAGCACGGACTACCGGCTGGGCTTGGAGCAGGGGCGCGACGTTCAGGCGTCAGTACACCACCCTGCGGATACCGCATGCGCTGGTCCCGCGACGCCGCGCCGCGCTCTTGCCCACGGTCGGCTTGAGTGGCCTGGCGCGTAGCAGCGTCATGGTCGCTACCTGTGCGTGCCGCGGGGGCCCGCCAGGCCGTCACACCACCCAGGCGCGCCCCCATGCGCCCGCCGCTCTCCCCCGAACCGTGCCGACACACAGCGGTGGCGGGTTGTCCAGATCTTCGCCCCTGATGTGGCGGGTTTGGGCGGCCTGCCGGAACCGGGCGGACAGACCTGTGCATCCGAGGATGGTGCCGGCGCCGCTCCCGATGGTCAGTAGGGCCGGGCACCGGACCCTCACTCCTTCCAGAAGGGGAGCCACGAGAGGGTATAAGAAAACACGTGGCCGCCGAGTGGGTGATCCGGTTCCCTTTGTGGTCAGATGGAACTGGCGGGACCGCCTGCCGGCTACTTCCCTCTCACCCTTTACCACTTCAAGCCGGCGGACATTCACTCCCCGCGGGTCCGCCCCGTAGCATTCGGTACTTTCGGAAGTAATTATCATGCCCTTTCCCGCATATTCTCGGAAGTACGCAATCCTGGGTTCCCTCGCGTCCAGGACGGCGTTCCGGCCTTACCCGGCCCGGCCTGCTGTGGGCGCCGTCAGCCAGGTCGTCGAGCACGGGCGGGCACCGGAGCGGGGCATGGAGATCGCCCACAGGTCCCGAACCCGGCGCTGTACCGGTCGCGGCAGAAGCAGACCCCGACCACGGCCGAGTCCGGCCACCGGCCGACACCGACGTTCGACAAGCTTTGGCGCTATTGCCATACACAAGAAGGAATCACCATGGACCAAGAACTGAAGGACCAGACCGCACTCATCACCGGTGGCACCGCCGGCATCGGCCTGGAGACCGCGCGGCTGTTCGTCCGCGAGGGCGCCACCGTCGTCATCGCGGGAAGAAACCCCGAGCGGGGTGCCGAGGCTGCCGCCGAGCTGGCGGGCGGTCCTGGCACAGCGCGGTTCGTCGCGGCGGATCTGGGCGACCTCGAAGCCGTCGCCAGGCTCGCCAAGGACGCCGGCCCGGTGGACATCCTCGTCAACAACGCCTCTCTGTTCCCCGTCGCGGCGACCGTGGAGCAGGATGTTGAGTCGTTTCAGAAGATATTCGACACCAACGTCCGCGGCACGTTCTTCCTCACTGCCGCGCTCGTACCGGCCATGATCGCCAAGGGTGCGGGAAACATCATCAACGTCTCCACCATGGCGGCCGTGATGGGTGTGCCCGGGGCCTCCGCCTACAGCGCCACCAAGGCTGCCCTGGCCTCGTTCACCCGCAGTTGGGCGGCCGAGTTCAGTCCCAGCGGTGTCCGCGTCAACTCGGTGGCACCCGGCCCGACCATCACCGACGGTGTTGTCGCCGAATGGGGCGACGGTGTGGCCGCGCTCGGCCAGGGCATCCCGCTGCGCCGTACCGCCGGACCCTCCGAGATCGCCGAGGCCATCCTCTTCCTCGCCTCGTCCCGCTCCAGCTTCTTCACCGGCGCCAACCTCGCCGTCGACGGTGGGGCGACGGCCATCTGACCGCCCGTCCAGCGGGTGGCCAGCGGCCGTATCCGGATCGCCCGCCGCACCATGGACCCCCGCAAGGAACGTGAGAACTGTCATGACCAGTGCCGACACGACCACCACCACCGCCGCCGCAATCGGTCTTCTCCAAGACCGGGCGGCCATCGCCGATGCCATGCACCGCTTCGCCGCGGGTCTCGACCTCGCGGACGCTGACCTGCTCACCTCCTCTCTGACCGAGGACGCCGTGGTCGACGTCACCCCGGCGACCGACAAGATCGGCCTGGAGTTCCCCGTCCTCGGTCCACGGGAGATGGTGGTCGGCGCGCTCATGGCAGGCGTCGGCCCGCTCGACACCAGCCACAGCCTCAGCAACCTCCGCATCGATGTCACCGCCGACACCGCCACCGTGCGCTGCAATGCGCAGGTCATGCACTTCCCGCCGGGCGAAGGCCCCGACCCGGCACGGACCCGGCACGCCCTCCTGATGAACCGGTACACCGCCGCGCTGGTCCGCCACAGCGGGACGTGGCGCATCAAGCACCTCCTGGGCGAGCTCGCCTGGTTCCAGGGCGACCCGGCGGTCCTGGGCTCCCCAACCTGATCCGGCCCGGCCGGCACGGTCCCATCGCCGGGGGCCCGGTCTGTGCGTACGCGATCGCCGCCACGCCGAGGTCGGGCCACAACCACGGGCCTCCAGTGCGGGTGTGCCTCACCCAGGGGCGGCCCGGAGCACCGCCGGTGACGCCCGTCCTCCCGGGGGGCATCATCCCGGGCCGTTGCTCGCTGGATCATCTCTGCCAGGAAGGGGCCTTGACGCGATGGAGATCCGAGAGATGCGGGCCTTCGTGGCCGTCGTGGACGAAGGCGGCCTGTCGGCGGCAGCACGCGCGATGCACGTCAGCCAGTCCGCCCTGTCGCAGACGGTCCGCTCACTCGAACGCCAAGTAGGTGGGCGGCTGCTCGTGCGCGACCACAGTGGAGCGCGCCCGACAGAACTCGGCGTGACACTGCTCGCCCGGGCGCGGGCTCTCGTCGAGGAGCACGACGAACTCATGGCCACCCTCACTCGCCCCGCTGCCCCAGTGGGACGACTGCGCGTGGGGGTCCCACTGGAACTTCCCACGGACCTGCTGCCCATGGCGATCGCGGAGGTCAGCGCCACATATCCCAATGTGCCCGTGGACCTCCAGCACGCGCCCAGCACCGCACAGCTCGCGGCTCTGCGAGCCGGGGAGATCGAGATCGCCCTCGTGCGCGACCGCCCGACAGACGCCGTTCTCGACAGCGTTCTGGCAGTGGAGGAGTCCATGGGTGTCGTCCTCACCGTCTCGCGCGCGGATGAACTGGCCGACGCCGGCGGCGTACGGCTGCACCGCCTGAGCGGCCTGTCCTGGGTCGGCTTCGCCCGATCCGACGCGCCGGCATGGCACGACCAGGTCGTTGCCACCCTTCACAGCCACGGCATCACGGACATCGACAGCGCAGGAGACGATGATCGCCCTGTCCCGCGCGAAGTGAAACTCGCGGCAGTGGGAACGGGTCGCGCCTTCGCCCTCGCCTCACCGGCCTGGGTCCACCCCCTGCCCGGAGGGCTGGTCTGGCACCCCCTGATCGGCCACCCGGTCGTCCGCCACACCTGGGCCGTCTGGCGAGCCGACTCCCGGCAGCGCGAACTCGCCGCACTCGTCGCGGCGCTGGCGTCTCCGATCGCGTGTGGCCCGGGGTGATCCGCTCGGTCAGCTCAGCGTCACCGACCGCGCGGGGACGCGGGCGCAGTGCGGCTGCCGACTCGCAGTCGGCACGAACGCGGCGAAGCCGGAGCCTCGGCGAAATGCTCGCCGGGGCGACCGGGGTCCGTGATGCTTCCCTCCGCCGAGTAGCTCACGTGGATCAAACGGCCGATCAGCGCTGCGACGGCAGATTGCCAGACGTGAGCGGGAGTTGTCGGCGCGTCGGTGACGCCGCCGCCTGCCGGAGCCCCGAGGCCGGAGCGCCCGCCCCCCCACACCCGTGAAGATCCCCCGCGGCAGCGAGCCGGAATGTCCGGAAAGGCCGGCGCTCCCGTCATTTGCACCTACGGTAACGGGGCCACTTCACCCCGACGCTGCGCTGGGGCCCGCCCCCGTTTCCAGTGGCCCCGCCTCGAAGACGGGTCTAGCGTTTGACGGAGAACGAAGCGTCAGAGCGTTGTGCCACCGTCAAAGGGGACGAACTCGCGTCGATGGTGCCGATGTCCGGCCACGTCGATTCCCGGCTTGATTGCGTTCCATGCTCGGATACTTCTGGAGGGCAGCATGCTCCCCACCCATCACCGCACGGCGGCCATCGAGGGGCAGCGGGTCTTCTACCGCGAGGCCGGTCCTGCCGGTGCGCCGGTCGTCCTCCTCCTGCATGGATTCCCGAGCAGTTCCCACATGTTCCGTCACCTCATCCCTGCGCTTGCCGACGACTACCACGTGCTCGCGCCGGATCACATCGGCTACGGACAGTCCTCCATGCCCAGGGTCGACGAGTTCGAGTACACCTTCGACAACCTCACGAAGGTCACCGCCGGACTGCTCGACAGTCTGGGCATCAGCCGTTTCTCCGTGTATGTCCACGACTACGGTGCCCCTATAGGGTGGCGGCTGGCGCTCGATCCCGCGTACGAGGTGACCGCGATCATCTCGCAGAGCGGTAATGCCTATATGGAAGGGTTTGCCAAGCCCTTCTGGGACGACCTCTTCGCCTACGCCACGACCCCCGGAGCGGACACCGAGCCAGGCGCACGAGCCAAGTTCACGGCTGAGACGACCCGTTGGCAGTACGAGAACGGCGCTCTGGACAAAAGCCTGGTCAGCCCGGACAACTGGCTGCACGACCAGACTCTGCTGGACCGGCCCGGCAATGATGAGGTCCAGCTGGCGCTTTTCCGGAACTACCCGACCAACATCGACGGCTACCCCCAGCTGCAGGAGTACTTCCGCACCAGCCAGGTGCCGCTGCTTGCGGTCTGGGGCGAAGGCGACGAGATCTTCGGGCCTGACGGTGCGCGGGCGTTCACGCGCGATCTGCCGGACGCGGAAGTCCACCTGCTGCCGGCCGGGCACTTCGCCCTGGAAACCCACCTGACCGCCATCAGCGGCTACATCCACGGATTCCTCGGCCGCGTCCTCAGCTGAGCGCGACCGAGGCAGGTCCCCGCCTCACATGGCGGCGCGGGGCTCGGAGGCCGGCATCGTCCCCAGAGGCTCGGAGTAGGTTGCCGGCGGACGGCGAGCAAGTCCTCGACGTCGACACACCGCTCTACGGCGACCCGTACTCCGTGCCCGCGGTGCTTCCACGGTGCCCGCGGCCTCCCCGCGGATCCCTTTCGAACCCGGTGGGCCGCGGCCTTTGCCCGCGCGATCCACGGCCCGACGTGCACCTGGTCAGGGCAGCGTGGAAGGACTGTCGCCAGATCTACGTCCGCGACGCCCGGCCTCTGGTCGGCGCCCCCCGGCCACGCGGGCTGCACGCCGGGCGGGCCCCGGCAGCATCAGGACCGAGCTCAGGACCCGGCGGGCGTGGGATCCGCGGGCTCGTTCGTACCAGCTGCGCTGGCGGCGACAGCCGCGGTGGGTCACGGTGAGGGAAAGCCGAGGGCCACCGTCGTCTGAGATCGCTACCCCAAGGAGCGCGAGCATGTCCGAACGCCATACCGTCCTGCGGAGCTTGCACGATGTGGGACTGGCCGCATGGCACGGCGGCTCCCTGATGGGCGCGGTCGGCCTGAACGGCGCTGCCCGGGCCGAAGGTGGCAACGAGCGTGGAAACGCCCGGATCGCCGCTTCGGGCTGGGAGAAGTGGGCACCGGTCAACGCCGCGGCGATCGGCTGCCACCTGATCGGCGCCGGCGGCCTGCTCGCGGTGAACGCACCCCGCGTCGCCGTCCAGCAGGGCGTGGCGACCTCCACGCTGGTCAAGACCGTGCTCACCGGGGCCGCTCTGGCCGCCACCGCATACAGCGGCCTGCTCGGAAGGAAGATCAGGCTCGCGTCCTCCGACCGGCCGGAGGACGCGCAGAAGGCCACGGAGCACCCCGTCGACCTGACCACCGCGCAGCGTCATCTGGCATGCCTGCAATGGCTGGTGCCGGCGCTGACCGGTGGTCTGGTGATCGTCAACGCCCTGCACGGAGAGCAGCAGCGTCCCACCGAGCAGGTACACGGCATGTGGCAGCGCGCCCGCTCCCTCGCCCAGCACACCCCCTCACTGCCCCCTCACGTGCCCACCACCAGCTGGCATCTGGCGTACTGACGCGCGCGACCGCGACACCTGCGAACCCGCGGACCGCACCCCGAGGCGACTCCGGCCTGCGCACGCGTAGTGGCCGGTCCCCGGGGCAGACGCAACGTCAGGAGGTTGACGACATGGTTCCTTTGCTGCTTGTCCTGCTACTCGCCCTGGTGCTGTTCGGCGCCGGGTTCGCCCTCAAGGCCCTGTGGTGGATCGCCATCATCGTGCTGGTGGTGTGGGCCCTCGGCTTCGTCTTCCGGGCCGCCGAAGGCGGCGGACGCCGCCGCTGGTACCGATGGTGAGCTGACACCATCCAACTCCAAGGGTGGGGCTCGTGCCGCCGACGTGGCCGCGAACCCCACCCTTCGTACTTCCCACCCGCTCCGGGGGGTGGACGCAACCAAGGCGGCTCGCCGTCAACGCGCGGCGGCGCGCTCCGCCAACCCTGTTCCCCGAGGCCGCCCTGTTCCATGCGTGCTGCATTTCCAGAGGCCAGGGACGGCGGGCCCCGCGCTCGGGGTCGGACCGACGATGCGGTCACATTTCCGGTCGGACTCCGCGCGTCGGCCTGGGAGGCCGTCGTTCATGGCAGAGGCGCCGCTAGGCTTCCATCGTTGTCTGTCCTTCGCGGACAGGGCCCGGGGCCCCGCCGGCGACGCGGGGCCCCTTGTTCACGACGGTTCGACGCGGCCGGGACTGTCGGACTCTCCGAACCCGGAACTGATGCACCGGCATTCTGCGCAACGGACCTCCTGATGCGCGTTGTCCAGGGACTGTGCGTCCGTGAACTTCTCACAGCGAGTGACGCTCGATCCCCCGGAGGCTCTCAATTCGCGGCGGCCCTCTGCACCGGAAAGAGACAACCTTCAATGGCCAAGGGTCCGGCCCCCCGTGACCCGTCCCCAGGTCACAGAAAGCGCCGCACGGGGATGACGGCTGCTTCCTTCAGTCGCTGCGGCAGGGACCGGCGCTTCCACCGGTCCGCCTCGATCGCCTCGCTGCGTGTCAGGTCGTGATCGAAGTCGTCGTCCAGGATGCCGGTGAAGGTCTCGTCGAGGACGGCGAGCATGACTTCCTCGTCATGATCCATCGAGCGGCGGTTGAAGTTGGTGGAGCCGATCAGCGCGGCGACCCGGTCCACCGTCATGATCTTCGTGTGGAGCATCGTCGGCTGGTACTGGCGGATGTCGACACCGGCTGCGAGCAGCGCCGCGTAGTGGTGCTGGCCCGCGAGTTGGCAGGCGCGCTGGTCGGTGTGCGGGCCGGGGAGCAGGATCTGGACCTGGACGCCACGTCGGGCGGTGGCGCACAGCAGGTCGATGAAGTACGGGTCGGGGGCGAAGTAGGCGGTTGAGAGGCGAAAGCGTTCCTGTGCGGAGGTGAGCATGACGCGGATGAGGGTCTGCAGGTCCTGCCAGCCGAAGCTGGCCGAGCCGCGCACCACCTGCACGGTCGAGGAGCCCGGCTGGGTGTGTTCGCTGAAGCGGTCGCGCTCGTCGAACAGTTCGTCGTGGCACTCGGCCCAGTTCTGGGCGAACGCGGCCGCGATCCCGTCAACCGCGGGGCCACGGACCTTGACGTGGGTGTCACGCCACTCCTCGGGGGTGCGGGCGTTGCCGCACCATTCCTCGGCGATGCCGACCCCGCCGGTGAACGCGGTGTGCTCATCCACGATGAGAGCCTTGCGATGGCACCGGTGGTTCTGCTTGAGCGGGGAGGTCCACACAGGTTTGCGGAACCAGGCGACCTGCACTCCGGCGGCGTCCATGTCGTCGAGGAGGTCCTGTTCGATCTCCTTGGCCCCGAAGCCGTCCAGCAGCAGCCGCACCCGCACACCGGCGCGGGCTCGGTCGGCCAGAGCAGCGGCGAAGTCGCGGGCTATCTGGCCGCGCCAGTACACAAACGTCATCATGTCGATGACGTGAACGGCCTCGCGGACCGCCGCCAGCATCGCGGGGAAGATCTCGTCCCCGTTGCGCAGCGGAACAAGCTCGTTGCCTTCGGTCGCGGCAACCCCGATCAGCCTTTCCAGACGCCGGCGCAGACGCTGCTTGCGCTCCTCCGCCTGCACCAGGCCGTGGTCACCCGGCTGGGGTGTGACAAGGGTCTTCTCGATACTCATGCGGTGCTTCTCCTGGAAAAACAGAAGTCGAAAAGGTGGGTGGGGCCGGCCACCTTGCCGCTGGCCCCACACCGCAGTCCCGGGGGCGCTGGTCCGGACTACTGGAGAGCTTGGGTGCGCAGCCGGGTGAGGATCCGGGTCAGGAGACGGGAGACCTGCATCTGGGAGATGCCGAGGCGCTCGCCGATCTGTGCCTGCGTCATGTCGTGGCCGTACCTCAGGGACAGGATCAGCCGGTCCCGCTCCGGCAGCTGCCGGATCAGCGGCTTGACCGCCTCGATCTCCTCCACCTTGCCGAAAGCGTTGTCGTCGTAGCCCAGCCGGTCGGCCCAGCCGGTCCCGCTGTCGCTCTCCTCGGTGGGCGGTGCGTCCAGGGAGGCGGCGGAATAGGCGTTGGCGGCCGTCATCGCCTCCACGACCTCGTCCTCGCCGATCTCCATCCGGGCCGCGAGCTCGGCGACCGTGGGCGCCCGGTCCAGCTCGACCGCCAGGAGGTCGGTCGCCTTGGCCAGGTCCAGGCGCAGCTCCTGCAGCCGCCGCGGCACGTGGACCGACCAGCTGGTGTCGCGGAAGAACCGCTTCATCTCCCCCACGATGGTCGGCAGCGCGAAGGTCACGAACTCCACCCCGTAGTCGGGATCGAACCGGTCGACCGCCTTGATCAGGCCGATCGTGCCGACCTGCAGGATGTCCTCCATCTGGTCCGCGCGCCGGGAGAAGCGGCGGGCCGCGAAATGCACCAGCGCCCCGTTCATCTCGATCAGCGCGTTGCGGACGTACTGGTAGTCGGCGGTGCCCTCTTCCAGCGTCTGCAGCCGCGCGAACATCACCTTGGAGACCTGCCGGACCTCCGGGGCCGTCATCGTGCCGGACACCTCCGGCAGCTCCTCCGGCGCACCGAAGTCTTGCGCCGTCTCGACCACGTCATCGGCCACTACCTGCATCCCAGCGCCCTCCTCAACCTGTTTCCTGGTGCGTTCTGCACTTCCAAGGCATCGCCCATCTGCCCCGGATCACGCCCGGCATTCGAACCTTCGGCGAAACGAGGCGGTGGCCGGAGTCGGGCCGGGCCGGGCGCCTGGCCGGGGTCGGCTCGGCGCGGCCTGGGGCGGCCACTCGAAAGGGCAGCCGGCAGGTCCGCGAGCCGTCCCGCGGCCGACACGCTACTGCCGTGGGAGCTTGGTGACGGTGTCGAGGTAGAAGGCGTCGATGCTCTGCACGGCGCGCTCGAAGTCGTCCAGGTTGACGGGCTTGGTGACGTAGGCGTTCGCGTGCTGCTGGTAGGCGCCGGAGACGTCGGCGGGCGCGGAGGAGGTGGTGAGGACCACCACCGGGATCGTCCGCAGGTCCTCGTCGGTCTTGATGACGGCCAGCAGTTCGCGGCCGTTCATGCGCGGCATGTTCAGGTCCAGCACGATGAGGTGCGGCCGCGGGTTGCCCGGATCACGAAGGTAGTCCAGGGCCGCCATGCCGTCCTCGACCTGCGTGATGTTGCGGGTGCCGCGCGCGGTGAGGGCGTCCTCGATGAGCATCGCGTCGGCGGCGTCGTCCTCGACCAGCAGCACGTCGTAGGGGCGGGCGGGGGCGATCATCATCGAGAGCTCGGGGAGTGTCGTGGGGGGTGGGGTCGTGGGTGATCAGTCCCGGCCATCGGCGGCGCGCGCCCTGCCGGGTCATGTTGGAGGCCCTGCCGATCTGCGGGTAGCCGGCACCGGCGTCGGCCGCCTCGTGCGCAGCGTTCTCTTCCAGGCGTTCGATGGCCTGCCGGAGATGAACCAGCATGTGCAGATGTGCCAACGCCTCCGCCTGGGCGGGCGACTGCTCACCCCACGGCAGGCGCTCAAAGGCACGAGCGACCAGGTCACGAACAAGGTCATCGACCGCGCCGGCGGTGAGCGCGGCGATCTCCTCCTCGCTCATCCGCAGGGAGAAGTGGATGCCAGGCATGTTCACACCATAGGCGCGCGCCCCCGAAAACGACAACAAGAGTTGTCACCCGGGGGCTGCGGTCGAGGTCGGCGCCCAAAGCGCTTCACGTCTTGCACCTCACCACGCCAGTCGCGTGGTGGCGAGCGTGACGGTGGCCGACGCCCTGGAGGGCACCGCGGCACGGTGAGCTGAGCAAAGACCCGA
Source organism: Streptomyces sp. NPDC088354 (assembly GCF_044753585.1). Taxonomy (NCBI): domain Bacteria; kingdom Bacillati; phylum Actinomycetota; class Actinomycetes; order Kitasatosporales; family Streptomycetaceae; genus Streptomyces; species Streptomyces sp. NPDC088354. The sequence continues at coordinate 83,153 of NZ_JBIVNJ010000026.1, read as the reverse complement.
CCCCCGCCGTAGTCGTGCGGCGGGGGTCGACTCATGGTGGAGGGTCCGCCTGGGGGTGAGCGGAAACCTCTGCTCCGACACACTCTGGTGCCGATCTTGACGGCGTGCACGCCGGGCGCGGCCGGTTGCGTGAGGGGCGGTCCCGCCCTGAGGGGCTGTGGTTCCGCCGGGCGGGACCGCACCACCAGGATGCGGCCACCTCCGGCGGCCGGTCACGGGTCACGGCGACAGAGCCCCTGCCGCTATCCGGCAACAGGGGCCCTGTCATGGCTGGCGACCGGAGGGGGCCAGCATGCCTGCCGCTCCCCACCCTGCCCAGCCTCGCCGGATGGCGCCCGTCGACTGCCGCCCCTCGGGTGGCGGCGTCCGGCGCAGCCCTGTGCGGAGACCCCGGACCACGCCGGGACGATCGTCGCGCGGCCCCCGCCCGAGGCGGAAGCCCGGCCGGGACGATCGGAACCGCTCTTCCAGAATGCGCCGCAATTCCGCCGGGGTCAGCCTTGCCGTGGCATCACTGGCGCCGTGGACCCACTCACCGCGTGGGCCACTTCCGTAACGCTGATGCCGGCGTCAGCAGCGAAGGGCAAGCCCGCTCCTGCACACAGGGTGACCGGACTCGGGTGCGCGAGTGCGGGTAGACGGACCAGTGGAATGTCCGACATGACAGGAGATGGTCAGTATGTCTCGCACACAGCCCGGCATCGAACAGCACCCGGATCTGCTGGAGCTCCGCGCCGATTACGAGCGTGCGACCGCGACCAATCGCGGTCAGGCAGTAGAGGCGATGGGTCTCCTCATAGGCACCTACCTGGCTGCTTCACCGTGGATCGCGGGCTTCAACGCGATTTTCGGCTTCAGCACGCTGTCGACGATCGCCGTCAACAATCTCATCGCCGGTATCGCGTACGCGCTGCTCATGGGCGGCGTGGGACGAGGCTTCGAGCGCACTCATTCCAAGGCCTGGGCGGCGGCCGTCATCGCCCTGTGGACGATCATCTCGCCCTGGTGTGTCGCGGGTGACGTCAGCAACTGGCGCACCATCACCAACAATGTGATCGTCGGGGTGATCGGCCTGGTGGTCGCGCTCGCAGCGGCGACAACGCGCCCCGGCAGCGCCCGCACGGCGGGGCACACCATGTCGGACACCCCTGGAGGCATGAGGCGCGGCTGACACAAACTGGCCGCGGAACGTCGCCGCAGATGAGGCCAGATGGCCACGGCCGATCACTGCGTCAAGGAAGGCGACTGCGGCTCGGGCGTTGATCCGGGAGCCGACTTCACTAGTCCCTACGGCGCTGCTGATGGCTGCTCTCGCGTAGCCGGTCGGTGTGACGAGTGAGGCTGCCGACGGCCGCGGCGAGATCGGGGTGGCCGGACTCCAGAAAGGGATGTGTGGCGGCGAGGGGAGCCAGCAGCCTGGCCGCGTCGTCGTGGGCCAGAGCGCGGTCCACGGCTGCGACAGCGGGGCGTGCCGATTCGGGCAGGTCGGTCAGAGCGGTGACCTGTGCGGCGAGCCGGCGCAAGTCGGCGGCTTTGTCCCGGGCCCACACATTGACCGAGCGATCGGCGGCCCGGCCGTCGCGAGTGGCTTTCACGCGCTGCTCCCCCGTGGTGCCCGCCGCTCCCGGCCGTAGGCGGAGATAGCGGCGCTCGGCCGCCTGCCGGCTCGCGACGCCGAGCGGGTCGGCCAGGTCGGCCCAGCTCGCACCAGCGGCGCGGGCGGTCTCGATCAGGCCGCTTTCCCAGCGGGCCAGCTGCTCGCGCACCTCACGCAGAAGGATGAGTGAGGCCAGTGCCTCCGCCGGACCCTCGTCAGGACCTGGTCGCGGCGCGGTGTCGTCCGCGGCACGGGCGATACGAAGGGCCTCCTCGATGGAGGCCAGGGCGATCGCGGCGGCGGGGAACGGAACGGCTCGGTCGTCGGCCGTTCGGGCGGTCGGGTCGGTCGGGTCCGTCGCCAATGGAGGCACCCCCTGTTGTCATCCTTCCGACGACGTCTTGTTTGTCATCGCTTGGATGACATGCTACAACGGAAGGCAGGTGAAGCGCATTGGCAGTTACTGCCCGAACGCTTGGAGGTGTTTCACGATGTTGATGCGCACCGACCCCTTCCGTGAACTGGACCGTCTGGCCCAGCAGCTGGTGGGAGCGACCGGCACCTGGTCCAGGCCCACCGCCATGCCCATGGACGCCTACCGCGAGGGCGACCAGTATGTGATCCTCTTCGACCTGCCCGGCGTCTCGGCCGAGGCGATCGACATCGACGTGGAACGGAACATGCTCACCGTCAAGGCCGAGCGACGGCCCACGGCCAAGGCCGAGGACGTGCAGATGGAGCTGTCCGAGCGGCCGCTGGGTGTCTTCTCCCGGCAGCTGGTGCTCGCCGACACCCTCGACACCGAGCACATCCAGGCCGACTACGACGCCGGCGTGCTCACGCTGCGCATCCCCGTCGCGGAACGGGCCAAGCCCCGCAAGATCTCCATCACGTCCTCCGGCGACCGCAAGCAGATCAGCGGCTGATCCCGGAACCGGACGGAACCCCGCACCACACAGGCAGCGGAGGACGGACGGCCATTCCTTGGTCATGCCGGCCCCGTCCTCCGCGCCAGACAGCAAGGGGGCAGATCCGTGGTCATGCGATCCGAAGCATTCCTGGCGCGGGTTCAGGAACGCGGCGAGTACTCCACACCTCAGGAAGCGGACCGGGCGGCCCGCGTGGTCCTCGCCCTTCTGGGCGCACACGTGGTCGGCGAGGAACGCGCCGAACTCGCCGCACGGCTGCCCGAGACGTACGCGCTCATCCTGCTCAACCCCATGCAGGCCACCGAACCACTGGACGCGGAGCGGTTCGTGCGGGCCACCGCCGCCTGGATCGAGGGCGCCACCGACCAGACCGCACGGTGGGACGTGGGCGCGGTGCTCAGCGTGGCCGCCGAGGAGGCCGGACCGGGCCTTCTGCGACGGCTCCTGCTGCAACTGCCCCCCGGCTACGACCTGCTGTTCGGCAGCCTCGGACCCGGCTGACCACGGTCGGCAAGAGCGAACACCTTCCTCCCCTCCCCCCTTCCACCGCATCCAGCGCACCAAAAAGAGAAAGAGCACCCGCAGATGGCCCAGCAACTCCAGTCAGCGCGCCCAGCAGCGGCGATGTCGTTCGAGCAGATGGTCGAACACGTCCGGTACGAGGGCGCCTACGCGACGAGCGAACAGGCCGAGCAGGCTGTACGCCACGTGCTCGCCGCCCTCGGCCGGCAGCTCACCGGCGAAGAGCGCGTCGCCCTGGCCGCCCGGCTTCCCCTCGACGCCGCCCTCGAGCTCACCGCCCAGATCCCCGCCACCACCCCCCGGACCGGCTTCGGCTTCGTCAGCGACCTGGCCCAACGCACCGGCGGCACCCCGGCCACCGCACGCTGGGATGCCGGCACCGTCTTCGCCGTCGTCGCCCGACTCGCCGGAGACGACCTCATCACCCGCATCCTGAACTAACTGCCCAACGGCTACGCGCTGCTGTTCGGCCGCGCCGAACTCACACTCTCCGCCTGACCCCGCACACCGCGGCCAGACCCCCGAACCGGCAGCCGCGGGGCCCGCGGCTCCGGTCCGCCCCACGGAGTGCGTCAGCCTCCGGCAAGCAGGTACACAAGCAGCACGGGAATGCAGACGGCCGCGACGACGAGCACGACAGCGACGACCGTGCACAAAGGGTCACGCAGCGCGTCCAGTGATCACGGGCGGCACACGCCGGCGCGGTGCGCCGGCGTACCCGCGTCACCGCCGTTTTCCCTGGACGTCCGTGGGCAGCCGCCCGGTATGACGCAATTCGGATACACGATGATGACCGAGCAGGCTGGCCCTCAGGAGCTGGTGAACCATGTGGTTCGCGCCGAGGAGGCCGGCTTCGACTTCTCCGTGACGTCCGACCACTACTTTCCGTGGCTGAAGGAGCAGGGTCACGCGCCGTACGCCTGGAGTGTGCTGGGCGCGGCCGCGCAGGCGACGTCCCGGATCCCCCTGATGACCTACGTCACCTGTCCGACCATCCGCTACCACCCGGCCGTCGTCGCGCAGAAGGCAGCGACGATGCAACTGCTGTCCCGGGGGCGGTTCCGGCTGGGGCTTGGGTCTGGGGAGAACTTGAACGAGCATGTGGTCGGTGGTGGATGGCCCTCGGCGGACGTCCGCCAGGACATGCTGAACGAGGCAGTGGAAATCATTCGTGCGCTCTTCGACGGAGGCTACGTCAACCACCGGGGCGAGCACTTCGACGTAGAGTCAGCGAAGCTGTGGGATCTGCCCGACCGCCCTCCGCCGATCGGGATCGCAGTGTCCGGGGCACAGTCCTGCGAAATGGCGGCCCGTCTCGGAGACCTGATGATCGCAGTCGAACCGGACGCAGAACTGGTGACCGCGTTCGAAGAGCACGGTGGGATGGGTAAGGCCCGCGTCGGCCAGCTCCCTGTCTGCTACGACCCGGACAGGGGTGCGGCCGTGCAGCGGGCGCACGAGCAGTTCCGCTGGTTCGGGAGCGGCTGGAAGGTCAACGCCGAACTCCCCGGCCCCCCCGCCTTCGCCTCCGCGAGTTCGTACGTGCGCGAGGAGGACGTCGCGCGGTCCATCCCCTGCGGCAACAATCCCGAGGTCTTCGTCGAAGCGGTACGCCCGTATGTGCAGGCGGGATTCACCGAGGTCGCTCTCGTACAGGTTGGAGGTGACGCTCAGCTCCCGTTCCTGGACTGGGCCGAGAAGACGCTCCTGCCCGCGCTCCGGGAACTGTGAGCCGCTCCTGGGCCGAGGGTTGCCAGCACCCCTCCTCCCCGGTGGAATTCCCGCCGCCATGCGTGGCCCTGCCCGCCCCCTGCGACGCGGGCCGGCAGGGCGCGGCGTCACCGGGCAAGGCGCATGCTGGAGGTCGGGGGCTCCTGCGGCTCGGAGCGTCTGCGGGGCTCAGCACATAAGCCGGCCCCCCGCTCAGGCGATGGCACTCTCCGAGGAAGCCGGGAACCGCGCAGGGCGGCCTCACCGTCGGACGCTCCCACTCGCGGTGGGCTCCCAGCAGCGAAGTGACCTCGGCTTCGTGGTCACGGAATCGGCCAGGGGCGTGGTCACGAGTCCCCAGGGGGAACTTGACCACGGCGGAAGCGTGAATACCCCGGATCAGGTGGTTTGACCCGCGAGTGACTAAGTCCACTGGTACGCGGGCCGGTCGAAGAACCAGATCGCGGCCTCGTTGGGGGTAGACCGCAAGACGATCAGGAAGTATCTGGCGCCAGCGGAGGCTTCGGAGATGGCCCCGGGTGGGCCGCCCACGAGCGAGGCGGACTGGGGCAAGCTGATCAAGAGCTGGTTCCCGAGCCGGCCCGGCGCCGACTGAACCAGGTCACGTGGGCAGAGATCGAGCCGCACCGCGACCGGGTCAAGGGGCTGCTGGAGACGACCACGGTGACCACGATCCATCAGCGCCTCAGAGACGAGGGGAAGTTGGCGGTGTCATTGTCGACGTTCCGCCGGTGGGTGACCGAGACCCTCCCGGACGAGTCGGTCCGGTCGAAGGTGACGGTGCTGCGGGACGACGTCGAGCCGGGCTCGTAAGCCCAGATCGACTACGGCTTCCTGGGTCCGTGGAGCAACCCGAGCACAGGCAATACGAACTGGTCTCCGAGCGGCAAGGGCGCTCGCTGATCATCACCAGCAACCGGGCTCCCAGCGACTGGTATCCCCTCTTCCCCAAGCCCGTCGTCGCCGAGTCGCTCCTGGACCGGCTGATCAACACCAGCCACCAAGTAATCATGAACGGCCCCAGCTACCGGCCGAACAAGCGTCCAAAGAACCCCACTGACAAGTGACTTCTCCCACCGCGCTTGGCCGGTCTGATCAGGTTGACCAGCCACACTGATCAGGCCGGCCGGCGGCGTTCACTCGTAGACGCGGGCCGCACCGAGCTGCCACGCCACAGAGGCCCAGGTCACCGGTTCGATCGGTGGGACGCCCGGGAACGCCGGTGGCCTGCCTAGCCTGGCCCCGAGCCAGGCCTCCCACGACTCCAGGAACTGGGCCATCGAACCGCTCGCCCAGCCGCCGCCGTCACCGGCCCAAAGTCCCTGGGCCAGCCTGTCCTGCGTCCAGGCACGGTCCCGGGCAAAGTCGGCGGCCAGGGCCAGCAGCAAGACTCGTAGCTCTCCAGGAGAAGAGACCGGCGGCTCGTCTCCAAGGGGCGCGGGCTCGGCGAGCCCGACCGACGGCGCGTCCAGCGCACTGAGCAACTGGTCGGCCAGGCCCTGCCAGCCGGGCTCCGGACCCTCGTCAGGCAGGGTGCCGGCCCAGCGGAGCAGGATGTCGTCGATCTGCGGCGCATCGGCGCCGAGGCCCTCGAAGCGCCGGCTGAGGCACCGCAGCAGAACACGGAGGTCCTCGCCGGTCTCCACGTTGTTCGTCACCGCGCGAGAGTATGGCAACGAGCTCCGGCCCATCGACCGGATATCAGGGCGGTCAGGCATTGTCGCGGCGCATCTTCCGCCTGCGGCCCGAGGCGTCGAGCCGGTGGGGAATTATCTGGCGTTCGACCTGGGGAATTCGCGGCTCTGTCGGGGATCTTGTGATGTTGGAGGACCCGGAATATGAGATCACCCACCCCTGAACCGGCCGGGCAGGTCCTTCCGTACCGTGGCGACCTCTTACCTTGGTGCCATGGGAGAGACGAACGCGAGGGGACGGGTGGAGTTGACGCACGAGGACGTCCACGCCGGTGAGTACGGTACCCGCGGGCGGTGCCTGCCCGAGCCGTGGATGTGCGATGTCTTCCATCTCGATGGCAGCCTGAGGGACATTCGGGTCCTCGACGTGACCCGCGTCGAGTGGATCGCGGTCTTCGAACGCCTGCGTGTTGTAGCCGACGAGACCGAGGTAGAGCACCCCTACCCCCGGCTCGATCCCGTACGTCCGGACTTCGCCGACCTTTTCCGCGTCTGGGCAGACGAGCCGGAGGGCCTGGGAACAAGTTTTGCCTTCCGGGCCCGCTTCGGCGCCGTCTGGTTCTTCGCCCTGCCCTGCGACGAAGAGGAGATCGAGTTCTCCGTCTGGCCCGAGGACGTCCTTGACGGGGCGGGGGTGGCCGCCGTGCTGCGGTTCCTGGTCGAGGTCTCGACGGCCAGTCAACGACGGACCCTGCTGACCGGCGAGGTCGTCCGGTATGACCCGGGGATGCCGACGCTGATCTCCCACGACCCTGATACCGGCCTCACTTCCCACATCTGAAGAGTGTTGTGGACGTTCGCGTAGTTCGGCTCTGTCGGGGATCTTGCGATGCCGCGGGGTCATGGACCGAGGAGTACGCGTTGGCGTAGGAGGTCGAGGCTGGCTCGGCCGTAGGCCATGCGCTTGATGAGCTTGACACGGGTGACCTGGCCCTCGACCTGGCCGGAGCTCCACGGTGTGGAGAGTCCTGCGGTGACTGCGTCGAAGTCGCGTCGCAGGCCGCTGACCAGCGAGTGGAGGGCTGGTAGGTCGTCAGCAAGGAGTCGCTCCATCCAGTCGGGAAGCTGGTCTCCGCGGAGGTCATGGAGCATTTCGGCGAAATCGTGGACGTGCCGTGCGGCTGCGTCGAGGTGAGGGCAGGCGGTACGGATCTCCTTCAGTTCCGCAGCGTCGACTGCCGCGAGGTGCTGGGGGTGCGTCATGATCCAGCGGACTACGCGTCGGGGCTTCGGGGCCGGCCTGGGCTGCGGCTGGGACACCAGCTGCTGCTTCCGTCCTGGTCGGCGGGGAGGTCTGAAGGCACGGAAGTAGCGGCGGAGGCACTGGATGCTCCCGGTGAATCCGCGCTCGCGCAGTTCGCGGTGGAGCTGGGGAATGTCGTGACAGCCTTCCAGCCAGCGGGCGTGGAGGTAGGGCTTGTGCTCGTCCAGCACGGACAGTCGTCCGGTGGCTTTGGTCAGGAGCTCGTCGAGGCTGGCGGCGCGTGCGAAACGGCGGACAGTGGAGTGGTCCAGCCGCAGTGTCCGGCCGATCGCCGCCAGGGACTTGCCCTCGGCCAGCAGCGCTTGGACCGCCGTGTATCTCTCTGTGGTGCGGGCCACCAGACGCCGAGGCTGGCCCATGACGTCGAGCTTGCCGTCAGGCGGGACGAACGGCACAGCCACCGGCCTGGACGGCTCCGGCGTGACCAGGTCCTTCGCGGTTACCTCCGCCATGACCGGGGTTGCCGCGAACGCGGCCTGGATGCACCCGTGGTGAGAGCCAACCGTCTTCTCCACCGCGTCCACGACGTTCCGCCACAGATGCCAGGCGTCGGCGACCTGCATCGCCTGCGGGGCACCGCTTCGGGCCCCTTCCGCGTAGGCGCCGGCCCGGTCACGGCAGATCACCTCCACTTCCGGGTGTCGGCGAAGCCATGCGGCCAGCGGCTCGGCGTCCCGGCCAGGCAGGACATCGACCGGGCGGCGGGCTTCCAGATCGACCAGAATCGTTGCGTATGAGTCGCCCTTGCGCAGAGCGAAGTCGTCCACTCCCAGGAATCTGACGGCGCCAACCGGTGGCTGCGGAACCGAGCGGAGCAGGTCCAGCAGCGCGTCCTTGGCGATGCGGATCCCAAGGGCCGCGGCAAGGCGGGCGCCGGGACGGCCCGCCAGGCACAGAGCGATCGAGGCGAGCATCGACCGCAGTACCTGCGTTTGCCTGGCATGCGGCCTGGTCAGCCCCTCGATCTGCTCGGCGAACGTCACCGCCGGGCACCGGCTGCTCAGACACTTGAACCGGCGCACGGTCAGCTCGATGACCACGGGGCTGCCAGCCACGGGCGCGTCCCCGAGCCGGCGAACGTACCGGCCGTGCACCCGCCACGACGGCATCCCGCACCCCGGGCATCTCACCGGCGTCGACTGACACCCCGCGCGAAGCGTGATGACCCCGGCCGCCCGCTTGATCGACTCGATGACAACACCGGACAGATGCGGCAGCAGCCGCCCCAACACCCCTGAACCGCACACCCGGAGACTGCCCAGCTCAGCCCTGCGACATCACAAGATCCCCGACAGAGCCGAATTCGCTGACCGTCGATATGGCCCACCTGCGACAGCGTGGGACTGAGTTGTACGTCCGCGAGCGGCTCGGAAGGCTCGGGGGCGGGCAGACCCAGGCCTTGGACGACTTGCCGAGCTCGAAGGTGCAGGGCCGCCACGATGTGCTCTCGCTCGGCGGGGTTCATGCTGAGCCAGAACAGCCGGGGCTGGCTGAAGTGGTCGTCGAACGATGCTGGCGCCTGGCGCACCTTCGCGGGGGCCGCGCGATCGGGGTGGGGTGCTCGGTGTACGGGCCGGCTCCCGCCGCTGCGCTCAACCGTGGCGGATGCCGTCCTGATGGCCGGGACCGTGGTCCGGCTGCGGAGGCATCCCGTGCTCCTCGCGCGTGCTCCACGCTTTGGCCCGGGGCTGTGCGGCCTGCTCAGGAGCCGGTTGCCGCGCCCGATACCGACGACCGACCACGACCGCCCCCACGAGAATCACCACGAGGACCACACCCACGATCAGCGGCACGGTGCCGACCACCATGGCGTGCGATACGGCGAGCTGGATTTCGTTCAGTGATCGCATGTGAGTCGGCTACCCCTTCGGCGGCGTTCAACGCCGGGGGCCTGCCCGTCGCCGTACTCTCCGGGCAAGGCCCCCTGGCAGACGTCCAGCTCGGCCGCGCGCTTGAGGAGGGCACGGAAGTCGGCGACGGCGCACACGGCAGCTCAAGCAGTGCCTTGCGTACCGTCTGCCTGCCGCTCTGATCCGTACCTCTCCCGGAGACTGGATACGGTGCGGCGAGTTGTTGCCCGTCCGAGATATTCGGCAGGGATTCGCCCCGCACGGCCCATCAATGGGGCGCACGGCGGTGCCTGAGCCCGCGGCCCATCCGGGACGGCGAGCCGGCACCTCAGGGAAGAGATTCCGGGGGGAGAGGCCGACGGCAGTACTGTACGCAGCATCCGGACCGGGCGGCCTCGCCGCCAGCGCAGGACAAGGCCGCCCACGTCTCAGCGTGTCTACTCACACTCTTGAGGGCCGGGCCGGCACGGCTCGTCGGCGTCAACGACGCATGGTGCCGCGGTTCATCGGTGCTGCCCTCACGGCGTGAGGACGACCTTCTCGCAGCCGTCCTTCTTGTTCTTGAAAAGGTCGTAGCCGGTCGGTGCTTCGGTCAGGGGCAGCCGGTGGGTGATGACCCTGGTGGGGTCGATCTCGCCCTGCTCGATCAGGCCCAGGAGCGGCTTCATGTACTTCTGCACGTGGCACTGCCCCGCTCGCAGGGTCAGGGACCTGTTCATCCAGGCACCCGCCGGGAACTTGTCGATCAGCCCGCCGTAGACGCCGATGACTGACACCACTCCGCCGCTCCGGCAGGACAGGATGGCCTGGCGCAGGGCGTGGGGCCGGTCGGTCTCGGAGCGGACCGCCTGCTTGGCCCGGTCGTAGAGGCGCACGTGGGAGGCACCGTGTGTGGCCTCCAGGCCGACCGCGTCGATGCACTTGTCGGGGCCCCGGCCGCCGGTGAGTTCGAGCAGTGCCGACCGTACGTCGGTGTCCTCGAAGTCGACGGTCGTGTAGCCCTGGGCAGCCGCCATGTCGAGCCGGTAGGTCTCCTTGTCGATCGCGATGACCTTCTGCGCACCCAGGACCCGGGCGCTGTCCATCGCGAACTGGCCGACCGGGCCGGCGCCCCAGACGGCGACGACGTCACCTTCCTGGATGTCGCACATTTCTGCGCCCATGTACCCGGTCGGCAGGATGTCGGACAAGAACAGCACCTGCTCGTCACTGAGGTCCGACTCGATTCTGAGGGCGTTGACGGCAGCCAACACCACCCGGGCGTACTCGGCCTGACCTCCGGCGAAACCACCGGTGAGGTGGGAGTAGCCGTAGATGCCGGCGGTGGGGTGGCCGAAGAACTTCTCCGAGATGCCGGCGTTGGGGTTGGTGTTCTCGCAGCACGAGTACAGCTCCGCCCGGCAGGACGCGCAGACGCCGCAGGCAATGGGGAAGGGCACCACGACCCGGTCACCGACGCGCAGTTTGTCACTACTGACGCCAGGGCCGACCTCGACGACCTCTCCCATGAACTCGTGGCCCATGATGTCGCCCTCTTGCATGGTGGGGACGTAGCCGTCGAGCAGATGGAGGTCGGAGCCGCAGATCGCCGTCGAGGTGATCTTCACGATGGCGTCGCGGCTGTTCAGGACCGTCGGTTCGGGGACGTCCTGCACCTCGACCGAGTTGCGTCCCATCCAGCAATTCGCCTTCATGCCAGGGCCTCCTTCAGTTCGCCGTCGGTCAGCGGTCGGGCCGGGTGCTGCGGGAACTCGCCGCGGGCCCGCTTGCCGCCGGGAGCGCCCTCGGAGCGGACGACCTCGCCGGTCTCCGCGACCTGCTTGAAGCGGCGCAGGTCGTCGTCCAGCTGCTGGTGCGGTTCCTCGCCGAAATAACGCGCCGCGGCCCTGCCCAGCGCCCCGCCGGGTACGTCGTAGCGCAGCGTCACCCCGATCTCCGTGCCCCCGCCGCCGGGGGCGGGCTCGAAGCGGACCTCGCCGGAGTTGTCGATGTCGGAGCCGTCCACCGACCGCCAGGCGATCATCTGGCCGGGGACGTCCTGAGTGGTCTCGGCGTCCCATTCGACCGCCTTGCCGAACGGCGCGCTGGCCCGCCAGTGACTGGTACGCGGGCCGGTGACGTGCACCTCCTCCAGGTGCCCCATGAAGTCCGGCAGTCGCTCCAGGTCGCTCCAGAGGGCGTAGACCTCGTCCGGGGGCGGGGTGACGGTGGTGGTCGCGGTCAGTTCCACGGGAGTGCTCCTATGGGTGCGGGTCATGGCCGCGTAGACGTCCGTGGCCGTGATCGCGGTGACCGCGGCGGTCGCAGCGACGGTGCGGCCGAAGCCGCGACCGTTGTGGTTCTTCATGGCCCGGGTCAGCATCGTCAGATCCATGAGGTCGCCGCCGACACGGCCCCAGAGCCAGGCGGGATGCGGCCGCCCCAGCAACCCGGCCGCCGCCACCAGCTCGCGCACACCGACGACGGTCGTGACCGTCCGGTGCCGGGACGCGTCGTCCATGCCCAAGGCCCGGGCGAAGCCCGCCGGGGCGACGACCTGGGGCACACCCAGGAGCGCGCTGGCCCAGCCGAGGCCGCGTACGAGCGGATCGTGTCGGAGGGGGGAGGTGGAGCGGGTGTCTGTCTTCATGGGTGCTCCTCACGTGCGATGGGGTGACGGGAAGGCAGGGCCACTTGCGTGAGGAGTGAAGGCTGCGTCGCGGACAACGCCGGGGTTTCCGCGTGGCCCGTCCGATCCTCGACTCGTCACCGAACCGGCAGCGCAGTCGCCGGGTCGTGGTGTGGACTTGACTGGCTTCATCAGGCCTGCCTTCCGTCCTCCCGAGCCGGACAGGGTTGGCCGCCGCTGCTCAGGTAGGACGCGATCACAGGCGACGCCGGCGCGTCCGGCCTCGGCCGAAGCCGGGGTTGGACGCCGCTCGTCGGCCGGCCCGGTCGGGGCGGCAGGCGCGCGATGAGTCCTGCCGCTGGGGATGTCTTATGTCACTCCTCTCCGCGATGGGCGGAATCAAGAGATTTCAGCCGATGCCGGAGCCGGAGCAGTCATCGGGGACCGGCGGGAAGGTGTGGCCCTGCTCGTCTGTGCTGGTGAAGCAGTTACCGTTTCCACAGGTCCACTCGGCTGATCTGCAAGGCCCTGTCACCGAGGGCCGGAGGCCCTTCGGGGAACCACCGCACGGGCAGGATCTGGCTGTGTCGTCTTCGCGGGTCGCCTTACCTGCGTGGCTTCGCTGAAACCCCGCGCGGCGCTCACGCCGCGGCGTGGTCGCCGAGGTGTCCGTCTCGGATACCCGGCCGGCTGTCCGCGACCGCGGAGCCGTAAGCCCTCGCAGGGCGCCGAGCGCCAGGAAGTCGCCGCACGGCCCGGTTCTCCGGGTATTCCCGCAGCCGTGTACAGCGCCACCCGTGGGCGCGGGAAAGTGTCCCACACAGCGATTCGGTCGGCGGGCAGACAGGGCGACGGCGCCAAAGGGCTGCGTGCCTGCCTGGCTCTCTCGCGGGCCGGCAGGCAGGTCATGCCCGGGAGCCGCTCACCAGGCCACCCGGCAGTACAAGAAGGTCGTGCAGGGTGGCGGTCCTGCAGTCAGGACCGGCCGCGGCCGCTGACGAAGTCGCTGACTCGGTCCACGAGACCTGCACCGGGTGCGAGCAGCTTGTTGGCCGGCGGGGTGTCGGGGGCGCTGGGGTGCGGACGGGTGGGCGCCGTCTTCCTGACGGTGCGGACCTTGTCGCCGAGGCCGTCGGGCTGCTTTGCGGAGCAAGCCTCGGCAAGCATCGGGAACAGGCGCTGTTCCTCGTCCTTGACGTGCTCGCCTACCTCGGAGATCAGGCTCTGGATCAGCTCATCGAACTGCGGGTCGTCACTGTCGCGCTGTACGAGTTCCTTGAGAGTCTTCTCGATCGCGGCGTGATCCTTCAGTTCCTGGTCCGCGAGTGCATCCTTCCGGAACGGGTTTCCGGACGGCAAAGTACAGGCACACCTCCTCGGCCGCCGAGTGACGGACGAGTTCCTTGGTCGCCTCATCCATCAGACGACGGCGTTCCTCATCACCCCTGGGCCGTGCCGGCCCGTGTCCTGCGGAAGCGGCGCTGCGCAGCCTCACGTGTGATGGGAATCGGGGTGCGTCGCAGATTGGCAGGACCATGGGCTTCAGTGACACAAGTGACCCGGTCATGGACGCGTTGCTGGACACGCTGCATCGTACGGAACCGGGACGGCTCGCTCGCGTGATCCAGAAGATTTACGCCGATGCCGGCCTGAGCCGGGTGGGTATTTTCGTGGCCGACCTGCAGCAGAAAGCGCTGGTGGAGCTGACCGACGCACGGAGCACCCAGCCGCCTCAGCGGTTGGCCATGCATGCCAGTCTCGCCGGATGGGCTTTCCGGTCCGAATCGTTGCGCATCCAGCCAGGTGAGCAGGACCGGGTGGTGCTGTTCGTGCCGATCATCGACGGCGTTGAACGGCTGGGCGTTCTTCGCGTGGAGACCCTGGCGCTGACAGCCTCGACGATCCGGCGTTGCCAGTCCCTTGCTGCCGTGGTGGCCATGGCACTGGTGACCAAGGGTGCCTACAGCGACGAGTTGGCTTGCAGCCAGCGTGCCACAACGATGGGGGTGGCCGCGGAGATGGTGTGGGCATTCCTGCCTCCCCGCACTATCGGCACCGAGCTGATCACCTCCAGCGCCGTCGTGGAACCCGCCTACGAAGTCGGCGGTGACGCCTTCGACCACTCCGTCAGCGACGACGTGCTGCACGTGGCCGTCACCGACGCCATGGGACACGATCTGGCCGCTGGCCTGACGTCCTCGGTGGTCCTGGCCGGCTGCCGCAACGCCCGCCGTTCCGGCGCCGACCTGCCTGCCATCGTGCGCACCATCGACGACCATCTCGAGCAGCTGTTCCCCGACCGCTACGCCACCGGAGTCCTTCTCCAACTGCACATGACCACCGGCCACCTGAGGTGGGTCAACTGTGGGCATCCTGAGCCCTACCTGCTGCGCGAGGGCATTTTGGTGTCCGGAGCCTTCCACCAGGAACCGTGTCTGCCCCTGGGCATTCGGCTCCCCGAAGATGAGCGGGCAGTCCACCACATCCAGCTGAAGCCCGGCGACCGAATCCTTGTCTACACCGATGGCGTCACCGAGGCCCGGCTGACCGGAAAGAGCTTCGGGGAGGACCGCTTCATCGACTACATCAACCGCGCCGTCGCGGCGGGAGAACCTGCACCCGAAGTCTTGCGGCGACTCGTCGACGCCATCCTCGCCTCGCAGAACGGGCGCCTGAGTGACGACGCGACCATACTCCTCTTCGAATGGCACCCTCTGCGTGAAGCACAGGGACGGTAACCAGTCGCTCAACGTCGCGGCAATGCTGCTGCGAGGAAGCCCTGCGCCGTACGGGGGTATACGCGCTCTCCCCAGGTCTCGCCACGGAAGGGAAGCGGTGGACCAGGGGTCGACATTGGGGTCCCCGTCGCAGCCGACGCATACCCTGCGTACATGTAGCCCACAAGTCGGTCGCGGGCCCGTCCAGTGGACAGAACGCCCAGCCGGGGGCCCAGCGCTGACCTGTGCCAGCGCATCCCGGCCGGGCGGACCAGCACACCCTAGAGCCTCGACGGACCTCCATGCCGCAGCAACACACAGGTTTACGCCACCCCCGCTGCCGTCCCGGTAAAGCGGAACCACGCCACGTCTGCCTGCCCTGCATGAGCGATCGACGGCGTCAGCGAGAAGCGGGAGTGGTCGCCTATTCCTTCGCGGAGGGCACCGCCAGCGGATCGCGCGGTGCGTCCGCCTTCGCTTTGTGCATCTGCTCGCCCAGCTCAACCAGCAGGTTACGGCCCATGGCCTTGCGTACCTCCGGGAACCAGTCCTGTTCTTCCTCCTCGACGTGGTGGCGGACGTTCTCCATCAGGACGGTCATCTTCGCCTTGAAGCGTTCGTCCTCGGGGTCCATGTCCTTGAGCTCCGACAGCATCCACACCACGGCGTGGTGCTCCTCGACGCTCTCCAAGACGTGGTCGGTGGTGTCCGGCGCCGCCTCCCGCGCAGCGGGGTAGAAGATCTTTTCCTCGATCCAGGCATGGACCGTGAGCTCGCCGATCACCTCATCGACGATCGCTCGCCTCTCCTCGTAGGCGCCGGCGTCAGTCTTCTCGAAACGCTTGAACAGCTTCTCGACCGTCTTGTGGTCGTCCCGAAGCAGCACGATGCCGTCCACGGAGCCTCCTCGTCCTGTGAGATGGCGGGCACCGCTCGCCGGTGCCGCTCACTCCGCCTACCCCCAAGGGCGCATTCAAGGGCCGGTACCTCCTCGGAAGCACCCGAACAGACCGCCCGGCACCGGCGCAGATCCATCGCCATCTCGCCACCCCGGCAAGGGAAGCGCTGCCCAGCCGTGTTCACGACCCAGCCGGTCGGGCCGCGCAGAAAGGAACGCAGGCTTCCGGAGCCACTTCATCGGACATGCCAGAACCGGGTCTGACGCCGCGGCACGTACGAACGTGGGCGGGGTCCAGCCACTTCTGGCTGGGCCCCGCCCACGAGGGCGCTGCGTGGCGCCACGGTCGCTGCGCTGTGCGTCTACCAGCGATACCAGCGGCCCCTGCGGTCACCGCTCCCGGTGGACCGCGCGACGAAGCCGAGCAGCCACAGAACGAGAACGATCACCGCAATCCACCACAGCGCCTTCAGCGCGAAGCCCGCACCGAACAAGATCAGGGCCAGAAGAAGTACCAGAAGCAGGGGAACGATCGTTATCGACCTCCTCGACACCGCGTGCCCCTGACCTCGACCCGCAAGCACGCGAAGACCATGCCTCTTCACTGGCCGAAGGGCCCACGAAAACACGCCGCGGCCTCTCGGGTCGCTCGGCATGTTTGCGGCACTTCGCACGGGTCAGACGAAGTCACAGCACACGTCGTCGATGCCAAGGAAGGTGAGCGGGATGACTGCCAGCGAAAAGGCCAAGGCGAAGACCGAGCAGGCCGTCGGCAAGGCCAAGGAGACCGTCGGCGAGGCCGTGGGCAACGAGAGGCTGACCGCCAAGGGCCGCGCCGAACAGGCCAAGGGCGACGCCCGCGAGGCCAAGGAGAAGGTAAAGGACGTCGGCCACGACATCGCCCGCCCCTGACCCGCGGCGTTCAACGGGTCCGCAAGACTCCGGGGCCGCTCCCGTCATGGGCGTCATGGGGGGCGGCCCCTCGCGGGAGTTGCGAGTGCATCGGGTGCTCGCATCCGCCGGCCCGACACGGACCAGGCGCTCCTCGTTGATGCCGCGCAGCGGCCCGTGGCAAGACGGCTGGGATGTGCGGGAGAACGCGACGGAGCTGCGCCGCGGCGTGCTGCGCGGCAGCCTGCGGAACCTGTCGTCCCGGGCACTGCTCACCAGTTGCTCAAGCTCCAGCCCGCGCCTACACCCCGCCTCGCCATCGACCCATGTGCCGGCAGCAGTGCGCGCACCTGCGCGGTCCTGCGGACACGGACGTTGCGAATGCGGTATTCGCCGGAGTTCTCGGGGGTTCGGTCAGCCGGGCACGAGGTTCAGTCCGGGTTGGGGATGCCGAGGAAAGCCCGGCCGTTGGTTTCGAGTGTTTTGGCGTCGAGGCCGTGGTCCAGCAGGTAGCGGACCGGTTCGGGCTGCGCCATGTCGAAGGGGTAGTCGCTCCCGCACAGGATCCGGTCCGGTGCGGCGTGGGCCGACAGCAGTCTCAGTACTTCGGGATCGTGGGTGACGGTGTCGAAGTACAGCTTGGCGAAGGAGTCGGCCGGAGGTCGGCCGCTGCCGTGCCGTACGTCCGCCCGTGAACGCCATCCGTGTCCCCATCGTCCGAGCAGTGCTGGGGCACAGCCTCCGCCGTGGACGAAGCAGATGCGAAGCCCCGGCAGTTCTTCGACGACTCCCGTCAAGAGCACGGACGCGACGGCGGTGGTGGTCTCCACCGGGTTGCCGATCAGGTTGACCAGGTAGTGGTCTTCCCACTCCGGGCGCGGCAGCTGCATCGGGTGGACGAGGACGGCCAGACCTGTTTCGGCGGCGACGGCCAGCACTTCGCGCATGGTGCCCGTTCCGTAGGATTGCCCCTGGCGCAGAGGTGGGACGGCAACACCTGCGATGCCCGCCATGCTTTTCAGGCGCGTCATCTCCTGACGGGCGGCATGCACGTCATCGACGCGGACCAGTCCGAGCCCGACCAGGGTGCCGTCCGAGGACCCGACTGCCTCCGCGAGTTGGTCGTTGTAGGCCGCGACGTATTCGTCCGCGTCGCCGGGAGCGAAGACGGGGAAGGCAAAGGGCGGCGCCGAGACAACGCGGGCGCCCAGGCCCGCTTTCAACGTGTCGGCGATGACCGCCTCGATGTCGGTCATCGCCGTGGTCGGGAAGAACAGCGGGCTGTCGCCGAGGTACAGCTCTCCGTCGCGGTCGTTCATGCCGCCCAGGGGGAAGCCCGGTGGGAGGGAGAGCAGTTCCCGGGGCAGCCAGTGGGCGTGGACGTCGATGATGCCCGCGCGGATGCGTCCTGTTGCGGACATGTCTCCTCCTCAACCGGCCGGGTTGGCGCGAGGCAGGTCAGGTCGCGGGCTGCCGCTGTTCCCGCGCTGCACGCGTGATCGCTCGGCGGATGGGTTCATAGCCGGTGCAGCGGCAGACGTTGGATCCGACGATGTGGTCCACGCGCTCGGGGTGATCGGCCAGGTTCGGGTCGGCTTCCAGCGCCCCGGCGGCCACCATGAGGAAGCCGGGCGTGCAGAAGCCGCACTGCAGGGCGTGCTCGGCGGAGAAGGCCCGCTGCAGAGCGCTGGGCTCGCCGTCCGGTGCGGCGAGTCCCTCCACGGTCCGGACCTCGCTGCCGTCGCACTGCACGGCGAGCATGAGGCAGGAGCGCACGGCCTCGCCGTCCACGAGCACGGTGCAGGCCCCGCACACGCCGTGCTCGCAGCCCAGGTGCGTGCCGGTGAGCCGGCAGTCCTCCCTCAGCACGTCGGCCAGGATGCGCCGGGGCTCCACGTCGAGGGGGTAGTTCGCGCCGTTCACGGTGAGGGTGATCTTCATTGGCCGTCTCCCTGGGACTTGCCACTGCGGGACCGGTGGTCGTTCGCCGCCTGGCACAGGGTCCTGGCGGTCACGACGGCGATGGCGTGCCGCCGGTATTCGAGGTCCGCGTACGGTTCGGCGATCGGGTCGGCGTCCTGCTCGGCGGCGATGCGGCCCGCGCGGGCGAAGGGGTGGCTTTCCGGCAGCTGGTAGCCGTCCGCGGGTGGGCCGATCTCGACGCCGGTGAGGGCTTGCTCGGCGGCGTGGGCGCGCAGGGGGCGGTCGGCGCAGTTGACCAGTCCGATGCGTGCTTCGCGGATCACTCCGTCGTGCACGGTGAGGACGGCCGCGGCGGCGACCTGGGCGAAGCAGAAGTGCGTGCGCCGGTGCTCGATGAACCCGACGCCGGTGTCCTCGGTGAGCAGCGGATACGTCACCGAGGTGATCAGTTCTCCGGGTCGGCGTTCCGTTGTGAGCGGGCCGTGGAAGTAGTCGCGGGCCGCGACCGTTCGGGCGCCCTGGCGTCCTTGCAGTTGGATGTCGGCGTCCAGGGCCATGGCGATGGCGCACCATTCGGAGGCGGGGTGTCCCCAGCCGAAGCTGCCCACCATGGTCCCGCGTGACCGGATGGGCGGGTGGGCGATGTTGACGACGGCGAGGGCGAACAGCGAGCCGAGGGGACCTGGCGCGGCCTGCGCGGACTCGAAGACCTGGTGCCTGATCAGGGCGCCGACCTGCAGTGTGTTGTCGATGACGCGCAGGTGGTCGAGTTCCGGGATGCGGTTGATGTCGACGACCAGGTCGGGGCGGATGCGCTCCAGGTGCATCTCCAGGAGCAGGCTCTGGCCGCCGGCCAGGACCTGGGTCATGCGGTCCCCGTCTGCGAGGGCGTCGAGGGCCTCGGGCACGGTGCGGGGGGCGATGTAGTCGAAGGCTGCGGGCTTCACCGGTTCTCCTCCTGCTTCGGTGCCCTGGCGGCTCGCCAGATCACGTCCGGGGTGAGCGGCATCTGCAGCAGGTCGGGATCGGCCGGACGCAGTGCGTCGACTACGGCGTTGACGATCGCGGCCGGCAGGCCGATGCAGCCGGACTCGCCGGCGCCCTTGGCGCCCAGTGGTGAGTTGGGGCTGGGCGTGCAGGTGTCCTTGACCTCGATGGGCGGAACCTCGGTGTAGGTCGGCAGGAGATAGTCCAGGAGCCCGTTGTCCAGCATCGGGGTGCCGGCGTCGTCGTAGGGGATGGCCTCGTACAGGGCCTGGCCGATGCCCTGCAGCGCAGAGCCGAAGGCCTGAGCGCGGACGATGTCGGGGTTGAGTTGGACCCCGCAGTCGTCGACCGTCACCACCTTCAGCAGTTCCACGGTGCCGAGTTCGGGGTCGACCTCGGCGACCGCCACGTGGGCGCCGAAGGGGAAAGCCATGCCCGTCTCGAAGCGGTCCTCCACGCGCATCGGGCCGGTGGCCTTGACCAGCTCGCTGACGTCCATGGCCGCCGCGCCGTCGTGGGCGGCGTGCACCGCGCCATCGGCCCACTCGACCTGTTCCAGGGGCAGATTCCACAGCTCTGCGGCTCGCTGCCTGGCCTCCGTGATGACCAGTTCGGCGGCGTGCTGCAGCATCGCACCGGCGACCTGGGCCGTGCGGCTGGCGAACGAACCCAGGCCCTGGGGCTGTTCGCCGGTGTCGCCCTCGATCAGCCGGACGCGCTGTTCATCCACCCCCAGGGTCTTGGCGACCAGCGCGGGGAACACCGTTTCGTGGCTCTGGCCGCTGGAGGCGGCGCCGCACCGCGCGGTGATCGTGCCATCCGCGGCAACCTCGATGCTGCCGAACTCGTGCAGGCCGCCCGGCTCCCCGCCGGAGCGCTCGACATAGCAGGACAGGCCGATTCCCAGGGGCTTGGCGGCCGGATCCGTCCTGCGCCGGGCCTGCTCGGCCCGCCATGCGTCGTACCCGACGGTCTCCAGCGCCAGGTCGAGAGCGCGGGCGTACTCGCCGCTGTCGTAGGTCCGCCCGGTGGGGGTCGTGTAGGGGAAGCTCTCGGGCGGGATGAAGTTCCGGCGCCGCAGCTCCGCGGGGTCGAGCCCCAGCCGGCGGGCCATCATGTCCATGCACCGTTCCAGCGCCATCACCGCCTCGGGCCGCCCGGCACCCCGGTAGGGGTAGGTGAGCATGGTGTTGGTCAGGACCGAGCGGACGGTCGAGTGGACCCGCGGGGTGGTGTACGCGCCGGTCGCCATCCAGGCCGTCTGCATCGGCAGCCCCACCCCGAGGTGAGGATAGGCGCCGACGTCGGCGTCGATGTGGAGCTCGTAGGCGAGAAGCCGTCCTTCGGCGTCGGCGGCCAGGCGGGCGCGCTGGTCCTGCCCGCGGCCGCGCGTGGCGGCCGTCATCGATTCCAGACGGTCCTCGATCCACCGGACCGGTCGCTGGAGCTCGACCGCCAAGAAGACCGCCACGACGAACTCCGGGAACGAGGCGCTCTTGCCGCCGAATGCGCCAC
The DNA here is from genome assembly GCF_044753585.1 of Streptomyces sp. NPDC088354. NCBI lineage: Bacteria > Bacillati > Actinomycetota > Actinomycetes > Kitasatosporales > Streptomycetaceae > Streptomyces > Streptomyces sp. NPDC088354. The sequence goes on along the minus strand of NZ_JBIVNJ010000026.1, from coordinate 62,027 downwards.
CGGTGTCCGGCACCACCACCCGGATCTGCTCCTGCGACCAGCCGAGCAGTGCCGCCGTCTCACGGCGCAGCCGGTGCGGCATCTGGTGCCCCGACCAGATCGTCAGACGGTCGCCCTCCGGGACGACGAGGATCGTCCTGCACTCCATCGGCGTGGGCATCAGGAGGTTCTGGCGGTACCGGCCCTCCACCACGGCGGCCGCTTCCCGCCACACCTCGTCCTCGACGGGACTGCCGGTCTCGCCCCGCAGGGCGATGTTGCTCAAGCCCTCGAAGAGCCGCGTCGCATCCGTGGCGGCCTCGGACGGCGTCACCACGGCGGGCAGCGGGTCGACCTGGAAGGTCACCTCGGCCGCCCCGTCCTCGGCCCGGTAGCGGTCCTCACCGAGAACGACCGCGACTGCCTCGCCCGCGTAACGCACCCGATGCTTCACCAACGCCGGCCACTCCCGGCCGGCAACCGCCTCGTCCGAGGACAGCTTGGCGAGCACGGTGTGCGGCACCGGAGGCAGGTCCTGCAGGTCCGCGGCCGTGTGCACGCACGCGGGCAAGTCCGCGAGATCCGCGGCGGACCAGGCGCCCACCACACCGGGCACCTCGCGAGCCGCACTGCAATCGACCGCGCGCAGCAGACCGTGACCTACCTTGCTCCTCACGAACACCGCGTCAAGACAGCCCGGCACATCGATGTCGGCGACGTAGCGACCTTTACCCGTGAGCAGCCGCTCGTCCTCACGCCGTGACCAATGATGCACAACCACACCTCTCACTGGTACTGGCTCAGGTTCCGGGTACGACGCCGCCCGGTCCCCGTCGGGCCTCACACCCGGGGTCCCGCATCGCGACAGACCAAACACGCGTTGAAGCGGTTGTAGTGGAGCTTAAGCACCCCGCCCGAGTCCGCGCATGTCGAGCGTTCGGGCCACCGCTTCGCATCGCTTCAAACCCGAGGAGTGGCTGACCGCCCCGGCAGGCGTGAGGAAGCCACCAGCGACGGGCGCCTGGCCGACCTGCGCCAGCCTGAACTGGACCTCAACGCAGTCCTGTTACGACTCGAGGTGAGAAGGCACTGACCACGTTGCCGAGGCGGTGCTGATTGCCTGAGCTTGATCTTTAACCCTGCTGCTGTTTCGAGCGGACGTGTTCGGTGAGGGTTGCGGCTCGTTTCGCGGTCTTGGCGGGCTCGTAGTGTGGTGCTGGCCTGCGGTTTTTCGATCCCGGTGGGCGTCCGGGGTCGGGCTTGGAGGGTTTGGGCACCGCTACCGGGCGGGGCGTCTTCGCGCGGAGGTGCCGGAACCCCCGGCGGACGCGAGCGGGGGTGAGCCGGCGGGGTTCGGCGGGGCGTTCCCAGGGGCGGCGGAGGTCCTCGGCGAGTGGTCGGGCGAGGCGGAGTTGGGTGTGGGCGGCGATGATCAGCCAGGTCCACAGGTCGGCGGTGTGTAGGTCGCGAACCTTCGGGACAGTCCAGCCGAGGGTCTGCTTGAACAGGCGGAAGGTGTGTTCCAGGTCGAAGCGCCGGAGGAACGCCTGCCAGCGAAGGTCGACGTCGGCGCCGGTCATGCCGGTGCGTGAGGACCACAGCCAGACGGGCTTGGGGTCGCGGACGCCGGTGATCCAACTGGAACCCGGCGCCACCCCGAGACGACACTCGGGCCCTCAGCCTGCCAGCCTCCGCCACCCGCAACAAGATGGTCCGCCGACTCCGTCGGCGGACCATCAAGAAAGACCGAGGCCAGGCGTAAGCGTCAAACCAGAATTACGCCAGGGCCACTGCTACTGGGCGCGCACGGGACCGAGTTACAGTTCTGTGTGCCACCAGTCCTCAGTGGGATTGACGTAAAGAACATTCCCCAGGCCCATCCTGAGATAGCGTGTCGCGTCAGTGGCACTGTACAGAGTGCCAACATGGGGGCCGACGTAAACAGGCGGGAAACCCTGATTAGCGAACGCGCGATTCAGGGAATCAGAAATCGCCCGCCAGTGGCCTTCAAGTTCCTGCTGAGCTGCCGGGATCCCCACCCTTTGAGTACCAGACATCACGCCTCTGAAGCTGCCTTCCACATCGTTGAATCGGGCCGCTTCGGAAGTGAACTGGATTAGGAACAGTAGCGAACGAGCCATGGTCGAGCTGTATTGGTCGTTCTGATTCACGTACAGAAGATTATAGACCGAATTGTTCAGGCCGAAGGAGCCGTAGAAACTTGCATCCAATTGCGACCTGTCGTACGGGTTTCCGTTGACGTTGCCGGTGCGCGACACCACGTCATTATAGTCGGCCCCGTAGGGAAGTTGCTGCATCGTCCCCAAATTGGGGAGCAAAACAGCACTCGAGCCTGCCGTTCTGCTCAGGTTTTCCATGACCTCTGGCAGGTTGTAATTCTCCTCGGAATCCGGCCTAAACCAGAACGTGACGCCGGCTTGATTAGTGAATCCGCGAAGGTACAGATTGTGGGGAGAAATCCAAAGCCGTAGACTCTGTCCATTCACGTTGATATCTGCTCGAACGAGCGAGGTTGCCGCATTCTGCGTGGCGTACACCCCGCCAACAGAGTGACCCGCAGCATTCCGAATGCTGGCTAGGAATGTTGAGTACTGGATTACAGCGTTACTGCTGGGACCTGTACTAATATCCAGCCACACGTGGGATATCTGACCAGATGGGGTGTCCGCTTTGGCCGGCCCTGCCGCAAAGGCCAAAGCTGCTGCGGCCATAAAGAGAGCCACAATTGAAGCGAACAATCTGTTGATTGTGCTGCGACCCAGCACTGGGAACAGCGATTGGTTTAGCATGTTATTCCTTTCGTCAGATGAAAGAGGGCTGGGCTAGACAGTGCCATGCATCTCTTCGGAGAATTCTGCACTATTGCATATACTACTCGGCGAGCCAGGCATTTGGGCGAGGCCGACAGAGGAAGCGGAATCAATAGGGCGACTCAACCGATCGACCGTCAGCACGAAAGTGACAGGAATCGAGTTCTCCGGACGGCGACCGATGCCGCTGGTGACTCTATGAGTCTCCTATGGCCTTTATCGCGCGTTCCCTACCCTCAGTCGCGTCTTGCCGCACGGCGCTGACCCAGCCCAGTTGGTATGCGCTGGGTCAGCGGAGACATCGGCCTTGAACCGAGGGGCATTCCGCCACTCCTTAATCCTGCAGGGGTGCAAACGTCGACCCTCGAACGCAGCCGATGTGCTTGCCGTGTCAACTACATTAACATGAGAATGATGGACATCATCCAGATGTGCGTGTTACGTCAGCCACACCGCCAAGGCGGCGGCCGACATGTGCCCGCTGCACGCTGCGGGCATGCGGTCGAGCGCCGCCCCGTTTCGTGGACTCCGGGTATTTTGCCCTTGGTTCGGTCCCGCACCGCGCAGACCAGACTTCGAGGGGCCTGGAGATGACCGCAGCACCAGACCAACTGCCACCTGCCCAGACCTCGAGTTGCCGCCGGGTGCGGTCATCGGACTGGCCGAGTTGGCATGGGGGCGGGTGCGCTGTGGGGCGCGGTGGGAGCGTCGTGCGGGTCTGGGCGGGCTTTCGGTCTCGGTGGGGCCGGAGGCGGGTGAGGGTAAGCCGCTCGTCCGGATCACCGGACACGGGGACTCTTCCGCCAGCGTCTCCTGCTTCCGACTGCCGGATCCACCGCGCTTCTAGCCTCGATCTTGCATGAGGGCCCGTCAGCTTCCTGACGGACCCTTTCGGCTTGTTCCGGGGCCGAGATTCGTGCAGGTGGGCAGGCTGGTGGCCCGGCTGTCGCGTCGGGTGGGCGCCGGCTTCCACGGCTCCGGTCGGGTGGTCCTGATCGTGACGACGGGAAGTTGCTGGTCAGCCCGGTCTGGTAGGGCTGTGAGCCGTTGCAGGGCGTTGGTGATCACGTCGGTCCAGGATGAATCGCCCTGGGTTTGGTGGAGATCTCAGATGGTGGTTGTGACCTGTGGTTTTGTGGCTGCGGTGTAGTAGGCGGCCTCGTATTCGACGGGCGGGACGTGGCCGATCTCACCGTGGAGTCGGCGGTGGCAGTACCAGTCGATCCACTCGGCGGTGGCGAGTTCGACCTGGGCGAGTGTCTTCCAGGGTCGGCCGGGCTTGATGAGCTCGGTCTTGAACAGGCCGATCGTGCTCTCCATCAGGGCGTTGTCGTATGCGTCGCCGACGGAGCCGATCGATGCCGCGATGCCTGCTCGGTCGAGATGCTCGGTCAGCGCGAACGATGTGTATTGCCTGGACTCAACCGGTCGTTGCAACACCGGCTTGTTGGAGCGACAGTAGCTGCTCGTTGAATGCCTCGGCCGGGGTCCTCCACCCGAGTGTCTTGCGGGGTCTGGTGTTCAGTGTGTGAGCGACGGCTTCGATTTCTTCGGCGGACCAGCGCGAGAGGTCAGTGCCCTTCGGGAAGTACTGGCGCAGGAGTCCGTTGGTGTTCTCGTTCGTGCCTCGCTGCCATGGGCTGTGCGGATCGGCGAAGAACACGGGGATGCCGGTGGCGGGCAGCCGCCCGGCCGACCGGCAGCTACGGCACATGATCGGCGAACTGCGGACACACAGCGACCGCTTCGCGGAACTGTGGGACTCCGGCGCGGTCGGCCGACACGAAGCGGCACGCAAAACCATCGACCACCCGCAAGTGGGACCGATGCGGCTGGACTGCGACGTACTCACCGTGGCCGGCAGCGACCTGCGCATCATGATCTACACCCCCGACCCCGGCACCGAGGACTCCGAACGCCTCACCCCGCTCACCCCGCTCGACACACGAGCCATGTCGAGCACTTCCGCCCTGTCACCGTCTCTGGAGGGTACGGCCAGGTGGCGTGAAGGGATCTGAGCCGGTCGGCGGTGCCAGGCCTGCGTTGCCGGTGCAGGTGGGCGGGCGGGCCGGGGTGCAACTGCGTATCCGCTCATTCGTAGCAGCTTGCAGCAGCGGCGACGCTGCGGCCTCAGGGCGCCGGGGGTTCGGTGATCAGTGCCAGGAGGCCGGCGATCTCGTGGTCGGACTCGGCCGGATGACGGAACATGGCGCCGGGGACGATCTCGTATCGGTTGCGCCGACCCTCCCGGGACCTGACGAGGTATCCGCCCTCCTCCAGGTCGGAGACGATGCCCTGCACCGTGCGCTCCGTGAGGCCGCATGCGGAGGCCACGTCGCGGAGTCTGATGCCGGGGTCGCGGGCGATCATGATCAGCACCCGCGCGTGACTGGTGAGGAACGTCCACCTTGGCTGGTCCCGGTCCTGTGCGTCTCCGTCCATACGCCCCATCATGCGCTCGCTGTTTCCGGATTATCAACCCACGAAAAATATTTCGTGATTCATTTGACGTACGTCGCCGGTCTGGGCATCATCACAGGTGGCAGGAAGTCCCCCTGGTGGAGCAGCGGGAGCCCACGATGTCGCGGCCGGACCACACCCACGAAGACGACGACACCGCTCTGGACCCCTGGGCGCTGCCCGTCCATCTGCCTCCCGGAGGCACGCGGAGCTTCGCCGGCCGGGCCACGCTGAGCCTCGCCACGCGCGGAACGGACGGAGTGGTGGCGGTGATCACCGGGGAAGTGGACGCTGGATGCGCCGCGGACCTGGAACGCTGCCTCGTCGCGGCCATGCGCGCCCATCCCGAAGGCCTCGAGCTGGACCTGTCCGGGGTCACCTTCTTCGATTGCGCGGGCCTCAACGCGCTACTGAAGGCCAGGACCTTCGAGGCCCGCGGCGGCGGCAACCTGACGATCAAGGTCATGAGCCCGCGCGTCGCGCGCGTCCTCGATCTGACCGAAACCCGCACATTGCTTACTCGCAGCCTCTGACGACAGTGGGTGGGCACTGTGCGCAGCGGACGTCGAAGAAAGCTGTTCGGGGTGGTCTCGCCCCGTGTCGTGAACTCCACCTGCACTTGCGCGCAGCAGTTCGTCCACGGCGCGTAGCGTCCCCGTCGCCTTGTACGGGTCGTTGTGGCCGGTCCGACCGCATCCGACGCCGCCGAAGACCTGCATCCATGAACCTCGGGCACCGAAGAGATACTGTCCACCCGTTCGGCAGCACGCCGCGCCTGCGGGCCGGGGCACACCTAGCATGCTGCCTGTGCGACTCACTCTCCCGAAGACCGAGGGCGGCGGCCGGGTACAGGGCCTCCTGCAGTTCATCGAGGACGGCATCCATCTCGTTGTCGCGGCGCTCCTCGTGCTGCTCGCCGGGCTTCTGACGGTCGGGGTGGTCCACGACGTCATCAGGTCGGTCCAGGGGCCGTACCGGCAGGAGACGGTCGTTCTTTCCACTCTGGACAACGGCCTTGTGCTGTTCATCGTGGCCGAGCTGCTCCATACCGTGCGCCTCACCATCAGGAACCAGACCCTGGACGCGGAGCCGTTTCTCGTCGTCGGCCTGATCGCCGGCGTTCGCAAGGTGCTCATCGTGACGGCCGAGGCGGAGAAGTCCTTCCGGTGGAACGTCGAGGGGGTCGAACTGCTCATCCTTGCGGGGCTGATCCTCGTGATGGCGACTGCGGCGTACGTGTGGCGGCGCTCGACGCGGCCGGGAGACTACTTCCCGCTCCAGGAGGCGCGGCGCCAATCGTCGCCGACGCCGTCACCCACCCCGGTGCGCGGGTCCTGATCCGCCGTCTTCCGCCGCAGCGGCCGCCCGCATCCGCTGCTCCTCGCGGGCAGAGCCGACGTCCCGTTCCAGGGGTGTGCGGCTGACGGCCGTCGTGAGGTCCTCCAGGGCCCGCTTCTGGAGTTCCGCCCCGCGCCGCACTACCGGGCTCCGGTCCCCGGCGGCGGCGCTTTCCCACGCTTGGAGCGCCTTCTCCACGCGCCCCCAGTCCGGATTCCTGTGCTCGCGCACGTCGAGTGCCGCCTGGGCGGTATCCGCCTCCAGGGCCTCGGCGAACCGCTGCGCCTCGGGGACGAGACGGCTGTCGGCCTGCGGGACGTGGCTCTCCATGAGCATCGCCGCCCGGCCGAACCCCTTGAGTGCGTCCTGCGCCTCCTCCGCCTCCCGTGACGTCAGCCCCCTGGGCCGGACCGGTTCCTGCCTCGCCCTGTCGTAGGCCCTTTGCCAGGCAGCGCGAGCCTCCCTGCTCGCCAGCAGTGCCCTGCGCATGGCGGCGCGATGCTCCCGGGTCGGTTCAGCGTGGCTGCGGAGCACCGCGGCCGCGTAGCGGCCGTTGGCCGCGAGCCAGTCCGCGAGCCGGTTCGGCAGCCGGGGCGTCTCCCATGCGGGGAACACCACGTACGCCAGCATGGCCAGGGCCCCGCCGAGCAGGGTGAGCACCACCCGCTCCGGGACCGTCTGCTCCCAGGCCTGGCCGCCCATGCCGAGCAGGAAGACGACATATGCGGCAGTGAAGCACTGGGAGTAGGCGTAGCCGGTACGGATCAGCGTGTACGACAGGCCCGCCGAGACCACGGCAAGCGCGCCGGACACGTGGGGGTCCGGGCCCAGGGTCTGCACCAGCGCGGTGGCGAGCGCGACCCCCGCCAGGGTCCCGGCGAGACGGGCCACCGCACGCGCGTACGTTCGGTGGAAGTCCGGCCGCATCACCATCACCGAGGCGACGGGCGCCCAGTAGCCGTGAGCCAGGGGTAGCCGGGTGGCGATCAGATAGCCGAGCGTGGCGACCGCCGCCAGGCGGATGGCGTGCCGGAACACCGGGGAGTCGCGGCGGAGTTCACGGCGGACCGCCCGGACGACGACCGGGAGCAGCCGGAACATGGTCGGGCGCAGCAGGATTTGGGCGCCCGCGGGGCCGGGTGGCGTGGGCGCCTCTTCGCGCGCGCCGCCGCTCCCGGCGATCTCCATCGCCTCGCCGAGTAGTTCCACGAGCCGCTCGGCGGCCTGCCGGGCGGGCCCCTCCAGCACCTCGTGCTCGTCGTCGACGTGCAGGACCTCCGCGCTCTTGGCCGGCACCTCGGCGGGAGTGCCGCGGCGGATCGTGCGGGCAGCCGCGTCAAGGACGTCGGCGGCCGCGTCGAGCAACTCCCGCGCGCGGTCCCGACCGGGTCCCTCCGCCGGGGCGCCGACGTCCGGGTCGGCGAGCGCGGCGACGACCGGCCGAATGCGCTCGGCCAGACCCCTGGGGCCGTGGAGCACGGAGGGACGGGTGCGGGCCTGTGATGGCGTCACGGCGGCCGCGTCCCGGGCCGTCAACAGCGGCTCCGGGTCGAACGGGGCGGTGGGGTCGTGCCGCAGCCGACGGGCGTAGTCCGCCACGGCGGCCAGGGCGTCGGCGAGCGCGTCACGATGCGCCCCCCAACGGCGGATCGGGAACAGCAGGATCAGCACGGCCTGCGCCACGCCTCCGAGCGCGATGATCCCGGCGTGCTCCAAGGCTCGCCCGACGCTCGTGGGCAGGGTGATGGTCACCAGCATGCTGCCGACGGTCGTCGCGGCGACGATCCCGGCGGTCGATCCGACGGCCCACGCCATCCCCGCGAGAAACGCCCAGACGGCCAGCAGGGGGAGGAAGGTCACGAGCCGACCCGCAGCCAGGTAGCCCACGAAGGTGCTGAGCGCCAGACCCGCGCCCGCGCCGAGCGCGATCACCTTGCGTGGACGCCAGGTGCGCTGGAAGGTGGCCCCACCCGCGGAGTAGGCACCGAGGGCGGCGGACGCGGCGTACGCAGGGGAGACCAGCCACAGCACCGGCCCGAGGACGATCGCCACCCCGGCAGCCGTACGCAGTGCGAGCAGGGGTTCCAGCCGCGTCTCCTCGATCGTGAGCCCGGATCGCACGACCTCCCCGAGGGCCCGCAGCCACGTCACGGGTGCGAGCCCAGCCGGAACACCCTGCCGAGTCGCGTCCGGCCTGATCGAGGTGTTGCAGCCGTCGGGCAAGGAAACCTCCCCCTCCTCGCGAACGGACGGGCGGCCGCGGCGGCTGCGACGGGGCGCAGCCAGTGCGGACACTGCTGAGCGTCAGCCGTCCGGCCTACCGGGCCGCGCGGGCAGTCGCCGTTGGTCCAGGTCCGCCCGGAGCGCGGGGATCGTTCGAGCCCCGGCCGGAGGACGGGCAGACCGCCGCCCGTCCCCGGCCCGGTCCGGGGGACCGGTGGGACGGCGGACCCGGGACGCTTACCGCTTGTGGCCGTTCCCGTGGCCGTTCGGATGCAGGACCACCTTGGTCCAGCCCTCGTCACGGGCGTCGAAGTGCTCGTAGGCGGTGGGGGCCTCATCCAGGCTGAGTTCGTGGGAGACGACGAAGCTCGGCTTCGCCTTCCCGCCGGCGATCAGATCGCGCAGCGCCCGGTTGTACCTCTTCACCGGTGCCTGCCCGGTGCCCATGTGCTGGCCCTTGAACCACATCATGCCGAAGTCGATCGGGACCTTGCCCTGCGCCTCCAGCTCCCCCTGAGCCTCGGCGCCGCCGGGGTCCCGGGGCAGGAACACGCCCACCACGCCGATGTCGCCCGTAAACCTGACCGAGTCGATCAGTCCGTTGACCGTGAGGCTGGCGTCCTCGTGCCCCTTGGAGTCGTGTGCCTGGTAGCCGACGCACTCACAGCCGTTGTCGGCGCCCAGACCGAGGGTGGCTTCCTTGACGACCTCCGCCGGATTCTGCTCGGCGGTGTTGATCGGGATGGCCCCGATCTCCTCCGCCTTGCGCAGCCGGTCGGGCTGGTGATCGGCTACCCAGACGCGGCCGGCGCCCTTGAGAAGGGCGGAGTAGGCCGCCATCAGCCCGACGGGACCGGCCCCGAAGACGATTGTCTGGTCGCCCGGTTTGACGTGGGCCATCTCGGTGGCGTGATAGCCGGTGGGGAAGATGTCCGCGAGCATCACGTAGTCGGTCTGCCGGTCGGCGGCGTCCTCGCCCAGACGCAGCGCGTTGAAGTCGCCGTAGGGCACCCGCAGCAGTTCCGCTTGGCCACCCTGGTAGGGGCCCATGTCGGCGAATCCGTAGGCGGCTCCGGCCAGGGCCGGTTCCGGCTGCATGGTCAGGCAGTAGTTGGTCAGACCCCGCTCGCACTGCTTGCAGAACCCGCAGGCGATGTTGAAGGGCAGGACCACGTACTGGCCGACCTGGACCTTGCGGACAGCCGAGCCGACCTCCACGACCTGGCCCATGTTCTCGTGTCCCAGGGTGCGACCGGACTCGAACGAGGTGCGGCCCTCGTACATGTGCAGGTCCGAACCGCAGATGTTGGTAGTGGTGATCTTGACGATGATGTCGCAGGGGTGTTCGATCTTCGCGTCCGGTACGTCCTTCACTGTGACCGTTCGCCGGCCTTCATATACCGCTGCTTTCATGATGGCTTCCTTTGGTGCCGCGGCATGACCGCAGCACGGCAGGGATGGAGACGGCGCAAAGCGCCTGACTCCGGGAGTGGATGCGACGGGGTCCGTGGCTCCGGCCTGCCTCTGTGGGCCGTGCCCACGGTTCCGATGGAACGGTGATGCCGCAGCCGGGCCCGTCAAGCGGAACCCCGGCGCTCCGGCGGCGTATCGTCCGAACCCGTCGGCCCCACGACGCGAAATATCCACGCATCGATCGACCAGCGGAATCTTCGAACCCGGACGACCACCGACAAACAACGCTTCTCCGGCCCACGTTACCAGTTGGCTAGTCACCATGGCCGTCCTGGAGCAAGTGGCGACGTTCCTGTTCACGCTTGGAGTAAGCGGCCGCCCGGATCGCCTCGTCGCTCTCCAAGCCTGACCCCAGCGCGCCGCCAACGGTGGCGACCGAAGCGACGAACCAGGACAACGTCCAGTATTCCGCGGCGTGAAGCGGGGTCCCTGTCGTGGAGGCGAACACGTGGCCGTTGACGATGAACAGAGCCCACACCAGGTTGATGACGATCAAACCGCCGTAGCAGACGAGCACCCCGATACCCACGGTCATGACCGTCGAGGCGTTGTAGAGCCTCGCCCTCTGCCTCGCCTCCCGCGAGACCTCTGCTGATCGATGCCACAGCTGCGCGTCCACGATAAGCCAGCCGATCATGAGCGCGACGGACCCGACCGTGGCGATCACAAGGCGTGGCGCGCTCAGGGACTCGGCCAGCATCCAGATGGTGGAGTTCACGGTGGCGACCGCTCCCGTGGCGAGCGCGGCCGCAAGGGCTTTCGACAAGCCCGGCACCAAACGCCACGGCCGGTTGGCGCGGACCATACCGACGAGCACCCTCAGGTAACCGCGCGGCCCGCTGACGACGTATCGAAGATCAGCCGTCTCCTCCGCACCGACCTGCCCCGGGCGAACAGGCGCGAAGCGACTGACGAAGGGCCCCAGGAGCTGCTCGGTCTGCGGAGGGCCCCCAGCCCCGGGGGCCCGGGGGCCCGCCAAGCTGAGGACGGCTTCTTCCACGGCCCGCCGGGCCCTGGTCTGCAGCCGCAAGCCTCCCAGCGGAGGAAGAGACAGCAGGGCCAAGCCGTGTTCGTGACTCAGATCCACAACGAGCCTGCGCCCGTGTGAGTGCAGCGGAAGGTCGGTGAGGGCCACGACGATGTCCCAACTCTCCGCTCTTCCGCGGTCCATGATCCGGCGCATCAAGGTGGGCGGGTCCTCTGTCCCTGCGGTGAACGGCTCACTGACCACCTCGACGTCGAAACGCCGCCCCTGGCCCCACTTGTCGGCGAGCCGGGCAGGAAGTATCCGGGCCATGCGCTGCGCGATCTCCGTCGGCGCGTCCGGATCCGCCAGGAGAGCAACGACCGTCACGCCCTGAGACGACACCCGCATGACTCCTTCTCGACGGCTGCCCCTGCGATCGCCCGTGCGCACAGGATGCCCCCGAGGTAACGCGGACGCGGCGTGACACGCTGGCCCCCGCCGGCGGGTGCAGGAGGTACGGCCGGCCCTCCTCCACCTTGCCCACCGGCATCACCTGCCTCCACGCCGTGCTGTTCGTGCTCGTCGAGTCACCGTCACCGCGGCGTTCCCGCTCACTCCGGAGTCGTTGCGCCCAGTCGCCGGGCACCAGTCCGATGCCGGGTCACTACCTCTCCCCCGCCCGGTCCGTCCCGCCCATGGGGGGGCCGGCAGAGCGGACCAGACTTCCCGTCTTTCCCCGGTGCTCGTGCACGAGGCGGATCGCCATGGCACCCTCACCGGCCGCCGAGGCCACCCGCTTGACCGAGCCGCTCCTGGCGTCGCCGGCGGCGAAGACCCCGGGAAGGGTGGTCTCCAGCAGCAACGGGCCCCGGCCGAGCGAGTCCCACCGGGTCGGGTCGGCCGCCGCCTGGGCGTCGGCGCCGGTGAGGACGAAGCCCTTCTCGTCCAGGGCCAGCACGCCCCGGAGCCATTCCGTGTGCGGCCGGGCCCCGATGAACACGAACAGTGCCCCGACCCGCAGCTCCCGGCGCTCACCTCCTGCGTTGTCCTCCACCATCAGCGACTCCAGCTTCTCCTCCCCGAAGGCACCCCGGACTTCGGTGTGGAGCAGCACCTCGATCTTCGGGTGCCGTTCCACCTGGTCCACCAGGTAGCGCGACATGTCCGCGTTGAGGTCGTCGCCCCGGACGAGGAGGTGGACCCTGGACGCGTGGTTCGCGAGGAACAGCGCGGCCTGCCCGGCGGAGTTCCCGCCGCCGACCACCGCGACCGGATCCGCCTGGCAGAGACTTGCCTCGTGGACCGTCGCGGCGTAGTAGACGCTGGTGCCCTCCAGACGGTCGATGCCGGGCACCTCGAGCCGGCGGTACCAGACGCCCGAGGCCAGCACCACGGCGCCTGCCCGGGTCCGGGACCCGTCGGTGAAGGTGACGACGTACTCGTCGTCCTGCGAGGTGAGCCCGCTGACCTGGGCCGGCACCGTGAGGCGGGCACCGAACTTGTGGGCCTGGAGCACCGCGCGTTCGATGAGCTCGCCCCCGGAGATGCCCGACGGGAAGCCAAGGTAGTTCTCGATGCGAGACGTGGTACCGGCCTGGCCTCCGGTGGCCACGGCATCGACAGTGACCGTGGTGAGTCCGTCGGAGGCACCGTACACGGCGGCGGCGAGTCCCGCGGGGCCCGCACCGACCACCATCACGTCACACCGCCCGGCCTCCGGGGAGGGGGCGGGCATCCCGATGAGCCGGGCGAGTTCGGCGTTGCTCGGGTTGCGCAGCACCCGCTCGCCCTTCCAGAGGACCACCGGAGTCTCCTCGGGGCGGATGGAGAACCGGCGCAGCAGCGCCTCCGCCTCCTTGTCCTTCTCCAGATCCACCCAGCGGTGCGGCAGCCGGTTGCGGGCGGCGAACTCACGCAGCCGCAGCGTGTCCGGTGAATAGCACGACCCCAGGATCCGGAAGCCGGCGCCGAGGCCGATGAGCAGATACCGGCGGCCCAGGTAGGCGCGGAGGATCAGGTCGCCGAGGACGGGGTCGCGGCCGACCAAGGAGCGCTGCCGCTCCACCGGCACGGCCAGGACCTCGCCCGCCTCGCGCACCACGGCGGTGTCGAACGCCGCCTGGCCCTCCAGCAACCCGAGTTCACCCAGGAATCTACCGGGTCCGTGCACGGCCACCGTGCGCTCGCCGGGCCCGCCGAGGTCGTGGACCATCTCGACGGTCCCGCTGAGGATCGCGAGGAACTCCCGGAACGGGTCGCCCTCGCAGTACAGCACCTGACCCTCGGCGGTCGTCCGGCGCTCACCGTTCGCGGTGAGTGCCTCGAACTGCTCCGGTGTCAGGCGCGGGAACGCCCCGTACCGGTCCGGTGTCTCGTGGACCGCGCTCTGCTTGTGCTCGGCCGCGCTCATCAGACCAGGGCCTCGTGGACGTAGCACCAGCGCCAGTCCTCTCCCGGCTGGAAGGACCGCACGATGGGGTGACCGGCGCTGCCCGCGTGCTGCCTGGCGTGCTTGAGGGGCGAGGAGTCGCAGCAGCCGACGTGCCCGCAGGTGAGGCAGAGCCGCAGGTGCACCCACGGGGAATGCACCTTGAGGCACTCCTCGCAGCCCTCCGGGGTGAGCGGCGTCACCGGGCGTACCAGCGCCAGGTGCGGGTCGGGCATCGTGACCATCAGGGTTCTCCTTCCGTGGGTGGGACTGCTCAGCAGCGGCCCGTGATGGCTGGAACGTGTCGGTGGGGTGGTCGATGAAGGGGCGGGCACGGTACGCCTCCATCACTCGTTGCCCGCGTCGTCGGCGAGGTTTCACAGCACCAGCGCGCTGTTCCCAGCCCCGCGCAGCGGTCCCTTGGGCCGGGGATCGCCCGCCTGCGGCGAGCCGGCAGGCCCTGCCTCAGGGCCTGCCGCGTTTCCGGCGGGGGTCGCAGAACGCTCTTGGCGGCACCCTGGACGCGGATGCGGCGATCGGCACTCACAGCAGGAGGTCGAAGACTGCTCGGGCCTCGTCCCAGTGCTGGGTCTGGGGGTTCTTCAGGTCGGGGTGGAGGACCTTGAAGCTCTGGGCGAGGGCCAGGCTGAGTCCGCCGATGATGTCCGGATAAGCCGCCTCGGTCTCCTCGTCGGGCGTCCGGTCCAGCGCGGGGTGAGTCGCGAGCTGTTCGAGAATCGGCTTGATTTCCACTTCCTGGTCGATCTTCTGGAAGTGATGGATGCTCTCCTGCAGGCCCTTCGTGATCGGCAGGTCACAGGTCCGGATGATGTCGCGCCCGTTGGCCTTGGCAGTGGCCTGGGCAACGGTCAGCAGATCGTAGAGCTTGGCATCGACGAAGTCGCTGTAGCGCTTGAGATCGTTCTTGTCGACGTCCAGCCCCGCGGCCGCACGGAAGAACCTTTCGAACCTGGCGATGGACATCACGGTCATAACGGCAACCTCCGACAGCGGGCGCCGGGGTGGCTCCCGGCCCCTGGGTTTCTCCGCCAGCCTCGCCGACGGGGCACGTGAACGCATACGCATGTCGGGACCAATCGGCCTCCCTGACTTGCCCTGCCAGGCCCAGGCGTCCGACTCCCCGGGCAGGCGGACGAGCGTCGTGTTGTTCGGCACGCTGCCGGGTGCATCGGGCCCAGGCAGACGCGGCCTTGCGTTCGTGTGCGGCCGAGCGCCGACGTGGCGTCCCAGAGCCCCCGGCACGGCCGCACGACTCACGTGGTTTGCCGGCCCGCCATCGCCTGCTCGACCCACGAGCGCAGGACGTCCGCGGGTGCCGCGCCGGCCTGGCGGGCGACCGTCTCCCCGTGGTCCAGGACGAGGAGGGTCGGCACCGCCTGCACCTCGAATCGCCGGCTGACTCGTGGGTCCTTGTCGACGTCGACCTTGACGAGCTTGATCCGTCCGGCGAGGTCCCGGCCGACCTGTTCGAGGGCGGGCGTGACCATGCGGCAGGGACCGCACCAGGTGGCCCAGAGGTCGACGACGACGGGCTGGGTGGCGTTGTCCGCGACTTCGGCGAAGTCGTCGTCGCCCGCGTCGACGATCCAGGGCAGTGGCTGCTTGCAGTGCCCGCATGTGGGGCGTCCCTCGCCGGCCACCGGAATCCGGTTGTCACGCCCACAGTTCGGGCAGGTCACAGTCGTCGTCCTGGTGGTGTTCACGCTGCTCTCGCTTCCCGGGCCGCGGCCGGCTGGTCGTAGGTGACGACCAGCTCTCCGTGTTCGGCGTCGACGCGGACCGTGGCGCCGTCCTGGACGTCGCCGCGCAGCAGGGCGCGTCCGATCAGCGTCTCGACCTCGTGGGAGATGTAGCGGCGCAGGGGCCGGGCCCCGTACACCGGGTCGTAGCCCTGGTGGCCGATCACTTCCCGGGCCGCATCGGTGAGTTCGACGGCGATGCGGCGTTCGGCGAGCCGCTGCCGCAGTTCGTCGAACTGCAGCTCGACGATCCGCTCGATCTGCCGCTCACCGAGCGGCTTGAACAGCACGATGTCATCGACGCGGTTGAGGAACTCCGGGCGGAAGTGCCCGCGCAGTTCGCCCATCACCAGGGCTCGGGCGTTCGGCTTGATCTCACCCTCGGCGGTGGCGCCGTCGAGGAGGTGCTCGGAGCCGATGTTGGACGTCATGATGATCACGGTGTTGCGGAAGTCGACGGTGCGGCCCTGGGCATCGGTGATGCGGCCGTCATCGAGGATTTGCAGCAGGGTGTTGAAGACATCGGTGTGCGCCTTCTCGATCTCGTCGAAGAGCACCACCGAGTACGGCTTGCGCCGTACGGCCTCGGTGAGCTGGCCGCCTTCCTCGTAGCCGATGTATCCGGGCGGTGCGCCCATGAGCCGGCTGACGGTGTGCCGTTCCTGGTACTCGCTCATGTCGAGGCGGACCATGTTCTCCTCGGAGTCGAACAGGGTACGGGCGAGGGTCTTGGCCAGCTCGGTCTTCCCGACGCCCGTGGGGCCGAGGAAGATGAACGATCCGATGGGGCGGCGAGGGTCGCGGATGCCGGAGCGGGCTCGGATGATGGCGTCGGTGACGAGCTTGACGGCCTCGTCCTGGCCGATGACGCGCTCGCGCAGGATCTCGTCGAGGCGCAGCAGCTTCTCGCGTTCGCCCTCTTGCAGGCGGGCGACGGGGATGCCGGTCCAGGCGGCGACGATCTCGGCGATCTCCTCCTCGGTGACGACCTCGCGCAGCAGCCGGTCCTGACCCTGTTTGGCGGCCAGTTGCTCCTCTTCCGCGGCGAGTCGCCGCTCCAGGTCCTGGAGGCGACCGTAGCGGAGTTCGGCGGCGCGGTTGAGGTCGTAGGCGCGTTCGGCCTCCTCTGCGTCGTGGCGGACCTGCTCCAGTTCCTGGCGCAGTTCCTGCACGCGACGGATCGCCTGCCGTTCGGCCTCCCACTGGGCGTGTTTGGCGTCGGCCTCGCCGCGCAGGTCGGCCAGTTCCCTGCGAAGCTCCTCCAGGCGGGCCTTGCTGGCGGGGTCGGTCTCCTTGGACAGGGCCGCCTCCTCGATCTCCAGGCGGGTGACCCGGCGGGTGATCTCGTCGAGTTCGGCGGGCATCGAGTCGATCTCGGTACGCAGCCGGGCGCAGGCCTCGTCGACGAGGTCGATGGCCTTGTCGGGCAGGAATCGATCGGTGATGTAGCGGTGGCTGAGGGTGGCCGCGGAGACCAGCGCCGTGTCCTGGATCTTCACGCCGTGGAACACCTCGAGGCGTTCGCGCAGTCCGCGCAGGATGGAGATGGTGTCCTCCACGCTCGGCTCGTCGACCAGGACCTGCTGGAAGCGGCGTTCGAGGGCGGCGTCCTTCTCGATGTGCTTGCGGTACTCGTCGAGCGTGGTCGCGCCGATCATGTGGAGCTCGCCGCGGGCGAGCATCGGCTTGAGCATGTTGCCCGCGTCCATGGCCCCTTCGGCGGCGCCCGCTCCTACGACGGTGTGGAGTTCGTCGACGAAGAGCAAGATGCGCCCCTGGGCGGCCTTCACCTCGGCCAGCACCGCCTTGAGGCGTTCCTCGAACTCGCCGCGGTACTTGGCACCGGCGACCAGGGAGCCCATGTCGAGGGCGAACACCGTCCTGTCGCGCAGGCCCTCGGGGACGTCGCCGCGAACGATGCGCTGGGCCAGGCCCTCGACGATGGCGGTCTTGCCGACCCCGGGGTCGCCGATGAGGACGGGGTTGTTCTTGGTCTTGCGGCTGAGGATCTGGGTGACGCGGCGGATCTCCGCGTCACGGCCGATGACCGGGTCCAGCCGCCCGGACCGGGCTTCGAGGACCAGGTCGCGGCCGTACTTCTCCAGAGCCTCGTAGGCCACTTCGGGGTTGGCGGAGGTGACGCGCTGGTTGCCGCGGACCTGGGTGAGCGCGCTCAGGAACGAGTCCCTGGTGATGCCGGCCTGTTTGAGCAGTCGCCCGGCGGCGGTCGAAGAGCTCTCCTCAGCCAGGGCGAGCAGGAGGTGTTCCACGGACACGTACTCGTCCTTGAGGCGCTTGGCCTCCTGCTCGGCGGCGTCGAGCAGGCGGGCGAGGCGCTGGGTGACGAAGACCTGGCCGGGTGCCGCGCCGGGGCCGGTGACCTTCGGGCGGCGGGAGAGTTCCTCACGCACGGCCGCGCGCAGTTCCTTCGGCTCGGTCCCGGCCTGCTGCAGCAACCGCGGGATCAGACCGTCCTCCTGATCGAGAAGTGCGAGCAGCAGGTGTTCCCCGTCGACCTCGGTGTGCCCCATGCCGACGGCCGCTGTCTGGGCCTCCTGGAGGGCTTCCTGGGACTTCTGGGTGAGACGGTTCATGTCCATGGGGGTGTTTCACTCCTCGTGCCGCGGCCGCGCAAGGCGGCTTCGAGCAGGCTGATGCGGTCCAGCAGGTCGAGAACCAGGCCGATGGATGCGTAGTTGAGGCAGAGTCCGGTGCGCAGCCGCTGGATGCGGGCGAGAACCGTCGGGGCCGTGGGGTCGAACACCAGGTCCCCCACGGCGTCGCGTTCGGCGTCGACAAGGCCCAGGGCGACGAAGCGGCGGATCAGATCGGGATGGAGGCCCGAGCGACGGGCCACGGCGTCCAGGGTGAGCCTGGGGGCGGGCACGAGCCCGTACCGGACAGCCGTCGAGGCGGTGATGTCGGCGCCCGTTCGTACCGGACGAGCGCCCGCGGCGGCCCGGCCGATGCCTGCCGCTCCCGCGGGTCGGTCGTTCATCGCGTCCTCCTGGGGTCGAAGGAGGAGGTGGCGGCGAGCTCCTCGAACAGTTCGCGCTCCCGGTCGCCGAGGGTGGGCGGCACCATGATGCGGAGTTCGGCGTACAGGTCGCCGTCGGCGCCGCGCGGGTTCGGCATGCCCTCGCCGCGCAGCCGCAGCCGCCGGCCGCTGGACGAGCCCGCGGGCACCGTGACCTTGGCCGTGCCGCCGCCGGGGGTGCGTACCGGCACGGTCGCACCCAGGGCCGCCTCCCAGGGGGTGACGGGGACTTGTATGTGCACGTCGCGGCCGTCCAGCCGGAACCGGGGGTGGGGCTGGATGCGCACCCGCAGGTACAGGTCGCCCGCGGGGGCGTCACCACTGCCCCGGCCGCCCTCGCCCACCAGCCGGATGCGCTGCCCGTCGGTGACGCCCGGCGGCACGTCGACCTCGTACCGCCGCGGCTGCCCGGTGGGACCGGCGAGCGTGACGGTGCGGCGGCCGCCTCGGAAGGCCTCCTCGACGGTGAGCGGCAGCTCGGCCTCCTGGTCCGCTCCGGGGACGCCGCCTGAAGCGGCGCCGGCTCCGAACATGGAGCCGAGCAGGTCCTCGATGTCGATGCCCTCCGCGCCGAAGTCGTCGCCGACACCAGTGGCGTACCGGACGCGGGGACCGCCCCCGCCTGCGGTCCTCCGACCGCGGAAGCCGCCTCCCGCTCCAGCCGCGACCCGTTCGTCGAAGTCCTCGGGGACCTTTCGGAAGTCCTCGCCGAAGCGGTCGTAGCGGGCCCGGGTGTCGGGATCGGACAGGACGCTGTACGCGTCGTTGAGGTCCTTGAAACGCTCCTCGGCCCCGGGGTCCTTGTTGACGTCGGGGTGGTACCTGCGGGCGAGTTTGCGATACGCCTGCTGGATCTCGTCCTGGGTCGCGCTCCGCGACACCCCCAGCACCTCGTAGTAGTCCCGTGCCATGACCGGTCACTCCCGCTTCGCGACGGTCACCGCGGCGGGCCTGAGCTGCCTCTCGCCGTCCCCGTAGCCGGGACGCAGCACCTCGACGACCGTGCCCGATGGGGCCTCCGGGTCCTGAACGACGCCGACCACCTCGTGCCGGGCCGGGTCGAAGGCGACGCCGGTCTCCGCATGCCGCGGGTAGCCGAGCAGTTCGAGGACGTTCACCGCCTGGTCGCGTACGGCCCGGACGCCCTCCACGATCACGCCCGGGTCGGCGCCGGCGTGGGTCAGGGCGCGTTCGAGGTTGTCGAGGACGGGCAGGAAGGCGGCGGCCGTGCGGGACCGCTCGACGGCCCGCTCCCGCTCCAGTTCCCTGGCATGACGCTTGCGAAGGTTGTCGAGGTCGGCGAGCGCGCGCCGCCGGCGGTCCTCCAGTTCCCGGATCGTGGTCGTGTACGCGTCCTCGGCGGGCGCGGGGGCGGCGACGTCGGGCCCCGGTTCGCCGTTCGCCGCTTCCGGCCGGGGCGGCGGGCCAGGTTGCGGCACATCCCCGCGCGGAGGGCGTCCGGTGTCGTCCGGGACCGGTTCGACCGGATCCGAGGGGGGCCGCTCGGGTTCCTGGGGACGGCTGGGCATGGCGCGCCTCAGCTCCTGTCGAACTCGGCGTCGACGACATCGTCGCCACCGGCGCTCGCGGGACCGCCGGCGGCGGCGTCCTGGCCGGGACTGCCCGTGGGAGCGGCGCCTTGATGGGCCGCCAGCCCGGCGAGCACCTGCTGCAGTTCGGAGGTCAGGGGCCGCACGCGCTCCACACCCGCCTCCTCCTTGACCGCGGCCCGGGCGTCGGCCACGAGCATCTCGGCGCGTGCCTTCTCGTGCGCGGGCGCTGCGTCGCCCAGTTCGGCGAGGGTCCTCTCGACCTGGTACGCGACCGCGTCGAGTTCGTTGCGGGCGTCGACGGCCTCGCGCAGTGCCTGGTCCTGGCCCCGGTTGCTCTCGGCCTCCTGCACCATGCGTTCGACCTCACTGCGATCCAGGTTGGAGCTCTCGCTGATGGTGATGCCCTGTTCCTTGCCGGTGTCCTTGTCGCGGGCGGTGACGTTCAGGATGCCGTTGGCGTCGACGTCGAAGGTGACCTCGACCTGCGCTTCGCCCCGCGGCGCCGGCCGGATGTCCCTGAGCTGGAAGCGGCCGAGCACGCGGTTGTCGGCCGCGGACTCGCGCTCGCCCTGCAGCACCACCACGTCCACCGCCGGCTGGTTGTCCTCCGCGGTCGAGAACGTCTCGGCGCGGCGGACCGGGACCGTGGTGTTCCGGTCGATGATCTTGGTCATCACGCCACCGCGGGTCTCCACGCCGAGCGACAGCGGGGTCACGTCCAGCAGCAGGACGTCCTTGACCTCGCCCTTGAGCACGCCGGCCTGGATCGCGGCACCCAGGGCCACGACCTCGTCGGGGTTGACGCTCATGTTGGGTTCCTTGCCGCCGGTCAGCCGGCGGACCAGCTGCTGGACCGCCGGGATACGCGTGGAACCGCCGACGAGGATGACCTCGTCGATGTCGCTCTCGCCGACCTTGGCGTCGGCCATCGCCTGCTGGACCGGCCCCAGGCAGCGCTCCACCAGGTCGCCGGTGATCTGCTCGAACGTGGACCGCATGATCGAGTCGGTGAGGTGCTTGGGGCCGGACGCGTCGGCGGTGATGAACGGCAGGCTCACCTGCGTCTGCGTCACCGAACTGAGCTCGGTCTTGGCCTTCTCCGCGGCCTCGAAGAGGCGCTGCAGCGCCTGCGGGTCGTTGCGCAGGTCGATGCCGTTCTCCTTCTGGAAGTCGTCCGCGAGGTAGTCCACGAGGCGGCGGTCGAAGTCGTCGCCGCCCAGGTGGCTGTCGCCCGCGGTGGACCGCACCTCGACCACGCCGTCGCCGACGTCGAGGATGCTCACGTCGAAGGTGCCGCCGCCCAGGTCGAACACGAGGATGGTCTCGTGCTGTTTCTTGTCCATGCCGTACGCGAGGGCAGCCGCGGTCGGCTCGTTGATGATCCGCAGCACCTCCAGGCCAGCGATCCGGCCGGCGTCCTTGGTGGCGGTGCGCTGGGCGTCGTTGAAGTAGGCGGGCACCGTGATGACCGCCTCCGTGACCCGCTCCCCGAGCTGCTTCCCGGCGTCGTCGGCGAGTTTGCGAAGCACCTGTGCGCTGATCTCCTCCGGCGCATAGAGCTTGTCGCGCACCTTGAAGCGGGCCGCTCCGCCGTCACCCTCGACGACGTCGTAGGCCACAGCCCTGGCCTCGTCGGAGATCTCGTTGAAATGCCGGCCTATGAACCGCTTGGCCGAGTAAATGGTGCCCTTGGGGTTGAGGATCGCCTGGCGCCGGGCCAGTTGTCCCACGAGACGTTCCCCGGTGTCGGTGAAGGCGACCACGGACGGTGTCGTACGGCTGCCCTCGCTGTTGGGCACGACGGCGGGCTCACCGCCCTCCCACACGGCGATCACCGAGTTCGTGGTGCCTAGGTCGATGCCCACTGCCTTGGCCATGAGGAACTCCTCCCGGTGCGGCGGTATGCGCCGGCACTGCGGATCTGATCGGTACGGGTCACCGCTCCGACATAGGCCGTAAAGGGCGGCGAGCAGGGCGCAGGCGGGTCCGCCCGGTCCGGGGCCGCGGAGCCGGCCGATCACCGCACGGGGAAGGGCCTCGCCCACCACCGCGTGCCCGGCTGACGAGGCGTACGGCACCCCCCGACAGCCCCAGACTCGCGAACCGGGCGGCTCTACGCCTGCACCCCGCAAGTCAAAGAACAGCCGAGCCGGTCACCCCGCGAGCACCAGACGAAGACTCCGGACATCTCGGATAAGTCAGAACTCAGGGGGCATGCGAAAAGGGTCGCCGCGACCTCTCGGCGGCCCCGGGTGAAGGGAACGACCCGTGGCCGGCTGCTGGGCCCGGACCGTGTACCACCCACTCGGGAGAACGGAGTGATCCCATGGCCCGCAGCCAGGCGCACCATCTCCACCGCCGCTGCTCCAACCGGGAGAGCAGCCTTCCGCGGTGCAACTGCGGGCGGCACCTCAGGGCCGCGCGAAGAGGGCCACGTCCGCTCGTTCCGACCCCGGCCGACCATGCCCCCCACGAACTCGCGGCGCTCTCCCGCGCCCAATTCGACACTTGGGACGAAGGCGAGATCCTGCGCCTGGCCATGAACCACATAGCCGCCGCAGGGCCGTACAGCGCCGAGGCCGGATACCTCAGGGTGGACGGCGACCTGGTCCCCGGCCCCGGGGACGGGCCGGCGCGTGCCCTGGGCGTGGACCAGCAGGTGCGGGAGCTGGCCGGGCAGGACGGGCCTGTGAACGTACCCGACCGACCGTGGGGCCAGGCCCTGGGGCTGCGCGGACTCCAAGGTCTCCACGGCTACCTCGTGGTGACGTCCCGATCCAGGCCCACCGAGGCCGAGCGGTCCCGGCTCGCCACACTAGTCCGGCAGACCGCTGCCGCCCTGTCCGTCGCCCTCGCACACCGCTCCCGCCGCGAGGACGCCCTGGAGCTTCATCGGCTCAGGGGGGAACGGACGGCCCTTCAGCGGCAGCTGATCTCCGTCATGGCTGAGCTGGGGTGGCAGCAGGCCGTCCACGCGCTCACGGCCGACGTCGCTGCCTCGGGCGGCGGCGAGGAAGCCATCACCCGCGCACTGCACGAGCTCACCGGACTCCCCGCACTGATCGAGGACCGCTTCGGTCGGCTGAGATCCTGGTCCGGCCCCGGCCGCCCCGACCCCTATCCGGAACCGGATCCCGCGCGCCGGGACGAAATGCTGCACGCCGTCGCCCGGGAGGGCGGGCCGGTGCGGATCAAGGACCGGCTGATCGCCCCGGTCCGGCTGCACGGAGAGATCCTGGGCGTGCTGGCCCTGGTCGACGCCCAGGACGAGGCCGACTCGCACACCGTGCTCGCGCTGGAACACGCCGCAACGTCGCTCACCCTGGAGCTGGCGCACCTGCGTCGTCTGGCCGAATTGGAGCTGAGGCTGCACCGCGAGCTGGTCGACGACCTCCTGGCCGGGACGGACGAGACCAGCGCCTACGCCCGGTCCGAGGCAGTCGGACACGACCTGCACCGCACCCAGTACGTCGTCGTGGTGCAGTGGTCGAACCGGACCGCGGACGATTCCTTCACGCAGACGGTGAGCCGGGCAGCCTCTGCCGTGGGCATGCGCTCGCTGTTGACCGGACGTTCCGACCACGTGGTTCTGGTCGCCGACGACAGACCGCACACCCGCGCCCTGTACGAGGCGCTCGCCCGGGAGACCGGGACAAGGTCCGGGACGATCGGGGTGAGCGCCCCGTGCAACTCCCCGGACGACATCCCCCACCGCTACCAGGAGGCGCGGCGCGCCCTGGAAGTACGCCGCCGCTCCCGCGAGAGCTACGGAACGGCGTTCTTCGACGAACTCGGCCTCTACCGCATCCTGGGACCTGGCAACGACTTGCTGGAACTGGAGACGTTCGTCCGCGAGTGGCTCGGCCGGCTCATCGACTACGACTCCCGGCACCACGCAGCCATGGTGGAGACCCTGTCCCGGTACTTCGACTGCGGCGGCAACTACGACGAGACCGCCGAATCCCTCGCGATCCACCGCAGCACGTTGCGCTATCGGCTCCAGCGCATCCGCGACATCAGCGGCAACAGCCTCACGAACGTCGAGGACCGGCTCAACCTTCAGGTGGCGACCCGAGTGTGGAAGATCGTGCTGGGCGGACCCGACCGATGCCGCCGATGAGACGGACACGGCACTGTCCGGTGCGGTCGGCAACGCCATTGCCTCCGATGTCCAACCCACGCTCGCGGCGTTGAGAGCAGCTGGACTGAAAGCGGCGGGTCATCAGCGACGTCCGCGTCGGCATCCGCCCCGCTCTCCCGCGCAACGACCCCTCATCGGTCACATCACTGGTGAGACGTCCGGCCGACCGCGGCTACGGGTGCGTATCCGTGATCGCGATGACCTCGTCGAGGCGGTCCAGGGCGGCCTGCAGGTCGTCGATCTTGCCCTGGATGCGCTCACGCTCGGCGCGCAGCATGGCTCGTTGCTCGGCGTCGGTATGGCCGGAGACCCAGCACGGAAGGAGTTCGGTGATCCTTCGGCTGGTCAGGCCGGCGGCGAACATCTGCTGGAAGAAGCGCACCAGGACGATGGCGTCCTGCCGGTACAGGCGCTGGCCCGACGGGCTGCGCTCAGCGATGAGCAGCCCCTGCTGCTCGTAGTAGCGCACGGCGCGCACCGAGACGCCCGCACCCCGTGCCACCTCGCCGATGCGGATCAACCGCTCGGCCGCCGCCGCTGTAACGGTCATGGTGATTCCTCTCACCCCTGGCCATGACGACCAGGACTTGCCTCTGACGTCAGCGTCAGGTTTTAGCGTACCGGACATGGACATCAACAACTCAGTCGCCCTTGTCACCGGAGCCAACCGCGGCCTGGGCCGCGCCTTCGCCCAGCGTCTGCTCGAACGGGGCGCCCGCAAGGTCTACGCGACGGCCCGCCGACCGGAGACCGTGGACCTGCCCGGGGTCGAGGTGCTGCCCCTCGACATCGCCGATCCCGCATCCGTGAGGGCCGCCGCCGAGGCCGCCCCGGACGTCTCGCTGCTCATCAACAACGCGGGAATCAGTACCGGGACCGACCTGGTGACCGGTTCGCTGGACGCGGTGCGGCACGAACTGGAGACCAACACGTTCGGCCACCTGGGAATGATCAGGGAGTTCGCGCCGGCGCTCGCCGGGAACGGCGGGGGCGCGATCGTCAACGTCCTCTCCGCCATGTCGTGGTTCGGGGGCAAGGGCGCCAATGCCTACCACGTGAGCAAGGCCGCCGCCTGGGCCATGACCAACGGCGTCCGCCTGGAGCTCGCCGAGCAGGGCACGCTCGTCACAGCGGTCCACCTCGGCATGGCCGACACCGACATGGCCGAAGGCTGGCCCGTGGCCAAGATCGCGCCGTCGGACCTGGCCGACGCAGCGCTCGACGGAGTCGAGGCGGGCTCCGCCGAGGTCCTCGCCGACCAGTGGAGCCGGGACGTCAAGTCCCGTCTGCCCCTGACGCCCGAAGAGTTCAACGCCGCAATGGACCGCGCCCTGGCGGCCCTGATCGCGGGCTGAGGGACGACGTCGGTCGTGGCGTCAGGGAGCAGCCGGGGGCCGGTCGGCGGGGGCAGGACGATCTCGTCACCGTTGATGTCTCCTCTGGAGCAGGACCGGCAGGCCGTCCGTGCCGACGTACGGTTGCGCGACGGTCTCCGGGCCGAACCTGCCGGGTCAGGAGTCCTGGCAGGACGGTCGGGATGCTGGATGCTCGGTGACGCCTGCCGGAGCGGCGATCCGCAGCCGCTCCGGCAGGACTCGACCTGATCTGCGGCCCGCACGCCGGGGTCAGTGGGCGAGCAGGGTGTCGAGCCAGTCGAAGGCGCGCTGGTGGAACAGGGAGATGGCGCCCTCGTGGCAGTGCTCGCCTGCGCCTTCGTCCTCGCGGAAGAGGATCAGTTCCTTCTGGCACGTCATCTCGTCGACCAGGCGCTGGGGCTGGCCCTGGAAGAACTGGTCGTTCTCGGCGTCGAGGACGAGTGTCGGGCAGGTGATGCGGTCGGCGATGCCGGCCATGGTGTACGGCTCGGTCGCCTTGACGAGCTCGTCGAAACCGGACACACCCAAGGTCCACCGGCCGTTGCGCACCACCCACCGCACCTGGGTGTCCCGGGCCATCATCTCCTCGATGCCGCCGGGCATCTCGGCGGCGCGGTCGGCCAAGGTCTTGACGACGGTGTGGAAGTCGTAGACCCCGTCGTGCAGCACGCACGCGGCGATGCGGTGCTCGAAGGCGGCCGCCCGGGCGGCGAGGTAGCCGCCGAGGCTCGTGCCGACCAGTACGAGCTTGTCGGCGTCCAGTTCGGGCACGGTGAGCGCGAAGTCGACGGCCGGGGTGACCACGGCCTCCCAGTCGGGCCGGAAGTGCAGGCCCTGGTCGCGGACGGTGCTGCCCTGGCCGGGGCCGTCGAAGGTGAGGACGTTGTAGCCGCGCCGCAGTGCGCCCGCGGCCAGCGCCAGGTAGTTCTCCTCGAGAGTGGAGTCGTACCCGCCGTGGTAGATCAGGGTCGGGCGCGGGGTCCCCGAGTCGTCGGCGAAGAACAGATAGCCGGGCAGCGCGGTGTCCTCGTAGGGGATGCGCACCGCGCGGGCCGGGGTGCCGAGCAGGGCGGCCGCGTCGGCGAACGTCTGCTGCGAGGCCTTGGCCAGCCGCGCCGACTCGGCGTCGTGGGCGGGGTTCTCCCGGCGGTAGAAGTCGGCGGCCCGGTAGTAGTTGGACGCGCGCAGCAGGGCTTCGCGGGCGCTGACCCGGTGACCGGCGGCCAGCGCGTCCCGGCCGATGCGCTCGACACGCGCCGCCGTCGCGCCCCACCGGGCCGACCAGGCTTCCTCGTCTCCCTCAGGGATCGTCCGGCAGGTGACCAGGACCTCACCCAGGTCGGCGCCGCCGTAGGCGGCATAGCCTGCGGCCCGCAGCGCCTCGAAGGAGAAGGACTCGTCGTCGTAGAGGAACTTCATCTCCGGCTCCCTTCCACTGAGGGAACGGAACAGCACCGTTCCGTCTAGCTCCGACCGTAGCATAGGGAACGGTGCTGTTCCGTTCGTTATGCTCGTGTGCGTGGCAGTGCAGCAGAAGAAGGGCCGGCCGGTGTCCGGCGGGGCGGTCCTGCGCGAGCGGGTGACCGAGGCGATCACCGAAGCGGCCTTCGGTGAACTCGCCGATGCCGGATATGCGCGGTTGTCGATGGTGGCGGTGGCCCGGCGTGCCGGTGTGGGCAAGGCCGCGCTCTACCGACGCTGGCCCTCGAAGCAGGCAATGATCACAGAGTTGATCCGCAGCAAGGTCACCGAAACACTCCCCCGCACTCCGGCTACCGGCGCCCTGCACACCGACCTGCGCGAACTGCTGGCGGCCTACCGCAGCCAACTGGCCAATCCGCTGCTCGCCCTGATCGGGGCCGAGCTGCTCGCCGAATCCCGCCGCGACAGCACCCTGGCGACCATGCTGCACACGGAAGTGGCCGCGCCGCGGCGGCTCGCGGCACGCGCGATCCTGCAGGACGCGATCGACCACGGCGAACTCCCGCCCACGCTGGACATGGATCTCGCCACCGACCTGCTCATCGCGCCCCTCGTCTTCCGCATGGTGCTCATAGACGGGCACAGCGACGACGACTACCTCGAAACACTGACAGCCGCCACCCTCGCAGCCCTGAAGGCGGCCGTCCGCCGTCCCTGACCGTCAGGGCGGTCCGGCGACGGGCGCCGGGCTGCTCCACGTGCGGGGCTGGTGGTGAGCAGTCTGCTCACCACCGCAGCGTCTGCACACGGTTCACCGCCGTCATGCCGGCCCTCCACGTGGTAGGGACCGGACCCGTTCAGCCTCGGAACCGGCCCTCGCACGCCATCGGCGACAACGAGCGCCGGCTTCCCGGAACCTGTGCGGCGACTGCGCGAAGCGGTGCGAGGCCGGGCGGGCGGGCCCGGTCCTCCTCGCGCCAGCGCCGTACCGCGAGCCGACGCGAGACGGTGGGGGCCCGATCACTGCATGATCGTGCGCGGCAGGTGCCTCGGGTCGGCCAGGCAGTAGTAGAACTGGAGGACGTAGCCGCGCCCGATCTGGATCCGTGTGGGCTCGTAAGCGAGCGGATACGCGCCCGGGTCCGCCTCGACAAGCTCTCGGAGCTCCACCGCGGTCCAGCTTCCGCCACCCGAACCGCGCTCGCCGCCGCCGACCGTCAGCAGCGCCTCCACCGGGCCGCCGCACTCGCCGCAGCACAGCTCATCGTCGGGTTCCGCCGGGTCCCGGAAGGTGAACTCCGCCGGCCATCCGCCCGCCTTCCAGCCGGGCGCGACGGACAGCTCCCACTGGTACTCCAGCGACGCTCGCTTCGACCAGGCCGTGATGCGCTGCTGCAGCTCCTCGCCCAGCAGATGCAGCGGCGGGAACTCCAGGATCTCCTCCGGCTGCAGGAGGCACGGCTGTGGCACATGGTCGTCAAGCTCCACGTATGCCGGCTCCGGCGGCTCGGCCAGCACTTGCCGCACCTCGGCCGCCGCCCGCCACCGCAGCTGCACCGCGGGCCAGCAGCCTTCGATGTCCGGCAGCGGCAGCCACAGCACCTGGAGTACGTCCGTCCCTTCCGGGAAGGGCAGCCCCGGCACGTCGCGCGCGTACAGCTGCGCGACCGGTATCAGCGGCATCGGCCCGGACGACGTGATGTCCTCCGCGTCGTAGCCGTCCATCAACCGCGTCACGGCGAGTCGCTGCGCCGGCGTCGGTTCGGGCAAGGTCAGCAGCGTACGCAGCTCCCGTATGTCCGCGAGCGTCGTCACCGGCATGAACGGCGGACCCGGCGACTCGAATACCGGCCACTCCTCGTCAGCGGGCCACAACAGCGGCCCGCCCACTGAGCTGTCGTGCACGGTCGGCGCCCCCGGCACAGGGTGCAGCCGCACCGCCGTGCGGGCCGACCCCGCCAGCTCCGGAAACTCCACGCTCACGTCCACCGGACGCGGCGGTGTCGTACGCGCCATGCCTCCCCCTCAGCGTTTACCGCCGCCCCTTCCAGCGACAGCGCCCACCATCAAAGCACCCCCCTGTGACACCCTGGAGTCCCCCACCGGTGCGGCTCGCCGCACTGGAGCTTCACCACCGGCATCGCCGCCCCGGTCAGAGGCGCGGCATCCCGCTCAGCACGCCCGCCGAAGGGCGAATGATGCCCGGAGCGGGCCGTCTTCCCCGCCCAATGTACCGGGACGGTGAACATCACCGGTGACCTGTCGCACGCCCGGCCGATCGCCAGGTCAGCCCACCGATGGGGGGCCTTCTGAGGATCCCCGACCGGTCGGGGCGGCGAAGTGTTCTCGTGACGCGGTAGTCGGCGAAGTAGGCCGGCAGAAGGGTGCCGAGGTAGCGCTCCTTCGACGTGTTGTCGACGACCTCGAGAGTCCCGGACATCCGGGCCTCCCACACCCGGCCCGCCTCGGCGGCCTCAGGCCGGTCCGGCCAGCGCCGGACGAACACGGCCATCTCCTTGGTGGCCGCCTCCATCAGTTCCGGTCCGTATACGGGCGCGGTGTCGTAGTGAGGACCAGTCCGTCGAGGCGTTCGGGGTGGTCGAGGCCGAACTGCAGCGCGACGAAACCGCCGTGCGAGTGGCCGAGGAACCAGGCGGTCGGTGCCCCGAGGCCGTCGAGTACGGCCGCGGCGAAGCGCGCGTAGCGGGACATGGAGTAGTCCCCGTCCGGCAGCAGGTCGCTGTCGCCCGCCCCAACGGGGTCCAGGTAGACCATGGTCAGATGCTTTTCCAGAGCGGGTATGCGCAGGTACTCAGGGTGTATGCCGGGGCCTCCCGAGTGAACGAGGCACACCGGCCCGGTCCCCCGTGACCCGGTGGACCTGGCGCACCCCGTCGACCATGACGGTGCGCACCTCGGCGGCACGCTCGCCGTGCTCCGCCTCGTGAGGGATAGCGTTCATACCCACACGATGCGGTGGCCCCTCGGAATGGTTCGATCGGCCTTCAAGATTTTTTGCGGGGCGCCCCGGCGGTCGCGCGGGTGGTACAGGCGCAGTCTGTCGTCACCCTTCGCGTCCAGGAAATGCACCCAGACCACGCTGGGCGGGCAGTGGAACGGGTCCTCCGGCGGGCTGCTGATGGCAGCCTCCCAGATGACCACCTCACGGCTCGCCACCACGTTCAGCAACTTCTGACGCACGCCTTCAATCAGAACGACTACGCGCCCCTGATTCGGCGCCCACGTCACGCAGCCCTCTGATCTCGGCTGCTGTTGTCAGCTGCTACCTGGAGCGTGCGGAGGCGGGAGGGTCCACTCGGACGGCCTCCGCGGCAGGGACGTGGTGCGGGCGCAGACCCAGCACCAACCCGAGGATCAGCACGGTGATGCCCAGCCATACCGACGGGCTGGGCATGCCGCTGCCGGAGATGCCGCCGACGGCCGCCGCGGCCAGCGGCGCGATGCCGGTGAGCAGTCCGGCCCGCCCGGATCCGACGGCGCGGACCGTCGAGTACCACAGGACGAAGGCGACCGCTGTCACCATCAGCGCCAGATATCCGATGGCGGCCCACTCGGGACCGGTCAACTCCCGCGCCGCCGAGGGACCTTCGCAGGCCGCGGCGAGAACGGCCAGCAGCGCGGCGGCCATCCACATCGCGTGCACGGACACCCCCCACGGGGAGTGCCGCCGCAGGACCGGAACCGCGAGAAGGGTGAAGGCGGCCTCGCAGGCCAGGGCCAGCGCCGCCCAAGCCACCCCGACGGCGTCGGTGCGCCCCGTGCCCTCCACCAGTACCGCTCCCGCCACGACCACGGGGGCCGCCAACAGGAGCCGCCGGCTGGGCCGGCGCCGTTCCAGCGCCGGGCCCACCACCGCGAGGACCACCGGTACGCACGCGACCGCGACGGCAACCGCCGCGGGCTCGGCGTGGTCGACGCCCCGGATCACGGCCACGTTGAACAGCAGCAGACCGGTGACGGCGATCCCGGCGAGCCACAGCCACTCCCGTCCTCGTGGCCACACCAGGCGTGTACCGGCGAGCCGGGCGACGACGAGCAGGATCACGGTGGCGATCGCGTAGCGAATCGCCTGCGGGGTGAACAGCGGGGCGTCCACGAGGGTGTGCGAGACGGTGACGCTGCTGCCGACCAGCGCCATCCCGATCATGCCGGGCACGAGCGGGGCGAGGGAAGCGGAAGGTGTGTGCATACCGCTCACGCTGCCTGCACAATGGACTTCATGGACAGGTCCACAAAGGCGTCGGTGGAGGGGTCCAAACAGACGGAGGATGCAGCGGACGAGGTGCCGGACCGCGCTACTTCACCGGGCTCGGACTTCCTGCAGCTGGAGATCGGCCGGGTACCCGCAGGCGGGCGCACCGCCTGGCTCACGGACCAGCTACGGGCCGCCATCGCCGACGGCCGGCTGCGTGTCGGAGCGAGGCTGCCCGCCAGCAGGGTCCTGGCGGAGGAGCTGCGCGTCACCAGGGGCGTGGTCACCGAGGCCTACCGGCGGCTCGCCGAGTCGGGACAGATAGCCGGTCGGGGCCGGCTCGGGACCGTGGTCGTGGCGGCTCCCGCCGCTCCGTACGGACGCGCACACGACATTCCGGGGACCGGAGCGGGATCCGGGGCCGCGATCTTCACTTCCGGGGACCGCGAGGGCGTCGTCGACGTGCTGCGGGCCACGCCCTGCCGGATCGACCTGTCACCGGGTGTCCCCGACCTCGCCGCCTTCCCGCGCGCCGGGTGGTTGCGCGCCGAGCGTGCCGTCCTCGCGGACGTCACCCCGGCCGACTTCGGCTACGGCGATCCCAGGGGCGCACCCGCCCTGCGCCGGGCGGTCGTGGGCTGGCTGGCGCGCAACCGCGGCATCCGCGCCGACCCCGACGAGGTCGTGGTGGTCGCGGGCGTGGCCCAGGCTCTGAGCCTGCTCGCGCGGCTTCTGCTGGCGGACGGCATCCGCCGTGTCGCCGTCGAGGACCCCGGATCCCTCGGAGCGCGCCAGCAGTTGGAGTACGGAGGCCACTCGATCGTGCCCATCCGTGTGGACGCGGGTGGCCTCGACGTCGGTGCGCTGCGTGCCAGTGGCGCCCGGGCGGTGCTGCTCACCCCGGCCCACCAGTTCCCGACCGGTGTCGTCCTCGACGGGGAACGCCGCCGAGAACTGCTGGGCTGGGCCGCCGAGGGCGGGGTGGTGATCGAGGACGACTACGACGCCGAGCACCGCTACGACCGGCCGCCGGTGCCCGCGCTGCGCTCGTTGATGCCCGAGGGGGTCTGCTACGCGGGCAGCGTCTCCAAACTGCTCGCGCCCGCACTCCGCATCGGATGGCTCCTCGTACCTCAGGACCGGCTGGACGCCGTCGTGGCGGCCAAGCGGTACGCCGACCTGGGCAACGGCGTCCTCGCTCAGCTGGTCCTCGCCCGGCTGATGGACTCCGGCGAACTGGAACGCCATCTGCGCCATGTCCGGGGGCGCCACCGCAGGCGCCGCGACGTGATGCTCAAGGCCATCGAGGAGCACCTTCCCGGTGCCCGCGTGCACGGGACAGCCGCCGGCCTGCACCTCATGGTCACCTTCGGCGACCGGCCCGACGGCGCCCACGACTCCGGCCTGTGCGACGGCGCCCTCGCCGCGGCGGCCCTCGACCGGGGCGTGAAGGTCCATCCGCTGTCCTGGCACCGGATCGGCTCCGGGCCGCCCGGCCTCGTACTCGGCTACGCGGCGGGCCCGGCGCACGACATCGAGCGAGGCATCGCGACCGTCGGTGCCGCCCTGCGCGGACTTCTCCCCTGACGCCAGTCCGACTCAAGTCGTGGGACCCGCGCAGTGCGTGCCGCCGAGCTGAGCCGGCGGATCACCGCCGTCGACCGGGTCGCTCGCCGCGATGATCAGGCGTTTGGTGCTGTGAACAGTGCCTGGACGGTTTCGGTGGCCAGGTCGCGCAGCCGGCTGTGGGCGCGGTCGCCGTCGTAGCGCTGATGCCACAGCAGGTACAGGGGGACCTCGGGCAGCGGGAGTGGCTGCGGAAGCGTGACCAGCCCGAGTTCGTCCCTGGCTGTACGGGTGACCGCGTCAGGAAGGGTGACGACCAGGTCGGTGCCGAGCACGAGGCGCAGCGCGAAGGCGGCGGTGGGGCCGGCGGCGACGACGCGCCGCTCGAGGCCGCGGGCGGTCAGGGCGTCGTCGATCGGATCGCGCAGGCTTCCCCGCCTCGACACGGTCAGGTGCTCGGCGGCCGCGTAACGCTCGAGGCTCAACAGGCCCTCGGTGAGCGGGTGGCCGGGTCGCACGGCGACGAGCAGCCTGTCCTTCCGGCCCTGCGCGGGGCCGGGGCGGTGTGGGACACCTTCCCCGGCGTTGAGGACCCCGACGACCCCTGGGCTGAGGAGGAGTTGGGAGGCGGTTGTTCGGGGCGGTGGGCGACCGTCTCGGGCTGTCGCTGCCGCGTCGGGAGATCGAGAAGGGACTGCTGCCCGCGGTGGTCTTGACCTCGCCGTTCTGAACCGGAGCAGCGGGGCGCCGCGGCTCTCGACGCGACGCCCCCTGTGGGCGAGGTGGTGCGATGGGTTGTTCGCGATCGTGGGTGCACTTCCGGATCGCGCCGTCGTAAGAGCACGCCGCGCTCATGCTCGTACTCGGCCGGCACGGGTCCCCGTCCGGCAGAGGCTGGTTCGGGTTGAAGGATCCGAACCCGGCCACCGAGCCGCTGTTGTCGTAGCTGCCCCGCCGCTGACCGGGTTCAGACGGCCCGCGAGCGAGGACACGCCGCTGTCGTAGGTGGAGTGAACGTACGGCCGGACCCTGAGCGATCGCCCGTTCCCCAGGACGTATCCGACGAGGGGGTAGCCGCCCTGGTCAGGCGGCAGGGCTGGACCTGCCGAGTCCCGGCTCGCCACGCGATCGAACGGGACGAGGCGGCGGTGGTGAACTCCTGATGGTGGCATTGGACCGCCGCACCGAACGGGGCGACGTCGTCGCTGGAGCCGGGACGCAGGCGCACCACCGGAACGCCGGTACACCCTCCTCAAGCCTCAACCCGCACGAGGCAATTCACTGGTGGCCATGCCCCGAGAAGGGCCGCGCATCCACCCGTTACCGGGAGGGGCTGACGCGCCGCCGTCCTGCGAGGCCGACGGGCCGCTCAGGCGCCGATGCGGGGCGGTGTGGCAGTGCCGTGGACCCGCTTGGCGTGCGCCGCGTACTGGCGGCGTGCCATGGCCGGGGCGAGTAGCCGAACGGGCAGTGGGGCCGCCGCGAGGACGGCCTTGACGACCTCGGGGTCGCCCTCGTACATGGCCATTCCGAAGACGAGCGCCATGTCCTTCTTCGGGGTGACCGCCGTGCCGTGCTCCGCGAGCTGGTGCCACTCCTTCTGGGTGAGATGCTTCTCGACCAGCGGCAGGATCTCCTTCTCTTCGAGCGCCATGTGCTCCACGAGGGCCGTCGTCAGCCTCTCGAACGCGTCAGCGAGCCCTTCGCCGCCCTGCGCGGTTGAGCGCCAGTGGTCGAGCAGTCCGGTGACCTCCGTGTGCCCGTCCTCGATGGCCTGGTGCTGCTGCTCCATGGTCGGCACGATGGTTGCCGCCTCCGCTCCCCCGCGCTCCACGAGTCTGGGCCACAACAGCAGGTCCTCGCCCCCGTGGTGTTGGTGCAGGACGGCGCACACGAGAGCGGCGTGGGCGCCGACAACCTCCGCGCGCCGGGTGTCGCCCGGTGCGACGGACCGGATGAGGTCGGGAAGCAGCCGGAATTCCCGGCGCAGCCCCGCGTGGGCCATGTACATGTCGCGTGTGTCGGCCATGGGTTCATTGACGAGTGGAGCCATTTTCTCTTCCTTGTATCGCGGCCGCGGCTCCCGTCACGGGGTGCGGCCGTTCTTCATTGAGCGGGCACGACTCCGTCCACGGCCGGACCGCAGGTCAAGCGGTGCGGATCACGCCGCTTGCTCTGCCGGAAACGCAGAACGGGCCGCAGCCGCCAGAGGAGCATGCCCATCGGACGCGTCCCACCGCATCGGCCAGATGACCTGACCACGCGGCCCAGGTAGGGATGACGGAGCGGTCTCAGGCGACAGGGGCGTCGAGGACCCACCCCCTGGACTGTGCCGTTCTCGCGGTCGGCGCAGCTGCCGGGTTCAGGCCGGACGGAACCGCCGCGACGAGGTCATTGCCGGTCCAGGTCGGCCAGGGCGTCGCGCAGAGCCGCGCGGGTGGTGATTCCGAGCTTGGGGAATACCTGGTACAGGTGGCCGCTCACGGTGCGGTGGGACAGGTGGAGCTTCTCGGCGATCTGCTTGTTGGTGAGTCCGGAGGCGGCGAGGTGGGCGACCTCCGATTCCTGTGGCGTGAGCGCGGCTGAGCCCGACGCACGCCGGGCTGACCACCCGGCTGCCCTGAGTTCACGTCCGGCCCGGTCGGCCCACGGCCGCGCGCCGAGCTCCTCGAAGATGTGCAGCGCCGCCAGCAGTGCCCTTCTGGCAGCGCTGGTCATTTTCGCTTTCCGTAGCCGTTCGCCGTAGGCGAGGGTCACACGCGCCCGTTCAAAGGGCCAGTCGTCGATGCCGGGAAGCGACAGAGTCCGCTCGAACAGCGCCGTCGCCTCGTCGTTCGCCGTGGCCGCCAGGGCCGCGGCGCCGCCGACGAGCAGCGCGAGGCGCGGTGAGACGCTCGCGGTCCCCGCTTCCTGGACGGCCCGCACGTGGGCGGTTGCCGCTGCCTGGCGGTGGGTGCGCACGGCCGCTTCCACCAGGTCCATCACCACCCAGAGGGCATGGGGGACGTAGCGCGCCAGCGTGCCGGCGGGGCTGATGGCCTCCGCGTGCCGGAAGGCGCTCTCGAAGTCCCCATCCGCGAGGGCGGTCAGTACCCGCAGGTGCGCGGCAGCGGTCATCATCTGGCCTGCCCCACGGGAAACGGCCCAGGACGTCATCGCGTCGGCTGTCTCCGCGGCGGCACCCAGGTCACCGCGTGCCGCCGCGACAAGCGCCTTCTCGTACCGGAAGTACCAGGTGTAGGACGGGTAGTCGACCTGCTCCCTGAGCAGGAGACCTTCGTCGGCCAGGCGGATCGTCTCGTCCCACCGGCCGGTGTTGAAGGCGTCCTGGCACAGGAGCGGAAGAACGCCGAGTTTCTTGACGGGCAGACCCGCGTCCTGCTCCTGGCTGTAGATGCGGCGGGCAGCGTCGCGCGCCCCGGGCAGCCTGTCCACGTAGACGCCCGCGGTGCCGACGCGCACGATCCTCGTCGGATCGCTCTCCTGGGACAGCCCGGCGAGCAGTTCGTCCAGGCCGCGCAGCGCGGCGGCGCTGACCCGTGCGGGATCGCCGAGTGCCGCCGCGGACACCGTCATCACCGCGGACACATCGGGCACACGCTCCACGATCCCGTGGAACGCCTGCCACAGTTCCTGCCGACCGCCGAAGTGGCAGAGCAGCATCAGCACGTAGAGGGCTTCATCGAGCGCGGGGTCGTAGGCGTCGCGCCGGTGGAGCGTCTTCTCGATGGCGTTGACCATCACATGGTGGGCCATGTCGATGTCCCCTGTGCCGTTGAGCATCAGGTGGACCGCGGTGGCCGCTGAGTAGAGGGAGGCGTGGTCGTCGGTCCCCGCTTGCCGGGCGCCTTCGAGGAGGTGGGAGGCGTTGACCAGTTCGCCGGTCGCGTCGGCGCTGATGAAGGCTGCCTGGGCGAGTCGGCGGGCGCGGTCGGGTGCTGCGGGGCTCAGGTGTCCGGCTCGCGTGAGGGCCCGGACGGCGGCGAAAGCGTCACCACGTGTGACCACCTGGTGAGCGCTGCGTTCGAGGAGGGCCGCGACCTCCTCGTCGGGTTCCACGGACGCCTCGCCCAGATGCCACGCCCGGCGTTCGAGCTGCTCGTGCAGCACGTCGGCGATGGTGCGGTGTGCCGCGCGGCGCTCCGCGGTGGTGGAGGCTCCGACGACCGCCGAGCGGATCAAAGGATGGCGGAAGCTGAGGTGATGGTCGCCCTCATCGATCCGGACCAGGTCGTCGTGTTCGGCGGGGCCCAGATCCACCAGCGTGGCCTCGACGGAAGGAAGCCGTCCCGCGCGTTGCAGGAGAGCCAGGTCGCCGGTCCCGTCCAGCGCGGCGATCAGGAGCAGACGGCGAGAGGCGGGAGGCAGGCCCGCCGCACGCGCGAGGAAGAGGGCTTCCAGACGCCGGCCCAAGGGCAGGACCTCCGGAAGGCGTTCCAGTGCGGCACGCTGGGGTCCGGTCAAAGCGGTGGGCAGCTCCAGCAGCGCGAGCGGGTTGCCTTGGGCGGCGGTGACGATCCTGTCCACCACGTTCCCGGCAAGATCCGGGTGACGGAAACCGACGAGTCTGCGTGCTGATCGGTGGTCCAGCGGCAGGACCTCGTGTTCGGGCAGGCCCGCACCGTCGAAGAAGCTCCCACGCCCCCTGCGGGCCGCGGCCAGGAAAGTGACGGGGGTGCCGGCGAGTCGGCGCGTGACAAGGCCGAGGATCACCGAACTGGCCCGGTCGATCCACGGAAGGTCGTCCACGACCAGCAACAACGGCTGTTGCGCGGCCGCACGACGAAGCAACGCCAGTGTGGCATTGGCGACGACGAGGCCGCGGGGTGGCGAACCTGTACCGAAACCCAGGGCCACCCGCAGCGCCTCACGGTAGAGGTCGTCGAGCGCCTCGATCTCCTCATGGAGGGGAAGCAGCAACTGGTTGAGACCGGAATACGTCATATCCGTCTCGAATTCCGCGCCCACCGCCCGCAGGATCCGGACACCGGCCGCCGAAGCGCGTTGGGCGACCGCGTTCAGCATGGCGGTCTTGCCCACCCCGGGCTCGCCCGACAGCAGCAGCGCCCCCGGGGCGTCGGCCGGACGGTCGAGGAGGTCGTCGATCAGTGCGAGGTCCTGCCGACGCCCGACCAGATTCTCCGGTTCGCAGTCGTGCGAACGGTGATCGCGGCTCACGAACGTCTCCCAGTTGCTTCGGATCATGCAGGGTGTACAGCGTCGGTCCACCCCGGTGGTGCAGTTGTTCCGCCGCTGCGAGGCAGCCGCAACGGGTCCGGAAGCCCGTGGAGCCCGCCGAGGGCGGGATCCTGGACCGGACCGCGGTTCGCGCCGGCCCCGGTGAGGCACCCACTGTCCTCTGAACGCCCACTGCCGGGGTTTCGTGCCGGGCGCGGGCAGGGTGCCGGGCTCCTCACGGGGCTCTCCGTGCTCGGCGCGTGTGGGGGTCGCCGGCCTGTTCGCCACGCGACACGTCCTCGGGAGTCATGGAGGAGCAGATCGACGCCGATCCCGATC
The DNA here is from genome assembly GCF_044753585.1 of Streptomyces sp. NPDC088354. Lineage (NCBI taxonomy): Bacteria > Bacillati > Actinomycetota > Actinomycetes > Kitasatosporales > Streptomycetaceae > Streptomyces > Streptomyces sp. NPDC088354. Next base: position 23,743 of record NZ_JBIVNJ010000026.1, on the reverse strand, counting down.
GGCCGGCCTGCCTGCTTGCGTGATGAGGCCCGGATCGGTCGGTGGCGGGCTCCCGCGCTCCCCCGGTCAGGGTCCGGGGCAGTCGACCGAGGAGCCCGAGAACCGGCTGGACGCGTCGGCCGATCGGCACGGCCGGTGTGTGGGGAGAGTGCCGACGACCGCGGCACGGGCGAGCGGGTCCGTCCGGTCGGGCAGGGTGTCCGCGGTGCGCAGAGGGCATCCGCGCCCCTCGCCTCCCAGCACGTTCATCCGCACGCCGCCAGATAACGCGACATGCCGATGGCCGAATCCACCACTCGGCGGGCGAGTCCGTCAACCCGGTCGGTGGTCCATCTCCGTGTCTCTCCTCCGAGTGTCACAGCGGCCATGACGGTGCCGTCCGCGGCAAATACAGGAGCGGCCAGGGTGCTCATGCCGTGACTTCGTCCTTCGTCGACGAAGGTCCAGCCGCGCCGGCGAAGCTGCTCCAGGTGGCCATCCGGGGTTTCTGGTTCGACGCCCGACGACGGGAAGGAAGCGAATCCGTCGCCCCGGGCGATCCTCAGGGCATTCAGGTCGTGGGCCATGAACACATGGCCCGCGGCACTACCACGCAAAGGCTGCACGCGGCCTACGTGCCCGGGGCAGGGAAGCGCGTGAAGTGAATGCGCCCAGAACAGGGTCACGTGGTGGCCGTCCTGGCGGATCTGCAGACCGCAGCATTCGCCGGTCCGGTCCCGCAGGGCCGGCAGCAAGGACCTGGCCGCTTCCAGGAGGCCCGAGGCCCCGTCGGCCGAAGCTCCCCACTGGATCATGCGCAGCCCGACGCTGTAGAAGGAGCCGTCACGCTGCAGCAAGTGCCGGTCAGCCAGTTCCGGCAACAACTCCATCACGGTCGACGACGGCACGTCGGCCAGGCGGACGATGTCCGACACGTGCAGGTGCGGCGTTTCCACCGAGAAACAGTCCAATATGCGTGACGATGCCTGGAGTACTTGCGCGGCAACGTTTTCGGCTGGTGTCTCAAATGCCGTCACAGTTGCCTCCTACGGGTCACACCCGCCCTGCCCGGTGGCTGAAGTCAGTCCATATCGGAGAGTGTCCCGACGTTGTTTCCATCCAGGTGATCGCCGCCCTCACGGGAGCGCGGCTCATGGAGATATTCCGCCGTCTTTCCGCGACGGGCATGCGAGGCCTCTCCCTTTCCGGATCGCCATGAGCCCCTGTGGTCATGTGCCGACACGGAATCTCCGATCCGGGTCCTGTTCGAAGCCCGAGCCCGGTGATCGCCGTGATGGTGGTGAGCGTACGCATCGACACGCGGCGGAGCATGAGTAACATGACCTGTTTTTCCTTAGCGCTGCCCCGGTCATCCCGCTCGGCGAAGCCGGTTGCCGTCGCCCTGCCGCTTCGCCGAACGGTGGAAGCGGCCGGCGTCGGCGGGGTCCAGGCTCATGACGGGCCACGTGGACGCACTCCAGTGCCGCGGCCTCATCGCGGACGGCTCCGTGTATGCGCGCGTTCGCGTCCACGCCCGGCATCAGGCCGGATCACCGGAGATGACGAGGGTGCGTGCCAGCAACAGGGCGATGTCGTCGTCGGAGGGCGTCCTGGCCACGACTGTTTCGATGACCGCCGAGCAGAGACTGTCGAGGTCCGGGGCCGGAGAGGCGAGAGCGCCGCGCAGTCGTTCAAGTCCTTGGTCGATGTCGGAGCCGCGGCGCTCGATCAGGCCGTCGGTGTACAGGGCGATCAGGCTGCCCTCCGCCAGTTCCGTGTCGAGCGATTCGTAGGCGCCCAGCCCCAGTCCGATCGGCGCACCGGCGGGGACATCGGCAAAGGCGACATCACCGCCTGGCGAGACGATCGCGGGCGGCGGATGTCCCGCACTGGCGATGGTGCAGTGCCGGGTGCACGGATCGTAGACCGCGTAGACGCAGGTGGCGCCCATGACAGGTGACGTGAACCCGGTGTCGTCGGGGTGGTCCTTGGTCATGTCTACGACGAGTCGGTCCAGGCCGGCCAGTACCTCAGGAGGTGACAGCGCCCCGTCGGCCAGAGTCCGGACGACCGTCCGCAGCCGTCCCATCGTGGCCGCCGCGTTGAGGCCGTGGCCGACGACATCACCGACCACCAGGGCCACTCGCGCGCCGGTCAGCGGAATCACGTCGAACCAGTCGCCGCCGACGCCGCCGTGGGTGTCCGCCGGCAGGTAGCGCGAGGCGACCTCGACGGCGCTACCGCCCCACAGCTGATCCGGGAGCAGCTCACGCTGCAGGGTGAGGGCGGCCGCTCGTTCCCGGCTGTAGCGGCGCGCGTTGTCCAGGCTCAGCGAGGCCCGGTCGGCCAGCCCCTCGGCGAGGAGCAGGTCGCCCCTGGTGAAGGGGGAAGGGTTCTCCGTGCGGACGAAAACAGCGATCCCCAGCATCGTTCCGCGCGCATGGAGCGGAACGATCATCAAGGTGTGCATCCGCGTCTGCCGTATGACCCGGGCCCGGGTCGGGTCGTCGTCGAGCCATGTGCCCGGGGAAGTGTCGAGCCGCGGCTCGAAGTACGGCTTGCGGGAATGGAGGACAGTGGTGAACGGTGATGACGGGGGGACGAATACGGGAGTCCCGATCTCCGCGAGAGACTCCGGGAAATCGGGGTGGATCGAAGCCGCTCCGGCTCGGCGGAAAACGGGGATGCTGGTGTCCGTGGAGTTGAGGCGTTCCAGCGGCTCCTCCCCGAGGGGCACCACGTCGGCCAGATCGACGGTCACATAATCGGCGATTCCGGGCACGGATGCATCTGCCAATTCCTGAGCCGTTTTCATTACGTCAAGGGTGGTTCCAATGCGGGTTCCCGCGTTGCTCAGCATGTTGAGTCGCCCGCGCGCTCTGCTCTTCGTGACATTGACAGCCATGGTGCAGATGCCCACCGCTTCGCCGTCCGCGTCGTCGAGGCGGAATATGGAGACCGAGTAGACGCGTGCCTCTTTCTCCCGTGTCGCAGGCCTCCACAACTCGTGATCGAGTACCGGAACCCCTCTTTCCAGGACGCTGCGCATGACAGCCTGGAGAAACATGGGGTTGTCCGTGGCCAACAACTCGGCAACGTGGCGTCCGACTTCCGGCCCGAACCGGAACGGGCTCTCCCGTTCGCCGCTGTCGTTGAACCAGGTACATCGCAGGTCCCGGTCCCAGACGACCATGCCGATCGGCGAACGCTCCATGAGCGCTGTCAGAACCGACGGGTCAGGACGTGTCGGTGCCGGGGGCACGGCTGAACCCGCCGACCACACGAACAGCTTTTCTTCGCTGTGGGCGAGGTTCAGGGGGACGGCCCGAAAATCCGTCAAGGCTGTACGGCCGTCGCGGCACCTGATCTCCACCGTCCCGGACCAGGGACGGCCGGATGCCAGCTGACAGAGGCAGTCCGAGTCGGCGGGAGCTGCCAGAAGTCGTCTGGCGGGATGGTTCAACACCTCTGCTCCCTGGTAGCCCCAGAGGCGTCGACCGGCCTCGGTCCACGCGATCACCGTCAGATCGGCATTGACCACGGCCACTACATCGACCGGTTGGCAGACCCTTTTCGCACCCGGCGGGGCCACGGGCTGATGAGCGGACATGTATCGACACCTGCCCGTCGGTTTCGTAGCTCCTTCCATGCTTCCACAGCTTCTACGGCTGGGTATCCGCCGTAGGTCCGGCGCCCGGGTACTGCTCCGGCCTCGCGGGCCATGCCTCGCAGGACCCGGCCTCCACATCCGGAGCGACGCCACCAGGGCGCTCCGTCACCGGTCAGGGATGGGTGCCTCCCGCCCCTCCCCCGGCCACTCGGGACGGACTCGATGGGTGTCCGTCGTACCGAGGCCCGCCTCAGCCTGGAGGGGGTCGGCGGTCGGCGGTTCGGGGGCCGTGTCGCAGCACTGACCCAGGACTCGCACTCGGGGGGCGGACGTGGCGCCGTGCCGGTGCCGGTGCCGGTGCCGGTGCCGCGGCCGTGCCGCTTCGAGAACGCCCTGCCCGGGGCGTGCGGTCACGAGAACCCCGGCGCATGTGGCGGCTCCACCGAGTGCCCAGCACAGGGCGCAGGCGACGGGGTCGATGGTGAAGGCCCGTTTGCGGCGGCCCAGTAGGTTCGCCCAGGCGATTTCCGAAGGTGAGCAGACCGCCGCAAGGCAGGCCGGCGCAGTGTCGTGATCACGCTGTCGAGGAACACCATCAGCCGGGCGACGGAGATGGACAACAGCGCGCCCACTGCGCGCAGGGCGGTTCAGAACTCCAGTACGATCCGGCCCCGGACGCCGCCCGCCTCCATCAGGCGGTGTGCTTCAGCAGCACGATCGGCGGGGAATGCGGCGGCGACGCGCAGGATGAGACCGCCCGCCTCGACCTGGGAGCGCAGAGCGTCCAGCCGGCTTCGGTCGCCCATGTATTCCGGGACGTAGGCCGGAAGCTTCCGCAAGGAACGGCGGCGCAGCTCATCAGGGCCGATCGCTTGGGAACCTTCACCGAGCAGCGTGACGATGACGCCGCCGTCGCGGACCGCCGGGGCCATTGCCGCGGATCCGATGGCAGCGGCGTCCACCACTCCATCCACTCCACCCGGCACGGTGCTGAGGATCCGCTGGGCGGCGCCGGCTCCCCGGGGCACCACGGTGTCTGCTCCCAGTGAACGCACCAGTTGCTCGTCGGCCGGCGCAGCGACGGCGACCACAACCCAGCCGGCGGCCCGGGCCATCTGGGTGACGAACCCGCCGACCACGCCCGCCGCGCCGGTGACCGCGAGCGTCTGTCCTGCGGACAGTCCGGCGAGGTCGAGTGCGAGTTGCGCGGTCAGGCCGTTCATCGGCAGGGTCGCCGCTTCGGCGTGGGTCGTCCCGGCGGGAGCGGGTGCGACCGCATGCACGGGCAGGGCCAGGTACTGCGCGTAGGCACCGCCGCCGGGCAGCGTCGGGTTCGACGCCGCCATGACCCGGTCCCCGACGCGCAGATCGGTGACCGTGCCGGGGCCGATTTCGTCGATCACCCCGGCTGCCTCCATGCCCGGCACGTAGGGGGGTGCCGGGGATGTCGGGCCGAGGGCGCCGTTGCGCAGATACCGGTCGCCCGGGTTCACCGACGCGGCGCGCACCCGGATGCGCACCTGACCAGGTCCGGCATGCGGTGCGGGCACGTCGAAGACCCGCAGAGCCTCCGGCCCCCCGAACCGGGACACCCCTACCACCTTCATGTTCACTCCCATTTTTGACCGATCGTTACATATTTTGGGCAGGGTGATGCCCGTCAGACGCGCTGGTCCGGACGTGCGCCGGTCAGCCGAGAGTCTGAGCCGTCCGTTCGGCGGAGGCGCTCTCTATGGCCCGCAGGAGCCGGTGACGTGCATGGGCGTGAGTGAAGTCCGGCACGGTGTGCGTACCGTCACGCAGGTCCCTGGCCAGGTTGGTGTACAGGGCGGCGACGTTCCGTGCCGGGCCGGTGAGGCCTGCGGGGATGTCGGCGGCGTACTCGGCGGGCACCTCGACCGGGGCAACGGTCGTGTCCGTCCCGAAACCGGCCTGGAGCGCCAGCTCGGCGACCTGGATGTTGCCCCAGGGAGCGGTCAGGACGATGTCCCCGTCGGTGCCGTTGATCTCCCAGCGGAAGTTGTCGCCGCGGGAGGTTCCGCCGCGGTAGAAGACCGAGGCCGCGGCTCCGCCTTCGAGCGTGCCGACCAGCGAGATCTGGTCCGCGGCCGTCACGGGTACGACCTTGTTGTCGTCGTCGGTCACCGTGACCGACGTCCGGCCCAGGACGAGGTTGGCCGACACGTGGTCGAACTCGCCGAGCGTGACGTTGAGCGCGTCCACGGCGTGCAGGGCCGCGCCGGTCAGCGGGGTGGCGCCCTGCGTCCGGTCGTACCAGTACGCGCGTGCCGTGGTGGTCTCCGGCCCCCAGACCATGCCGGAGGCGACAAGAGTGGTGCCCATGACCCGGCCGATCCGACCGTCCGCGATCAGCTTGCGGACGTAGCGGAGTTCGGGGTGGTAGCGCCCCTGGAGGCCAATAGCGGTGCGCACGCCCGCGGCCGCGGCACGCCGGGTCAGTTCGGTGGCCTCGGCCAGATCCATGGCGAGGGGCCACTCGGCGTAGACGGTCTTGCCGGCGTCGATGGCCGCCGAGATCAACTCCCGGTGGTGCGGGACCTTCACGGCGACCACGACGACGTCCACGCCGGGATGGGCGAGGAGGTCCGTGTGGTGGTCGAAGGCGGCCTCGACCCCGAACTCCTCGGCGGCGGCCTCCGCTGACGCGCGGCGGGAGGTGCTGACGGCACGCAGTTCGAAGTCCGGATGTGCCGCGAGGGCGGGTACGTGGCTGATGGAGGCCCAGCCTCCCTGACTGCCGCCGATGATGCCGACGCCAATGGGGTGGTTCATGTTGTCACTCCTGTGGGACGCGCCGATGGAAGAGTGGTCCGACGGGGGTCGCCGGGTGGGGTGTCGGGCACCTGGGCACCTACTTCTTCGGTGCCTCGGGTGCCGGGGTCCAGTTGGGGACGGTGTCCACCCGGAAGCGGGACAGCACAGTGCTGGAGATGTACCAGTGGCCATGGATCCGCTGGTAGGTGTCGTGGTACTCGCCGTAACCGTGGAAGCCGTTCTTGTAGCTCGAGCCGGCCGGGAAGCTCACGTAGTCCTCCATCGCCCAGATCCCCGTGGCGCGGTCGCCGTTCACGGTGATCTCCGGCAGAAAGCCCTGATGGGCTGTGGGAGCGTCCCCGAGCAGTGCCGCCGTCTTCTCGGCGAGCTCCTTGCCACTGTGGTACTTCACACTGACGTCGATTGTCGGGTGGGGGGTGAAGAGCGCGGCCAGCTGCGGCCACTGCTTGCTGTCGATGGAGCGGAAATAGCGCGCCTTCAGCTGGCGGATGTCCTCGATGTCGGCCAGTCGCTGCACGGTGGCCGCGTTCGAAGCGGAGGGGCCCGGCGCCGGGTGATGCTGCGCGGCCGCGGGCTGGGAGGCCCAGGCCGCGGCTCCCGCGCCGCCGCCTGCCAGCAGTGCGGCCACTGCTGCCGCGCCGGCGACGCGGGAGCGCCACGGGGATCGGGTGGGCGGTGTCTGTGCGGTCATGGTCTGCTCCTTGCGGGTTCCGCGGCCCACGGGGGACCGCGACGGGGTGCGCCGTGAGGCGCAAGGCGATGTGCCGCCTGAGGGCAGTGAACTCTATGTGGAACGAAAGGTCAAAATATTCTTCCCGGCACCCCGGGGCGCCCGCGAAGAAATCTGTACCGCTCGTTCCCGTCGGGTGTATGATCGCGACCATGGCACGCGTGAGGGAGTTCGACACCGAGACGGCCGTGGACGCGGCGATGAGGGCTTTCCGCCGGAAGGGCTACGAGGGCACATCGGTGCAGGACCTGGTGGACGCCACCGGCGTGGGCCGGGGCTCGCTCTATGCCGCCTTCGGCAGCAAGGAGGGCCTCTACCTCGCGGCCATGGACCGGTACCGCGAGTGCTACGCCGTACCCCTGGTCGACCTGTTGCGCGGCGGCGCGCCCGCCCGTGAACTCCTGCGCGAGGTCTTGGTGGCGACCGTGGACGGGGTCGTGCGCGACGGCAGCCGGCAGTCCTGTCTGATCGTCGGCGCCACCACCGAGCGGGTCGCCCACGACGCCAGGGTGGCCGCACACGTGCGCGCAACGACGTCCTCCATCGAGGACGCCCTCCGCGACGTCATCGCGGAGGCACAGGAAAGCAGTCAACTGCCCAGCGCCCGCGACCCCCGCGACCTGGCCAGGTTCCTCATGGTGACGATGCAGGGATTGAAGGTGATGGGCGCCGTCAATCCGGACCGGGCCTCGCTGATGGCGGCCGCGGAGGCCGCCCTCGCCGCACTCGACTGAAACGGTGACCGACGCGGCGTCCGCCGCGTCCTGCACCCCGTCGACGGGCAGGACTCCACCGAGGTGCCCACCGAACGCGCGTCAACGACCACGACCTTCCCGGACGGAACATCCAGCCGGGTCCCGTAGTCCACGAAAATCCCCGCCAGTTGTGCCAGGCCATGGCGGCGCAGCCCCGCGGTACGCCGGTGCCCTCCTTCAGGCAGCCCGGCCGTCTCCGGAGGTACCGTGCCGCATCAACGACGCACTGCGCTGCCGAAGTCCACGGTCATAGTCCCGCGTCTCCCGGCGAGTCGCTCACAAGACACGCAGTCACACGACAGTGGGAGATGACAGCGGGACGCGTCCCACCCCGCCCTCGGCGCGGTCGTGAGGTGGATCCGCCGGTCGGGAGTCCTGATGACCGCTTGGCGTGCCGTCCGGAGCCGCCTCACCGGCCCCAGACATCCTGCAGGTGCCGGCCAAGCAGCCGTGGCGGACAGCAGGCGTCACCGCCTACCCAGGCTGTGGCACGCCGGCGACCGCGTCGCGACGAGGTGACCGGCTACTGGGAGATGTTGAGCTCCGCGGCCACCTGGCAGGCGTGGGCGACCGGATCCTCCGCGTTCACATGACTCGCGACCGCGCACAGCATCGCGCGGAACTGGTCGCGCACCCCCTCCGGCAAGACGCCGAGAAGCTGATCCTCGACCCCGCGAACCCGACCGCGCAGCTCCTCCCATCGCCGGGCACCGTGCTCGGTGGCGACAATGCGCCGACTCCTACGGTCGGCGGGGTCCGGCCTGCGCTCGACCAGGTCGGCCCGTTCCATGTCGTCCAGGAGATAGGTCATGACGGTCCGATCGACGCCGAGACGTTCGGCCAGCAGCCGCTGGCCGTTGGCCTCGCCCCGCACGGCGGCCATGAGCACCAGATACCCGCGCGAGCCCCCGGGGACTTCGGCCGCGGCGGCCTCGACCGCCTTCGCGTAGGCGCGGAACACCACGCCGACGGCCAGTCCGAAGTCCTCCTCCAAGCGGGGAGCCTCGGCTCCCGGCCCCGTTGCACCGCCGCTGCCCAGTGAAATCACGGGACCACTGTAGTTCACCTCGGCAAGACATATCTTCTGCTTGACAGACGATCTGTCTTACATAAGATCTCCTCGGGATCTTTTGTCGAGCGCAGTGCTCTCAGGACGGTGAAAGGTGGAGGTCCATGCCCCGGATCGCAGACCCCGAGCACACCGTGCTCTCCGAGCTGAAGTGGGTCCACGAGCATCTCCGTCGTGACCTGCGCGCGTGCAGGGAACTGGCCGCGGACGTGTCCGCGGGCGCCCCGGCCGCGGAGGTGCAGGCACGCGTGCACGACCTGCGGACGCGGGGGCCGCTGTTCCAGCTGAAGGTGAACTGCCTGCAGGCCTGCACCTTCGTCCACCGCCACCACGCCCTGGAGAGCGCGAGCCTGTTCCCGGCGGTTCGCAGCCGGGCGCCGGGCATGAACCCGGTCGTCGACAAGCTGGAGGCCGACCACCGAAGCGTCTCCGGCCTGGCCGACGCCGTGGAGGCGGCCGCCCACGCGCTGACGCACGGAGGCGAGACGGCCGAGGAACGCACCCGTCTCGCCGATGCCCTCGACAGGCTCTCGGAATTCCTGCTGGCGCACCTCGCCTACGAGGAGACCTCGCTCGCCCCGCTGCTGAGCCAGTGGCAGGGAATTCCTTACCCCTGACGGCAGCCGGCCTGCGCCCACCGCGACCGCTTCGTCACCGTAGGCAGCCGGGCCCGCCCAGCCGTCGACGCCGTCCCGGCGTCCTCGCGTACCGGAACCCTCGGCACGCGTTCCCTCAACAATGGAGAAATGACGTGACTGCGCACACCGCAGACGCTCCCGCCGTGACCCGGCCGAACGACAGCAAACGCTGGATCATCCTGGCGCTCACCTTGATCGCCCAGTTCATGGTGACCCTCGACGCGACGATCGTGACCGTGGCTCTGCCCTCGATCCAGACGGACCTGGGCTTCGCGACCCAACTCGACCTGCAATGGGTCATCAACGCATACGTGCTGTTCTTTGGCGGCTTCCTGCTCCTTGGCGGCCGCGCCGGAGACCTCTTCGGACGACAGCGCCTCTTCCTGTCCGGACTGGCTCTGTTCACTGGGGCCTCACTGGTCAACGGCCTCGCCAACGACACCTCCATGCTGGTCGCCGGCCGCGGAGTCCAGGGATTCGGCGCCGCCCTGGTCTCCCCGGCGGTCCTGTCGATCATCATCGTGACGTTCCCGAACACCGCAGAACGAGTCAAGGCGCTCGGCCTCTTCACCGCCGTGACCGCCGGCGGCTCCGCCGCCGGCATGCTCTTCGGCGGTGTGCTCACCGACTACGCGTCCTGGCGGTGGATCTTCCTGGTCAACATCCCGATCGGCCTCGTCGGCATCGTCGGAGCACTGCGCACCATCCCCAACACACGGGCCGCACAGGGAAGTCTGCGCCACATGGACCTGCCGGGTGCCGTCAGTGTGACCGGCGGCCTGACCGTCCTTGTCTACGCGATCGTCAACGCCCAGAGCTGGGGATGGGGATCGGCCCGATTCATATGGCTGGTCGCGGTCGCCGTCGCACTGCTCACCGCCTTCGTCGTGATCGAGCTGCGCACCAGCCACCCGCTGATCCGCCTCGGCATCTTCACCAAGCGCACGATCTCCGTCGGCAACGCCACCATGCTCACCTTCTCCGGCGGCCTCTTCGTGATGATGTTCTTCCCGACGCTCTACCTCGCCGCGAACCTCGGCTACAGCCCCATCAAGATCGGCCTGGCCTTCCTGCCCTGGCCCGTCGCCATGGCGGCCGCCGGCACCCTCGGACAGAAGCTGATCGGCAGAACGGGACCGCGACTGCTGCTCGTGACCGGCCTCCTGTTCGTCGCCGCCGGACTGCTGACCTACCTCCGGCTCCCGGTCCACGGCGCCTACGCCACCGACGTCCTGCCCGGCCTCCTCCTCACCGCCATCGGCGCGGGGCTGGTGTTCACCCCGGTCTTCATTGTCGCCACCACCGGCGTCGCCGCCGAGGAAAGCGGCCTGGCCTCCGGAGTCATCAACACCTCGCAGCAGCTCGGAGCGGCCCTGGGTCTTGCGGTCATCAGCACCCTGGCCACCAGCCACACCACCCACCTGCTCTCCGGCGCCGGCGACCGGCCCACTGCTGCCGAGCGGTCGTCCGCCCTGGTCGAAGGATTCCAGCGCGGATTCACCGTGGCGGCCGCCATTCTCGCCGTCAGCGTCCTCATCGCCGCATTCGGCCTGCGCAAGCGCGACTTCGGCCAGGAGCCCGGAGCCGGAAACACAGACGGTGCCGAAGTAGCGCGGGAGAGGGTCCCGTCTGCCGCCGGCTGACCACCTCACCGTCCGTGGTCCCAGTACCGGACACGCCATCACGCCGGGGCGACTGGTACTCCTGCCCCCAGCAGCAGAAGTTCTGGACCCCCGGATCGACGTGAAGGACATCAGTGGCGACCGCAGAACCGCAAAGGCACGCCCCCGGACCGCAGGGGCGTGCCGCGTCGTCCCCGCCCTCATCCGTCGGACCTGGTCCCACGGAGCGGCCGCGTCGCTGGCCGCCGGTCGGGGACGTCGGCCGGCCGGCTGATGACCCGCCCGGCTCAGGGGTAGAGGCCGGCCCGGAAGGCGAACGAGACGAGCTGCGCCCGATCACGTGCGCCGACCTTCGTCATGGCCCGCACCGCGTGCGTCTTCACGGTGAACGGCGACACGGACATCTGGGCCGCGATCTCGTCGTTGCCGAGACCGCTCGCGACGAGAACGACCACGTCCCGCTCCCTGGGTGTCAGAGCGCCGAAGCGTCGCAGCAGCTCCTGGTCGATGACCGGGGGCGGCCTGTCGGTCATGTGACCGATGAGCGCGGCCGTCGCGGCGGCCGACAGCGCACCGCCGCCGCCCACGACCTCGGTGATTCCGGCGACGAGTTCAGCGGGGCTCACGGTCTTGCTCAGGAATCCGTTGGCGCCCGCGCGCAGGGCGGCGAGAACGATGTCGTCCTGGTCGAAGGTGGTCAGCACGATCACCCGCGTCTTTTCGGGTGGATGCTCCGCGCGGATCCGGCGGGTGGCTTCGACACCGTCGATGCCGGGCATCCGGATGTCCATCAGGACCAGGTCGACGGGGTGCTCCCGGAGGAAGGGGACGGCCTGGAGCCCGTCGGAGAGATCACCCACGACGACGAGACCCGGGTCGAGCCGGAGCATCGCCCGGATCCCGGCCCTGATGTCGTCCTGGTCGTCGACGATCAGAATCCGCGTCATCGGACGACGGCTCCCAGGGGGCTGAACTCCGCGTGGACCCGGAATCGCCCGTCGTGGCTGTCGATCGTCAGCCGCCCGCTGGAGGACTCGACGCGTTCGCGCATCCCCACGAGTCCGAGCCCACTGCCCGAGTCGGAGCCGCGGGGTGAGGAACCGACGCGGTTCTCCACGGTGACGCAGATCCTGCCCTCGTGCTCGCGCACATCCACCGACGCCGTCCCCTCTCCGTGCCGGTAGGCGTTCGTGAGCGCTTCCTGAACGACCCGGTAGACGGTCACGCCGACGCTGGGCTCCACGAAGCCGGCGGGGATGTCGATGGAGGGCCGGATGTCGAGGCCGATGCTCTCGAAAGAGGCGATGAGTCCTTCCAGGCCGCTGAGCGCCGGGGTCGGCCGGAGTGCCTCGTCGTCGGAGACGTCGTCCCCGAGCCGGAGGAGCGCGAGGATGCGCTGCGTTTCGACGACGACGGTGCGGGCGCTGGACCTCGCCGAGACGAGGGCCTGCCGGGAGGACTCGGCGTCTTCGGGCAGTCCGATTTCCGCCGCACCGAGGTGCAGGCTCAGCATCGCGACCTGGTGGCCGATGACGTCGTGGAGGTCCCGGGCGATGCGGAGCCGTTCCTCGGTCACGCGTCGGGTGGCCTCGATCTCGCGGGTGGCGATGGCGCTTTCGGCCCGTTCCGCCAGGGTCCACCAGTGGTCGCGATGGATGCGGAGCGCGGCCCCCGTCGCACCTCCTGCCACAGCCGAGAAGACGGCGGCGGCTCCCACGACCGCGCCGCCGCGGAATCCTCCGAGCGTCATGAACGCCCCGAGGAAGAACGCCGCCACGATGGCGGTTCCGGCCAGCGGCTGCTTTCCCCTGAGGGTGACCGAGAACAGCACGAGCACTGCCATCATCCACACCGACAGGGGGTCGTCGCCCACCGCTGTGACGGCGAAGGACGCCGCGCTCGTCACGACCAGTCCCGCCCACGGCCGCCACCACGAGAGGGCGACGCCGATGCCGGCGAGGAGCACGGACAGGGCCGTCGGCCAGTCCGAACCTCGCAGGATCACCGCCACGATCTGACCGGTGAACACCAGAGCCGCCAGCGCGTAGGCGACTCGGTGCAGCACCTCGGGGCGGCGGACCCACAGCGGTGCCGCGAGCCCGTCCTGAGTGTTCTGCGCCTTGCCCATGAGCCGATTCTCGTTCACGTGTGCGGCGGTCGTGTACTTCGAACGAAGTAGACCGCGCGGCTGCTCCGGTCGATCGGGACGGCGGAGCACAGGCCGTCGAAGCGGACGGCAGAACTACTTCGTTCGAAGTACGCGGCGCCAGCCGAGGCCGCTGAGACTCGTCATCGAGGCGACCGCCTCACACCGTCGCGATCACCCCGGGACACCCGATGACTCAGACCACCGCAACTTCCACCGCTTCCACCACTTCGGCCACGGGCGCGACGACGCCTTCCGGGCTCCGATCGCTCCACCTGATCCGGGTCGTCTTCTCCCTGATCTGGGTGGTACTCGTCCTCACGACCTCCGGCTCGCTCGTGTCGGCGGACAGCCCCACAGGGATCGCGGCCGCGCTGCTCGTCGTCTATCCCCTGTGGGACGCCGCCGCCACACTCCTCGAACGTCGTCTGGCCGGCACCGGCTCCGCGAACCGCGTCAGTACCGTCAACCTGGGTCTCGGCCTGGCCACCACCGCCGTAATGATCATCGCCGTGTTCTCCACCATCGGCGCGGCCCTTCTCGTGTTCGGCGTCTGGGCCCTCCTTTCCGGAGCCATCCAGCTCGTCGTGGCGATCCGCCGCCGGCGCACCGTCGGCGCCCAGTGGCCCATGGTGATCAGCGGTGGACAGTCCGTACTCGCCGGCGCCACCATCGCTGCCACGTCCGCCTCGGCGACGAGCAGCCTGTCCACCGTCGCCGGATACTCGGCCTTCGGTGCCTTCTGGTTCCTTGTCTCCGTCATCGCCCTCGGCATCCGCAGCCGACGCGGGAAGCGCTGACCACCGCCGAAGCGGCCACCACCTCTCCCAGAGGCGTATCGAGGTGTCGGACCGGCGCCGGCAACCGCTTCGCCCGCGCCGGGGCGGCGGGCTCCTGGTGGCCGCAGCAGCGGTACCACCCGTGATCGTTGCCGGGAGGGGGCGCCCTGGGGCGTGTCACGGGAGGTCGGGGCGGTCCGGGTCGTGTGGCGAGGTGACCAGATACGTCGCTAAGCCGGCGCCGACCAGGCCCGACGCGAGAAGCAGCCCCTGGGGAAGGGTCATGCCGACGATCAGCATGGCCACGGAGAGCGCGAACAGCGTCCAGGCGGGGCCGCGGCGGCACCGGTACTCGCGCGGCCGGCGCGGGCGCCCCGTTCGCAGGCCCCGGGCGAACTGAGGGTCGCTTCGCCGTGTCTGCGCATCGAGGGCGTGCAGCGGGTCGGTCTCGGGCTGTGTCATGACCACTCCTTCCGGGGGCAGCACCTCGGGGGTCCATGCCACCGTCACACACAGCCGTGCGACGTCACCATCGGGTCCGACACCCATGTGTGCGGGTGCCCGACACCCACATCCGGTCGGCGGGTGGGTGCCGGCACCGATGGACATCCCCACGCCCGACCCGGCAGGCTGACCTTGAGAGCCCGAATACCCCCTCGTCGGCAGCCGCCCCCCACCGGGGAACCCCGGCCGGACACGGCCGCCGGCGCGGTGACGGGAGAAGAGGCGGTGTCATGCCCCTGTTCTGGCGGATCTTCCTGCTCAACGCCGTCGTGCTGACCGCGGCGACCGCCTTGCTGCTGGGACCGGTGACCGTCTCCACGCCCGTCCTGCTCACCGAGGCCGCCGTCCTCACCGCCGGACTGGCCGCGATGCTGATCGCCAATGGCATGCTGCTGCGCGTCGGACTCGCCCCGCTGCAACGCGTCACGCGGGCCATGACCACCACCGATCTGCTGCGGCCGGGCGTACGCCCGGCGGTCGGCGGTCGGCGGTCAGGGCGAGGTGGCCGAGCTGATCACGGCCTTCAACGCCATGCTCGACCGGCTGGAGGCAGAGCGCGCCACCAGCGCCGCTCGCGCCCTGTCCGCTCAGGAGGCCGAACGCGGGCGGAGCGCCCAGGAACTCCACGACGAGGTGGGCCAGACCCTCACTGCCGTCCTGCTCGAACTCAAACGCGTCGCCGACCAGGCACCACCGGCCCTGCGCGACGAACTCCGCCAGGTCCAGGACACCACCCGCGCCGGTCTCGACGAAATCCGCCGCATCGCCCGCCGGCTGCGTCCCGGCGTCCTCGAGGAACTCGGACTGGCCAGCGCGCTCAAGGCCCTCACCGGCGAGTTCACCGGCCCCGCCCAGGCCGTGCGCCACGACATCGACACCAACCTGCCGACCCTGAACAGGGACACCGAACTCGTCCTCTACCGCGTCGCCCAGCAAAGCCTGACCAACGCCGCACGCCACTCAGGCGCGTGCCGCGTCGACCTCACCCTCAAGCACACCCCCGCCGGTACGGAGCTGAGTGTCCGCGACAACGGTCACGGCATCCGTGGTGAGCCCGAAGGAGCCGGCATCAGCGGCATGCGGGAACGCGCCCTCCTCGTGGGCGGCGACCTCACCCTGGGCACCGGTCCCGACGGGGGCACCGAGGTGCGTCTGGTCGTTCCCCTCCGACACGGAGGAAGCTGACCATGCCCGAGGCCACCGAGACCCGCATCCTCCTCGCCGACGACCACCGACCGGTCCGCCGCGGGGTACGCCTCATCCTCGACGCCGAGCCCGACCTGACGGTCGTCGCCGAAGCCGGCAACGGCGCCGAAGCCCTCGAAGCCGTCCGCGCCCACGACCCCGACCTTGCCATCCTCGACATCGCGATGCCCCGTATGACGGGCCTCCAGGCCGCCCGCGAAATCTCCCGCACCCGGCCCGACATCCGCCTCCTGATGCTGACGATGTACGACAACGAGCAGTACTTCTTCGAAGCCCTTGCGGCCGGCGCCTCCGGCTACGTCCTGAAATCCGTCGCCGACCGCGACCTCATCGAAGCCTGCCGGGCCACCATGCGCGGCGAACCCTTCCTCTACCCGGGCGCCGTCAACGCCCTCATCCGCAACCACCTCGAACGAGCCCGGCACGGTGAACCCCCGCCCGAGCGGGCCATCACCGACCGCGAGGAGGAAATCCTCAAACTCATCGCCGAAGGCCACACCTCCCAGCAGATCGCCGACCTGCTCGTCATCAGCGTCAAGACCGTCGAACGCCACCGTTACAACCTGCTGCAGGAACTCGGCCTGAAGGACCGCCTCGAACTCACCCGCTACGCCATCCGTGCCGGACTCATCCAGCCGTAGGCCGCGTGAAAGGGCGCGGAACTCCCCCATCGCCCAGGGACGGTGGAGCCCTCGACATCGAACAGCGGCCCCGGCACCGAGTGCGGCGGACCGTGCCGCAGGTGAATCCACGTGGCGGGCAGTCTCCGATCGACGAACACCGACCGGTGCCGGGCACCTGCCCCGGCCGCACGCTGGACGGGTGCGGTGCCTGCTCAGACGGTGACCAGGGGCGATTCCACGGCGCCGGTGCGGCGCAGTTGCTGGCGGCGCAGGAGGCCGCCGCTGAGTGCGGTGATCCAGGACTGCCGCAGCACGAGGTACATCGGCTGCCGGTAGGGGATCTGCTGGGCGGCAGCCAGAGCAGGCAGCGCGGGGATGCGCGGTCCAGGCGGAAGGCATGGGCCGCGCAGGCCGCCTGGACGGCGGGCCGCCGTTGTCCGCGGGCAATGCTGGTCGCATACTTGCGCAAGCGAGCAATCCTGTACGAGGCGGCGGACCGCCTCTCGAGCGTGAGAGCGGTGGCAGCGATGTTGAGGAACGGACTGGAGCCCTGGCACCTTTTGCTGGTCGTGGTGGTCGCGATCCTGGTGTTCGGCTCGAAGAAGCTTCCGGACACGGCTCGTGCCCTGGGCAAGTCGATGCGCATCCTCAAGAGCGAGGCCCGGGCGATGAAGGACGACGAGACGGTCGGGGCCCGGACGACAAACCCCGCGACGCCGTCCGCGACTGCGGGCCGCACTGCCCAAAGCTGAACTGGCCCCTGCGCCGGACGTGTCCGTGAGGCCGGCGTTCACCGCGGAAGCGGCGACGCCCGGCACCTCGCGTTGCTGACAGGGTCCCGAGCGGGGCGTCCAAGGCACGCACACACCCTGGCGCTTTCACCTCGCCCGTCGGGCACAGAGGCGCGACACGCGACGGAGTCCAGCCCAACCGTCGGCCGTACGGCAGCCCGTACTTCACGCACATCTGGCACTGCCACCCACAGCCTTCGGCGAAGCGCCTTGTCCCTCGCGGCCGTCCCTGACGCACGGTAACCGCGGCTGAGCGGTGCGCCACCGGATCACGCCGAACCCGAACACGGGTATCAGCCGGGCGGGGCGGGCATCGGGGCAGGACAACACGGCGGGCGCGTTCGGCACGGAGGTCCTCAGTGTCGGTGCTGCGCATCCCCGCGCATGACGGCGGTCGATGACGGGGCGGTAGACGGCGGGCGCGGGTCACGCGGCGCTGGACCGCGGAAGTCAGGACGGGGGCCGGACGGTGCGGCCGCCGATCCAGGTCGCCCGGTGCTGTCGAACGCCTGCACGGTACGGGAGCGGGTCGCCGGGGATGCCGCCCATACGGCGGCGGGCCAGGATCGGCGCTTCGGGTCGGCCTGGCAACAGGGAGCCGACGCCCTCGGCCTGACCCGGCAGGCTCGCAGCGCGGATCGGCGTCACCCGGTGTCCCCGAGGTGGTCTCGTGCCCAGGTCTCGAAGGTGGTGAGGGGCAGACCCAGGTCCTGCGCGAACTCGGGCCGGGCGGGCTGGGATTCCTCGTTGATGTGGGCCTGTGCGAAGCCCATCCCGGGCATCCCGGCGGCGGTCGCCTCGTCTGCCGTCATGTCGGGTGCGGTCAGCTCGGTGCCCAGCGTCCGGGAGAGGATCCCGGCGATGTCCGTCATGGTCAGGAAGTCGCCGGCCAGTTCGAGCTCCACCCTGTCGAATCGCTCCGGCGCGGCGATGGCCGCGGCGGCTGCCGTGCCGATGTCGTCGACTGCGATCAGGGACAGCCGGGTCGCGGGCTTCAGCAGGCTCACCAGGCCGCCGTCGACGCCGCGGGGGAACATGATCTGCGCGCTGGGGAGGAAGTTCTCCATGAAGAAGCCCGGCTTGATGAGCGTCCAGTGTGCGAAGCCGGCCTCGCGGACCCGGTCCTGGATCCCGGCCTTGGCGGTGTAGTACGGCTCCATCCAGGCCCAACGACCCTTGACCCAGCTGACGTGCTGCCCCGCACCGGAGACGGAGGTGTGCACGAACTGCGGGACCCCGGCTGCCCGCGCGCCGTCGATCAGGTTGCCGGCCTGCGCGACCTCGCCTTCGAAACCGCGGCCGTCCATGTCGGGCATCTGAACGGAGAAGACGGCGCGCGCTCCCGCGGCGGCCCGGCTCACGGAGCCGCGGTCGTCGAGGTCGCCGGTGACCAGTTCGACGCCGAGCGCCTCGACGGCCTTGGCCCGGGCGGTCGAGGGGTCGCGGACCAGCGCCCGAACGGGGATCCCCGCCCTGCGCAGGGCCCGGGTGGTGGCACCACCTTGCCGACCGGTGGCACCGACGACCAGAACAGGGGCGGAGTGGGTGGTCATGCTGCTCCTCGGATCGCGTCCCGAAATAAACGGCGGGGCCCGCCATTTATTTCGCGTACGATACGGAGGACCCCGCCACTTAGCAAGCACGGAGACGCCATGACGGTCCAGCGCGCTGACGCCAGGCGCAATTACGCACGGATCCTCGCCGTGGCGGAGGAGGAGGTCGCGGCGCA
Organism: Streptomyces sp. NPDC088354; assembly: GCF_044753585.1. Lineage (NCBI taxonomy): Bacteria > Bacillati > Actinomycetota > Actinomycetes > Kitasatosporales > Streptomycetaceae > Streptomyces > Streptomyces sp. NPDC088354. Next base: position 4,766 of record NZ_JBIVNJ010000026.1, on the reverse strand, counting down.
CGGCGCCGACGCCTCCCTGGAGCAGATCGCCCGCACGGCCGGAGTCGGATCGGCCACCGTGCGCCGCCACTTCCCCAGCCGCCGGGCCCTGCTGGATGCCGTGTTCAGCCACCGGATCGACGCCCTCTGCGCCCGTGCCGTCGATCTCGCCGACGCGGACGACCCACGCGCCGCGCTGCTGGACTGGCTGGGCGCGCTCACCACGTACGCAACCACCGCGCGCGGCATGGCCGATGCGCTGGTCCAGGACGGGACGGACGACGCGGACCACGTCAATACCTGCGCGGTACGCCTGGGCAGCGCGGTCGATCCACTGCTGCGCCGTGCCGCACGGGCCGGAGCGGTGGCACCGGAGGTGACCACCGCCGACCTGGTCTCACTGGTCACGGGCCTCGCACTCGCCACGGAGCATCATCCGGACCCCGCCACCGAGGCGAACCGGCTGCTCGCCCTGACGGTACGGGGGATCAGCCCGCAGGGGTGAGAAGGCCGGCGAACCCGCGGTGGCGGCATTCCCCGGCGCAGAGCCGCAGCTCCGTCGGACGGTCTCCGGAGACTCGCGGGGCGGCTCCGGACGACGCGGCGGAACACCCCCTTCACGCCCGAGTTCCCCTGTTCCGTTGCCAGGCACCTGTAAGCGATCAGGGCACCAGCACGATCCTCCCGAACACCTCTCCAGCGTCCATCGTGCGGTGGGCCAGCGCCGCCTGGTCGAGCGGCAGCACCTCGTGCACGAACGTGCGCAGGTCCCCGAGCGCGGCATCGGCGAACTGGGACGCCCGTACGGCCTGCCGGTCGGCGCCGGGCACGGTGTCGGAGCTGAAGGTCGCGAACGACAGTGATCTGCGGAAGGCATCCATCAGCCGCATGCCGAAGTCCGCGGGCGGCTGCCCACCGACCACACCGACGGCCACGTACCGTCCGTTGGCGTTCAACCTGTCCAGGAAGAGGGGAAGCTGGGGACCGCCCACGACATCGATCACCACGTCGAAGCCCGCCGGCGTGTCCTGGCCGCCCTCGCCGGAGCGGTTCAGGACGTGCGTGGCGCCCAGTTCCCTCAGTCGGGCACCGCGCTCGGCCGATGAGGTGGTGACCGCCACCGAGCCGGCGCCGTCCCTGGCTGCGAGCTGGACCGCCGTGATCCCGATGCTGCCCGCCGCACCGCGCACGAGCACCGCCTCCCCGGGCGCGAACCGGGCCCGCTCCAGGGCGAAGTGGGCGACCACGCCGGAGCCGCCGAGAGCGACCGCATCGGCGCCGGTCAGGCCTTGGGGCAGCGGCAGCACATCATCGACCGAGGCGACCGCTTGCTCGGCGTACCCACCGGACAGGCCGGTGAACGCCCATACTCGCCGCCCGATCCACGACGCGTCCACGCCCTCTCCCACCGCGGTGACGCCTCCCGCGACCTCGCTGCCGAGGAGATGGCCCGCCCGGAAGCCGTGGGCGGCGAGCGTTCCCCGGCGGATCACCGCGTCCACGCCGCCCACTCCGATCGCCTCGGTGGCGATCCGCACCTGCCCCGGAGCAGGAACCGGTACGGGCATGTCGATGACCTCCAGGCCATCAGGGTTTCCGAACGTCCTGATGACGACGGCTTTCATCTCTGCTCCTCGGGTCGGTGGACGGACGCACATGACTGCTGCGACCGTGGGTATCGAAGCGGTCCCGCCGCCGGGGCCACCGCCGGATTGCCGGGCCGGGGCGGCGACACCGCCATCGGAACGTAACGGACGCCCCCGTCCGCCTGGCCGAAGTGAGAGACGATGACCAGCCATGTGCCTCAGACCGTGCGCTCCGACGCCCGCGACAACCGGTCCCGCATCCTGGACGCCGCCCGCGCGGTCTTCGGCGAGGAGGGCCTGAGCGCACCCATGCGCGACATCGCCCGGCACGCGGGCCTCGCCCCCGCCACGCTGTACCGGCACTTCCCGACCAAGCAGGCACTGATCGCGCAGACCTTCACCGAGCAGCGCCGAGCCTGTCACGCCGCCGTCCGCGACGCGCTCACGGACGCGGACGCGTGGCACGGATTCCAGAGCATGATCCAGCGGATCTGCGAACTCCACGCACACAGCCGCGGATTCGCCGACGCCTTCATGACGGCCTTCCCCGAGACCATGGACTTCACCGCCGACCGCGAGCGAACCGTGCGCGCGGTCGCCGAACTGGCCCGCCGTGCCCATGAGACCGGCCGGCTCCGCGCCGGCTTCGTCGTCGACGACCTGATCCTCATGCTGACTGCCCACCGGGGCCTCCAGCACGCGCCCCTTCCGGCCCGGCTCATCGCCTCCCGCCGCTTCGCCGCCTACGTGATCGAGGCGTTCCGCGCCCCCGAGGACGGGAGCGCCCACGCCCTGCCGCCGGCACCACGTCTGCGGCACGCGCACTCACCCAGCACGACGTGAACCCGGCAACCCCCGGTGCCTCCGCGCCGGCCGGCTCCTCGCCGACCTCGGGATCCCAAGGGCCGGCCGTGCCCAGTGCGCCGTACCTGCCGGCCGGTGAGTGCAGCCCGAGCGCGGGTCAGGTGGACGGGGTGTCGTGGCGGGCGTCGTACACGGCGCGGGCGGCATCGATGTGCGTCAGGTGCGTGATGCTCCACTCCAGCAGGGGTGCGGTGGCTTCGCGCAGGGTCCTGCCCATCGGAGTGAGTTCGTAACTGACGTGCGGCGGCATGACGTTGCGGACGGTCCGGGTGAGGATCCCGTCGCGTTCCAGGCCGCGCAGAGTGACGGTGAGCATGCGCTGACTGATCCCGTCGACGGCCCGCTTGAGTTCGGTGAAACGGCGCGGCCCCTGGCTGAGGTTGCGCACGATCAGCAGCGACCACTTGTCGCCGACGATGCCGAGCACTTCACGCGCCTGGCACGGGTCCGCCGGCCGTGCCGGCTGCGACTCGCCGCCTGCTGGGCCGCTCATGGTTACCTCCACAGAACCGGGGCACCTCAATGTGCCGTATTGATCGGGGCGCGGCAGGTGCAGCACGATGATGCCGGTTCCTGAAGAGTACCGAGGCACGGACAGGAACCGTGATGTTCCCGCGCTCTCCACCCCCCGAAGAGGAAGAACGTCCCCCTCCATGTCAACTTTTCTGCTGGTTCACGGTGCCTGGCACAGCGGCCGGTGCTGGGAGCGGGTGGCCCCGCTCCTGGAGTCCGCCGGACACCGGGTGTTCGCGCCCTCGCTGACCGGCTACGGCGACAAGGCACACCTGCTCGCGCCCGATGTCGGTCTCGACACGCACGTCGAGGACATCCTGAAGCTCATCCACGAGGAGGAGCTGACCGAGGTGGTGCTCGTGGGCCACAGCTACGCGGGGCTGGTCGTCTCGTCCGTGGCCAACGAGGTCCCGGAACGGATCGCCCACCTGGTGTACCTGGACGCCATGGTCCCGGAACACGGCGAGAACGCCGTCGACGTGCAGCCCATGACCCAGAACCTGATCGATCTGGCCGCCCGGTCCGACACCGGCTGGCGCATCCCGCCGTTGCCCGAGATGCCTGCGCCTCTCGGTCTGTTCGGGGTCACCGACCCGGCGGACGTCGCCTGGCTGCGTGCGACGCTCTCCGACCAGCCGGTGCGCTGCCTGCAGCAACCGGTCCGGCTCGACAACCCCGCCGCGGACTCGGTTCCGCGCACGCACATCCACTGCGTCGGCGCGGAACCGGAGGGCATCGTGCGGCGGCCCGTCCCCGCGACGCAGCCCAACGGCTCCCCGGCGCGAATACGGGAACTGCCGACGGGACACGACTGCATGATCACCATGCCCGCGGCCCTGAGCGAACTGCTGCTTGAATGCGCCCTTTGGTAGCACCCGGACCGTGATGGCCCCCGCGAGCCCGAGTAAGGGGTCGCTGACGACATCTTGCGCGGGACGAGCGGGACACACACCGAAAGCGGCGACAGCCGTGGATCGTTGTTTTCATCTGCGGGCCGGGATTCACACGTGACGGCGCGACAGCACTCCCGGTCGAACCGCACCCCTCCCCGCGCCGTCGGGGCCGATCCCGCCCAGTCACCACCAGTTGAACCGCTCCAACGGACGTGCTCTCGTGCGGCGCCGGATCACGTGCACACCGGAGGGGCAGGGCGGTGGCGGCGGCGGAAGCAGCTCTGCCTCCCCGACCGGCGCCGGCACCCCGTTCAGCTCCTCGCCCGTGGGCACTTCCGACGTGGACGGCCAAGTGACGATCAGTCACCAGCTCCCGGACCTGACCTTCACCACGACCGGCCCGCTGCCCGACGCCACCCAGAACACCCCCTGCTCTCCCCCTGCGGACGACCGGCGGCACCGGCAACCCCACCGCGACCATCACCGGAAACGACCGCGCCACCGTGCTCATCGGCACTCCCGGTGACGACGTGGTCCTCGGACTCGGCGGCAACGGCAACGACGCCCTCTTCGGCGGCGACGGATTCGACGTCCTGGACGGAGGCCCCGGCACCAACACCAGCAACGGCGGCCCCGGCCTCAACCTCTGTCCCCGTCCCCTCACCGGACCCGGCTGCACCCTGTGAGGTAGCCGACTGCAGCGCAGCAAACGAAGGGCGACGACCCACCGGGACGGGGGGCGGGGGGGGGGGGGCCCCGCGGGGGGGGGGGGGGGGCCGCGGGCGGGGGGGGGGGGGGGGGGGGGGGGGGGGGGGGGGGGGGGGGGGGGGGGGGGCCGTGCCCGAACCGGGTGCCCCCAGCAGGCTCACGTCGTCGGCCAGGTAGGCGGGCTGCGCGTACCAGCCGTGCAGGTAGACGGTGACCGAGGTGG